>JAIEQX010000325.1 GCA_019747375.1 Beijerinckiaceae bacterium | reverse complement strand
TCGCGCTGATCATTTTCCTGGCGATCACTCAGATTTTCGGAGTCACGTCGCTGGCGTTCGCCTTCGTGGCGGTGCTCGTCGCCGCCATGGCGCTGACGTCCCTTTGGAGCTGGGCGATCGAGCGCGTGGCCTATCGGCCGCTGCGCGGATCGTTTCGGCTGGCGCCGCTGATCTCCGCTATCGGCATGTCGATCTTTCTCGCCAATTTCGTGCAGGTCGTGCAGGGGCCGCGCAACAAGCCGGCGCCGCCGATGTTCACCGACGTGATCCACCTGACGAGCGGCGGCGCCTTCGACGTCACGCTCTCCTACAAGCAGATCATGATCGTGACGGTCACGGCCGTGCTGCTGCTCGGGTTCTGGTTTCTGGTCCAGAAAACCGCGCTCGGCCGCGCCCAGCGCGCCTGCGAGCAGGATCGCGGCATGGCGGCGCTGCTTGGCGTCGACGTCGACCGCACGATTTCGCTCACCTTCATCATCGGGGCCGCGCTCGCCGCCGTCGCGGGCGTTCTCTACATGATGTATTACGGCGTGGTGAATTTCGCCGACGGTTTCGTGCCGGGCGTGAAGGCCTTCACGGCGGCGGTTCTGGGCGGCATCGGCTCGCTCCCGGGCGCGGTCCTCGGGGGGCTGCTCATCGGCCTGATCGAGGTCTTCTGGTCGGCCTATTTCTCGAGCGACTACAAGGATGTCGCGGCGTTTTCGATCCTCGCCATCACGTTGATCTTCATGCCCTCGGGGCTGCTTGGGCGCCCGGAAGTCGAGAAAGTCTGATGAGCGATCCTGGCGCATCGGCGGGGCCCGCGCCGCGCTCGGCGGTTCGCGAGGCGGCCTTCGCGAGCCTCGTGACGGCCGGGCTCGCGTTCCCGATCCTGGCGCTCGGCACGCAGATGGACCTGTCGAACAGGATCGTGCTGGAGCAGCGCTGGTCCTGGCTGGTCATCGCCGCCGTGCTGGTTTTCTTCGGGCGCCTGTGCGCGCTTTTGCTGGCGGACTGGCGCGCCCGCGCGCTTGCGGTTCCGGGCACATGGCCGCTCGTCGGCGGCGCCGCGATGCTCGTCACACAGGCCGGCGCCGCGCCGGAAAACGGACTGGCGTGGATGGCGATCGGCGCGGCCATGATCGGCGCGGGTTTCGCGCTCGACCGCAGGCTGGCGTCGCGCGGCGCCGTCGCGCCGGACGTCCCTGCGGCTCGCGCCGTCAATCCATTGTTCGGCAAGGTCCTGCCGGGCGTCGGCGTCATCGCGCTGTTCCTGTTCCCGCTGATCATGCTGTGGTTGCTCGGTCCGTCCGGCTCGCTCAAGTGGATCAACAATTTCGGCATCCAGATCCTGATCTTCGTCATGCTCGGCTGGGGCCTCAACATCGTGGTGGGGCTCGCGGGCCTGCTCGATCTCGGCTATGTGGCGTTCTATGCCGTGGGCGCCTACGCTTACGCGCTGCTGTCGACGCAGTTCGGCCTTTCGTTCTGGTGGTGCCTGCCGCTCGCAGGACTGTTCGCGGCGCTGTGGGGCGTGATCCTGGGCTTTCCGGTGCTGAGACTGAGGGGCGATTATCTCGCCATCGTGACGCTGGCCTTCGGCGAGATCATCGGCGCGGTCCTGACCAACTGGACCGACCTGACGAACGGCAAGGCCGGCATCATGTCGATCCCGCGCATCACCTTCTTCGGCGTGCCGTTCACCGCCGGCGACAATGGCTTTGCGGCGATGTTCGGCCTCGCCTTCAGCCCGATCCATCGCACGATCTTCCTGTTCTACCTGATCCTGTGTCTCGCGCTGCTGACCAATTTCGTCACCATCCGGCTGCGTCGCATGCCGGTCGGGCGCGCCTGGGAGGCCCTGCGCGAGGACGAGATCGCCTGCCGGTCGCTCGGAATCAACACGACCAACACCAAGCTCACGGCCTTTGCGCTCGGCGCCATGTTCGGCGGCTTCGCGGGCTCGTTCTTCGCCGTGCGTCAGGGCTTCGTCAATCCGGACAGTTTCACCTTCGTGGAATCCGCCACCATCCTGGCGGTGGTGGTGCTGGGCGGCATGGGCTCGCAGATCGGCGTGGCGCTCGCCGCCATCGTGATGGTGGGGGGCACCGAAATCCTGCGCGAACTCGAATTCCTGAAACTGATCTTCGGCTCGTCGTTCGATCCTGCCCTGTATCGCATGCTCATCTTCGGTTTCGCCATGGTGGTGATGATGATCTGGCGTCCGCGTGGGCTGATTTCGGGACGCAGTCCGTCGGTCGTGTTCCGCACGCGCAAGACGGTGTCGGGCGCGCTCGTCAACGAAGGGCACGGCTGATGCGCGGAGGCCCGCATGGCTGACACTTCACACGGCGCGACGCGGCGCTGGATGAGCGATCCGCTGCTCGTCGTCGAACATCTCACCATGCGCTTCGGCGGCCTGGTGGCCGTGAACGACCTTTCGTTCGAAGTCGGACGCGGCGACATTACAGCGCTGATCGGCCCCAACGGGGCCGGCAAGACGACTGTCTTCAATTGCGTCACGGGCTTCTACAAGCCCTCGCAGGGACGGCTGGCGCTGGCGCGTGAAGGCCGGGCTCTGGCGGCGGATGTCGCGGCGCTGACCCGCACCGGCAAACGAAGCCGGCGATTCCCCGAGGGGGATCTCTATCTGCTCGAGCGGATGCCGGATTTCCAGATCACCCGGTTCGCGCGCGTGGCCCGCACGTTCCAGAACATCCGTCTGTTTCCCGGCATGACGGTTCTGGAAAATCTCATTGTGGCGCAGCACAATCCGCTGATGCATGCGTCCGGCATGAGCCTGCTCGGCCTGCTCGGCTGGCCGTCCTATCTGGCGCGCGAAAAGCAGGCTGTCGACAAGGCGGCTTTCTGGCTCGACCAGATCGGGCTCACGGATCGAGCGGACGATCCCGCGGGCGCCTTGCCCTACGGGGCGCAGCGTCGGCTCGAAATCGCCCGCGCCATGTGCACCGATCCCGTGCTGCTCTGTCTCGACGAACCGGCGGCGGGGCTCAATCCGCGCGAGTCGCTGGAGCTGAACGCGCTCCTGCGCATGATCCGCGACCGGGAAGGGACGTCGATCCTGCTCATCGAGCATGACATGAGCGTGGTGATGCAGATTTCCGATCATGTGATCGTGCTCGACTACGGCATCCGGATCGCGGACGGCACGCCGGAGGAGGTTCGCAACGATCCCCGCGTCATCGCGGCCTATCTCGGCGTGGAGGACGAGGACGAATTGCAGGCGGTGGAAGCCGAAATCGCCGAGGTGGCGACGTGAGCGAAACGGCGCCGGCCCCCCAGGATCGCATCGCCCGCACGGGCGCGCCATTGCTCGCCGTGCGGGGAGTCGAAGCCGCCTATGGCCAGATCGTGGCGCTGAAGGGCGTCGACGTCGATATCTATCCGGGCGAGATCGTCACCATCATCGGAGCCAACGGCGCGGGCAAGTCGACCCTGATGATGACCGTGTTCGGACGCCCGCAGGCGCGCCGCGGCGAGATCGTCTTCGACGGGACCGACATTACCCGGCTGCCCCCGCATCTCATCGCCCGGCTCGGCTTGGCGCAATCGCCCGAGGGGCGGCGCATTTTTCCGCGCATGACTGTGCTCGAGAATCTTCAGATGGGCGCATCCGTCAACGGCGGCGCGCATTTCGCCGAAGACCTCGAGCGCATGTTCGCGGTGTTCCCGCGCCTCAAGGAGCGCGCGGCGCAGCGCGGCGGCACGCTGTCGGGCGGCGAGCAGCAGATGCTCGCCATCGCGCGCGCCCTGATGAGCCGGCCGCGCCTGCTGATGCTGGACGAGCCTTCGCTCGGCCTCGCGCCGCTGATCGTGAAGCAGATTTTCGACGTGATCCGCGATCTCAACCGCACGCAGGGACTCACGGTCTTTCTGGTCGAGCAGAACGCCTATCATGCGCTTAAACTCGCGGACCGCGGATATGTGATGGTCAATGGCGCGATCACGCTGTCGGGCGGCGGGCGCGAGTTGCTCGGCCGCGCCGACGTGCGCGCCGCCTATCTCGAAGGAGGGCATTGATGATCGAAATCATCGCGCCGGCCGGACCGGACGCGCTCTGGACGACTTTGCTGCTCACCGTGGTCCTGGGCGGCGCCGCGGCCTTTGCGACCGGCCGCGCGATCGCGCAGACGTGGCGGCCGGCGAGCCGCCTCGTGACCTTCTGCCTGATGCTCGCGGCGGCGATCGGATTTCTGGATTACGCCCTGTTCGAAAATCCGGTCATACCGGGCGCGCGGATCGTCGCGGCTCTGGCGGCCTTGCGTGAAGCGCCTGCGGCCGCCCTGGCGGATCTCGCCGGCGCGCTGGCGGGGTTCGGCCTGACCTTCGCGTTCATTCTCGCGGTCGCGTTGATGGCGTTCCGGCTGACGCGTGCGCGCCAGATCAGCCGTCAATATGGTTTCGCCTTTGTCCGCAAAGGCTTGTTCTTCTGGGCCGAAAGGGAGCCCGGATGAACCGCGATTGCGGATGACAGGGATGCGGAAACCGGCAATCATCGCCGCCAAGATCGGGACCGTTCCGTATGGGCGGGTCGGACGAGTTACGAGAAGGAGATTTCCATGAAGAGACATTCCATGCGCGGCCTCATGCTGTCGGCGGGCGTCGCGCTTTCGGTGCTGGCGGGCTCCGCGTTCAGCGCGCAGGCCCAGGTCAAGCTCGGCGTCGGCGGTCCGATCACGGGCGGCAGCGCGGCTTTCGGCGCGCAGCTGAAGAACGGCGCCGAGCAGGCGGCGGCCGACATCAATGCGGCGGGCGGCATTCTCGGCCAGCAGATCCAGATCTTTGTCGGCGACGACGCCTCCAAGCCCGAGCAGGGCGTTTCGGCGGGCAACAAGTTCGTGGGCGATGGCGTGAAATATGTCGTCGGCCACTTCAATTCCGGCGTCTCGATCCCGGTGTCCGCGGAAGTCTACAACGAAAACGGCATCCTGCAGATCACTCCGGCCTCGACCAACCCGACATTCACGGAACGCGGCCTGTGGAACGTGTTCCGCACCTGCGGACGCGACGACCAGCAGGGCGCGGTCGCGGCCGACTACATCGTCAGCAAGATGAAGGACAAGCGCATCGCGGTCCTGCACGACAAGACGCCCTACGGCAAGGGACTGGCGGACGAGACCAAGAAGGCCATGAACGCGAAGGGCGTGAAGGAAGTCGTGTACGAGGGCATCAACCCGGGCGAGCGCGACTACCGCGCCGTTGTCACGAAGCTGAAAGCGCAGCGGGTCGACCTTCTGTTCTGGGGCGGCCTGCATCCCGAAGCCGGCGTGCTGCTGAGCCAGATGCGCGAGCAGGGTCTGACAACCGTGATGATGGGCGGCGACGGCATTGCGGCGGCGGAACTCGCGGCGATCGCGGGCGACGCGGTGGAAGGCACGCTGATGACCTTCGGTCCCGATCCGACCAAGCGCCCGGACGCGGCCGCCATCGTGAAGAAATTCACCGACAAGAACATCAATCCGGAATCCTACACGCTCTACAGCTATGCCTCCGTGCAGGTGATCAAGCAGGCGGCGGAAAAAGCCAATTCGCTCGACACCAAGAAGGTCGCAGAAGTGATGCATTCCGGGATGACGTTCGACACGGTCATCGGCAAGTTCTCCTTCAACAAGAAGGGCGACCGCAATGACGCCGACTATGTGATGTATGTCTGGAAGAAGATGCCCGACGGAAAGATGTCCTACGTCGAGATGTGATCAGGCGGGGGCGCGCGGCGCGAGACGTTCTCGCGCGCCCCTGTCGCCCTCAGGCGATCTCGCCGCGCGCGCCCATGGCCGCCATGCGGATCGCCTCGATGTTCTTCGCATAGGCGTTGGGGCCGCCCTTGAAGACGGCCGAGCCGGCCACGAGATAATTCGCGCCCGCGGCGGCGCAATCGGCGGCGTTCTGCGCGGTCACGCCGCCATCGAGTTCGATGTCGATGTCGCGTCCCCCCACCATGTCGCGGATGCGTCGCACCTTCTGCAGCACCGGGCGGATGAAGCTCTGGCCGCCGAAGCCGGGATTGACCGTCATGGCGAGGATGAGGTCGACGTCGTCGAGCAGGGGCTCGATCATGCTTTCCGGCGTGCCGGGATTGATCGCCACGCCGGCGCGTTTGCCGAGCGCGCGGATGGCCTGAAGCGAGCGATGGATATGCGGCCCCGCCTCGGCATGGACCGTGATGATGTCCGACCCGGCCCTGGCGAAGGCCTCGAGATAGGGATCGGCGGGCGAGATCATCAGATGCACGTCGAAGGGCTTCGTGGTCGCGCCGCGGATCGCCTTGATGACATCCGGCCCGAAGGTGATGTTGGGAACGAAATGTCCGTCCATCACGTCGAGATGCACGAGATCGCCGCCGGCTTCCATCACGTCGGAGGTTTCCTGGCCGAGTTTGGCGAAATCGCTCGCGAGCATCGAGGGCAGGATCTTGAGCGGGCGCATGACGGGCTCCGGGGCTGGGATTGCGCGCGGCCTAACATGAGGCGGGAGGGCGTGTCCAATCGGCCGCGCTGCGCCTCGCCTTTGCGGCGCCTATATCATAGCCTCCGGCGCGGCTTGACGAGCGGCGCCCTGCGACCCGGGAGACGACGTGACGCGCGATTTCGACGTGATGGTGCTGGGAGCCGGCATGGTGGGCGTCTCGGCGGCGCTGCACCTTCAGGCGCGCGGTCGTTCGGTGGCGCTGGTCGACCGGCGTCGGCAGGCGGGCGAGGAAACGAGCTTCGGCAATGCCGGGCTGATCGAGCGCTCGTCGATTTTCCCCTACATGTTTCCGCGCGAGCCCGCGGCCCTGTTGCGCTATGCGCTCAACCGCTCGCCCGAGGCGCATTACCATCTGTCTGCGCTGCCCGGGTTGGCGTCCTGGCTGTTTCGCTACTGGATGAACTCGTCGCCCGAAGGCGCGCTGCGCAGCGCCACCGCGGCCCTGCCGCTGATCGAGCGAAGCCTCAGCGAGCATGAGGCGCTGATGCAGGCGGCGGGCGCCATGCATCTGCTCAACCGCACCGGCTGGATGAAGCTTTGCCGCTCGCAGTCCTCGTTCGACAAGGCGGTGCGCGAGGCCGAGCGGCTGACGCCCTATGGCCGCGCCTTCGAGGTGCTGGACCATCAAGCGATCGCGGCGCGCGAGCCGTTCCTGCGCGGGACTTTCGCGGGCGGCGTGCATCTGCGCGATCCGGGCGTGGTGACGGATCCGGGCGGGCTCGCCAAGGCCTATGCGGCGCTGTTCCTCCAGCGCGGCGGCGTCATGCTGGAGGGGGACGCGCGGGGCCTGACGCAGGAGGCGCAGGGCTGGAGCCTGCCGGCGGGCGAGGAGCGCCTGCGGGCGCGCGATGTCGTGGCGGCGCTCGGGCCGTGGTCAGATCTGGTCTACCGGCCGCTCGGCTATGACATTCCGCTGGCGGTGAAGCGCGGCTATCACATGCATTATGCGCCCGAGCCGCCGGCCGTGCTCAACGTGCCGGTGCTGGACGTCGAGGGGGGCTATGTGCTGGCCCCGATGCTGCGCGGCATCCGCCTGACGACCGGCGCCGAATTCGCCCGGCGGGACGCGCCGCCGACGCCCGTCCAGCTGGCCCGGACGGAGCCTCTGGCGCGCGAGATCTTTCCGCTCGGCGCCCGGCTCGACGCCAAGCCCTGGATGGGCGCGCGCCCGTGCCTGCCGGACATGCTGCCGATCATCGGCCCGGCGCCGCGCCATCCGGGCCTGTGGTTCGATTTCGGCCACCAGCACCACGGCTTCACGCTGGGGCCGGTGAGCGGGCGGCTGATCGCCGATCTCGTCACGGGCGCGGAGCCGTTCACCGACCCGGCGCCCTATCGGGCCGACCGTTTCTAGGCGTCAGGCGGGGGCGAGGCCGAGGCGTTCGTCGCGCTGGCGCAGCCAGGCGATGAGCGGCAGGGCGAGCAGCACCATCCAGGCCTTGCCGATGATCTGGCCGCCCAGATAGTCGAGGCTGCCGAAGGCGAGCCAGAGGAAAACCAGCGAGTCGATCACCAGGCCGGCGGCGCTCGAGGCGAAGACCGCCAGCACGAGGCGGCGGCGCTGCAGCGGCGTATAGACGGCGAAATCCACGAGTTCCGAGAACAGGAAGGCGCCGGCGGATGCGATCACGAGAGCCGGCGGGGCCACCAGCGCCGAGAGCAGCGTGCCGGCCGCGATGGCGATCAGCGCGAAACCCGCGCCCAGGCGGCGCTGCACCAGATCGCGCAGCACCAGCGCCAGGCCGACCATCAGCACGCCGCTCGGGGCGGTAATGCCGGGCGCGACGGGAATGAGGCAGGGACCCTTGGGCACGCAGACCGTGCCGACATTGCCGATCAGCCAATTGGCCAGCGGAATGCAGGCCCCGAAGGCGATCAGGCAGAGAAAACCTTCAGTCTGGCGGCGGCGGTCGAGGGACATGATCTGGGTCTCGTTGGGGGCGCACGGGGCTAGATGCAGGGATCGGGCCGAAGATGCAAGTTCGCCGGCCCGGGTTTTTCCGCCGCCGCGCCGCCACTGGTCCCGACGGCCCGCACATGCTAGGGCCACGCGCATGGTCCACCACGCCCTTTCCGATGCCGGAAAGAGGGAGACGAAGCTGATGATCCCGCGCTATTCCCGCCCCGAAATGGTCGCCATCTGGGAGCCGCAGACGCGCTTTCGCATCTGGTTCGAGATCGAGGCGCATGCCTGCGACGCTCTCGCCGAGATCGGCGTCATCCCGAAGGAGAGCGCCCGGGCGATCTGGGAGCGCGCCGGGGACGTCACCTTCGACGTCGCGCGCATCGACGAGATCGAGCGGGTCACCAAGCATGACGTGATCGCCTTTCTGACCCATCTGGCGGAATTCATCGGCCCCGACTCGCGCTTCGTGCATCAGGGCATGACCAGTTCCGACGTGCTGGACACCTGCCTTGCGGTGCAGCTCGCGCGCGCCTCCGACATCCTGCTCGCCGATCTCGACGCGCTGCTCGCCGCCATCAAGCGCCGCGCCTTCGAGCACAAGATGACGCCGGTGATCGGCCGTTCGCACGGCATTCACGCCGAGCCCGTCACCTTCGGGCTCAAGCTCGCGCAGGCCTATGCGGAATTTTCCCGCTGCCGCGAACGTCTCGTGCATGCGCGCGCCGAAGTCGCCACCTGCGCGATTTCGGGCGCGGTCGGCACTTTCGCCAATATCGATCCGCGCGTCGAGGAGCATGTGGCGGCCAAGATGGGCCTGAGCGTCGAGCCCGTGTCCACGCAGGTCATTCCGCGCGACCGTCACGCGATGTTCTTCGCGACGCTGGGCGTGATCGCCTCGTCGATCGAGCGGGTGGCCACCGAAATCCGCCACATGCAGCGCACCGAAGTGCTGGAGGCCGAGGAGTTTTTCTCGGCCGGGCAGAAGGGCTCGTCGGCCATGCCGCACAAGCGCAATCCGGTGCTGACGGAAAATCTCACCGGCCTCGCGCGCCTCGTGCGCGGCATGGTGACGCCGGCGCTCGAAAATGTCGCGCTCTGGCACGAACGCGATATTTCGCATTCGTCGGTCGAGCGCATGATCGGGCCGGACGCCACCGTGACGCTCGATTTCGCGCTGGCCCGTCTCACCGGGGTCATCGACAAGCTGATCGTCTATCCGGAAAACATGCGGAAGAATCTCGACCGTCTCGGCGGGCTGATCCATTCGCAGCGCGTATTGCTGGCGCTGACCCAGAAGGGCGTGTCGCGCGAGGATTCCTATTCATTCGTCCAGCGCAACGCCATGCCGGTCTGGCGCGGGGAGGGCGACTTCCTGACGCTTCTGAAGAAGGATGCGGATGTGAAGAAAGCCCTGAGCGACGCCGAGATCGAGGAATTGTTCGACCTCGGCTATCATCTGAAGCATGTCGACACGATCTTCCGCCGCGTCTTCGGCGAGGCCTGAGCGCCCGCCGCTCGTCTCGCGCTGACCGAAAAGAAGCCCGGGCGCCGCAGCGCCCGGGTTTTTCATTTGTCCATTTCGTTGAAGACTTCCTGCGCCAGCTTGTAGGCGTGGTTGGCGGGCGGCACGCCGGCGTAGATCGCGCATTGCAGGATGATCTCGGCGATTTCTTCCTTTGTCAGGCCGTTGTTGAATGCGGCGCGGACATGGAGCTTGTATTCGTCCCAGTTGCGGGTCGAGATCGTCGAGGTCAGCACGATGACCGAGCGGGTGCGGCGGTCGAGCCCCGGGCGCGACCAGATGTCGCCCCAGGCGGTACGGGTGATGAAGTCGATCCAGTCGGCGTTGAACGCCGTCTTGCCGGCTTCCGACTTGTCCACCCAGGCGTCGCCGAGAACCGCGCGGCGGACCTGCATGCCCTGATCGAAGCGCTTCTTGTCGTCCATCAGCGTGCTCCCCTCTTGGTGGTCTTGCGCGCCGGCGCCTTGCGGGCGGCGGTTTTCTTCGACGCGGTCTTTTTCGTCGCAGCCTTTTTGGCGGAGACCTTCCTGGCCGGCGCCTTCTTGGCCGGAGCCTTCTTCTGCGCCGACTTTTTCGTCGCGCCCTTCTTCAAAACGGATTTCTTGGCGGCGGCCTTTCTGGCCGGACCTTTCTTCGCCGGACCTTTCTTGGCAGGCCCTTTTTTGGCGGGCCCTTTCTTGGCGGGAGCCTTTTTGACGGCGCTCTTCCGTACCGCCTTTTTCGCGACGGGCTTCCTGGCCGCGGCCTTCTTCACCGCAGCTTTCTTGCCTGTTGCTTTTTTGGCCGCCGGCCTGCGAGCCGACGCCGTGCGGGCGGGAGCGGTCAGGAACTTCACCACCGCGGCCGTGAAGGCTTCGGGTTGTTCGATGTTTGACAGGTGCGCGGTCTCGAACTCGACATATTGCGCGCCCGGGATGGAATCGGCGATCTCGCGGCCGAGCGGGGCCGGGGTCGCGGGGTCGCGGGTTCCGGCGATGACCAGCACGGGGCGGTTGGCGCTGCGGACGATCTCGCGCAGGTCCATGTCGCGAACGGCCGCGCAGGCCGCGATATAGCCGTGGTCGGGCGTCGTGCGCAGCATGGCGGCGATGCCTTCGACGGCGTGCGGATCGCGCCCCTGGAATTCCGGCGTGAACCAGCGGTCGCAGACCGTCTGGGCGATCGAAGCCATGCCGTCCTTCTGCACCTTCAGGATGCGGGCGTTCCACGGGCGCGCGTCAGGCATGTAGGATGACGTGTTGGCGAGCACGGCGCGCTCGATGCGGTCGCCCGCATGGGCCAGCAGCCATTGTCCGACCATGCCGCCCATCGACAGGCCGAGCCAGTTCACCTTGTCGAGGCCAAGCTCATCCATGATCGCCAGGGCGTCGCGGCCCAGCATGGCGATGGAATAGGGGCCTTCGCTGGCGACGGAATGGCCGTGGCCGCGTGCGTCATATCGCACGACGCGGAAATGTTTCACGAGCTCCGGCATCTGCGGCCCCCACATGTGGAGGTTGGTCCCGAGCGAGTTCGAAAGCATCAGCACCGGGGCGTCAGCCGGCCCCTCGATTTCGACATTGAAGCTCTCTGTTCCGATCTTCAGCTGTCCCATGCACTTGCTCCTGTTCCGCGCTGGCTTTAACACCTTTTGTGCTGGGCGCGGCAAAAGCGCATAACCTCCCCGAGCGCGATGCGCAACCGGAGGCCCGGAGCCATCCGGAGACGAGCGTCGCGTCAAACCAGATCCGTCGGGCCCGACCCGGCGGATGTCATTGAAGGAGGATGTTGTATGGCGATGACGATGAAGGGAGCGGTTGCTCTCCCTGCAGAACGTGAGGTTGTCTGGGCGAAGCTCAATGACCCGGAAGTCCTCAAGGCCTGCATCCCGGGCTGCCAGTCGCTCGACAAGACCAGCGACACCTCTTTCACCGCCGTCGTGAAGCTCAAGGTCGGCCCCGTCGGCGCCACTTTCAAGGGCAGCGTCGAACTGACCGATCTCGATCCGCCGAACTCCTACCGCATCAGCGGCCAGGGCGAGGGCGGCGTGGCCGGATTCGCCAAGGGCGGGGCCCGCGTCGAACTGACCGACCCGCCGGAAGGCGAGCCGGGCTGCACCCTGAACTACGACGTCGAAGCCAATGTCGGCGGCAAGATCGCGCAGCTCGGCGCGCGCCTGATCGACGGCGTGGCCAAGAAGACGGCGGACCAGTTCTTCGCCAATTTCGCCGCTGCGGTCCGCGCCGGCTGACGCACCGAAACGAACGCCGGCCAGCGTCATGACGATGCGGCCGGCGGCCTCCGCGACATGCCGCCATGGTCTACCCCAGGCGCGGTTTCGCTCAAATTCGAGTTATTTATTCAACGGCATATTGATCGGCTTCTGGCACGCTATCCTGATTGCCAGAGGTGAGTGACATTTCCGATGAGTGATTTCGAACGCTACGGGCAGCCCGAACGGCTGATTCCCTGGAGCCAGATTGGCTACGTGCTGATGCTCGGCCTGGCCCTGGCGATGATCGCGGCCAAAAGCGACATGAATCCAAAACTGAGGGCCGTGCTGCGAAACGCGCCCGTGATCGGAAGCTATTTCAAGCCAGCCTCGCCGGATGTCGAGCCCGCCGAGTGGCCGGGCGGGGCCGCCGCCTCGGGCCTACAGGGCGCACGCTAGTCCATTTGCGGCGCCCGGACCGCGACGGTTCACCGGAAAGCGCATCGGAGCGTTTGACGATCTTCGAGCCGGGCTGCATGATCCGGCCCGACGGATTGCGAAGATGCATTTAAGGATCCGGGAGGGGACTCGATGACGGCGGTTTCTATGGTCGTGAACGGCAAGACGGTGTCCAAGGACATCGACCCGCGGACGCTGCTGGTGCAGTTCCTGCGCGACGACCTGCGCCTGACGGGAACGCATGTGGGCTGCGACACGACCCAATGCGGGTGCTGCGTCGTCCATGTCGACGGTCTTGCGGTGAAATCCTGCACAGCGCTGGCGATCCAGTTCGAAGGTTCGCAGGTCACTACGATCGAAGGTCTGGCGAATGGCGCGGACCTGCATCCCATGCAGGCGGCGTTTCGCGAGCATCATGGCCTGCAATGCGGCTTCTGCACGCCCGGCATGATCATGATGGCGGTCGATATCGTGCGCCGGAAGGGCAACGATCTCGACGACAAGACCATTCGCGAGGAGCTCGAGGGCAATATCTGCCGCTGCACGGGCTATCATAACATCGTGAAAGCCATTCACGCCGGGGCGGAAGCCATGGGCGGATTGTCCAAGGCTGCGGAATAATCCGCCGCCTCGAAGCCAAAATCATTTGAGCCAAAAGCAAGAGCCGGACGCGTCGGCGAACCGGTCACTTTTCTGGAGGAAACAGATGAGTGCTACCGGCATTGGCGCGTCCGTGCGGCGCAAGGAAGATTTTCGCTTCATCACCGGCAAGGGACAATATACCGACGACGTGAACCGGCACGGGCAGGCGCATGCCGCCTTCCTGCGCTCGCCGCACGCCCATGCCGAAATCATCCGCATCGACGCGGCGGCGGCGCTGGCCATGCCGGGCGTGGTGGCGGTGTTCACGGGCGACGATCTCGCGGCCGACAAGATCGGCGGGCTGATCTGCGGCTGGATGATCCATTCCAAGGACGGCGAGGCCATGAAGGCCGGCGGCCATCCCGCGCTGGCGCAGGGCAAGGTGCGTTATGTCGGCGACCATGTCGCCGTCGTGATCGCCGAAACGCTGTCGCAGGCCAAGGACGCCGCCGAAAGGATCGTGGTCGATTATCGCGTGCTGCCCGCCGTGGTGGCGACCTCCGACGCGCTGAAGCCGGGCGCGCCCGTGGTGCATGAGGTCGCGCCCGACAATGCCGTCTACCGCTGGGCGATCGGCAACGAGGGCGAGACGCAGGCGGCTTTCGCCAAAGCCGCGCATGTGACGAAGATCGATCTCGTCAACAACCGCCTCGTGCCCAACCCGATGGAGCCGCGCGCCGCGGTGGGCGATTACGATTCGGGTCAGGACGCCTTTACGCTCTACACGACGAGCCAGAATCCGCATGTCGCGCGCCTCGTGCTGTCGGCCTTCATCGGCATCGCGCCGGAGCACAAGCTGCGGGTCATCGCGCCTGACGTGGGCGGCGGCTTCGGCTCCAAGATCTTCATCTATGCGGAAGAGACGGTGTGCGTCTGGGCCGCCAAGAAGGTCGGACGGCCGGTGAAATGGACGTCGGACCGCACCGAGGCCTTTCTGGCCGACGCGCACGGGCGCGACCACGTCACGCATGCGGAAATGGCGCTCGACGACAAGGGCCGCATCCTGGGCCTGCGCGTGCACACGACGGCGAATCTCGGCGCCTATCTGTCGACCTTCTCGTCCTCGGTGCCGACCTATCTCTACGCGCCTCTGCTGTCGGGCCAATACGCCATTCCGGCAATCTATTGCGAGGTCGACGCGGTCTATACCAACACGGCGCCGGTCGACGCCTATCGCGGCGCGGGACGGCCCGAGGCGACCTTCGTGATCGAGCGGCTGGTGGAGGTCGCGGCGCGCGAGACGGGCAGCGATCCGGCGCAGTTCAGGCGGAAGAATTTCGTCAAGAGCTTCCCGCACCAGACCCCGGTGATCATGTGCTACGACGCGGGCAATTACACCGCGGCGCTCGAAAAGGCGTTGGAAATGGCCGATTACCGCAATGTCGGCAAGCGCAAGCGCGAGTCGGAGCGGCGCGGGCTGCTGCGCGGCGTCGGCATCTCGGCCTATATCGAGGCCTGCGGCATCGCGCCCTCGGCGGCGGTCGGATCGCTGGGCGCGGGCGTCGGCCTGTGGGAATCGGCGGAGGTGCGGGTCAATCCGATCGGCACGGTGGAAATTCTCACCGGCTCGCATTCGCACGGGCAGGGACACGAGACGACGTTCGCGCAGCTGGTCTCCGAGCGGCTCGGCATTCCGATCGACAATGTCTCGATCGTGCACGGGGACACCGACAAGGTGCAGATGGGCATGGGCACCTATGGCTCGCGCTCGGGCGCGGTCGGCATGTCGGCCATCGTCAAGGCGCTCGACAAGATCGAGGCCAAGGCCAAGAAAGTCGCGGGCTATTGCCTCGAGGCCTCCGACCAGGACATCGAGTTCAGGGACGGCAAGTTCACGGTGCGCGGGACCGACAAGGAAATCGACTTCGCGTCCGTGGCGCTTCAGGCCTATATTGCCCACAAGTTCAACGGGCAGGACCTCGAGCCCGGGCTGAAGGAGAGCGCGTTCTGGGATCCCACCAATTTCACTTTCCCGGCCGGCGTGCACATCTGCGAGGTCGAGATCGATCCCGCGACGGGCGTCACGCATGTCGATCGCTGGACGGCGGTCGATGATTTCGGCGAGGTCATCAATCCGATGATCGTCGAAGGGCAGGTGCACGGCGGGATCGCGCAGGGCATCGGGCAGGCGCTGCTCGAAGGCGCCGTCTACGACGCCGCCGGGCAGCTCGTGACCGCGAGCTATATGGACTATTCGATGCCGAGGGCCGAAGATCTGCCGAACTACAGGATCGGGATGACGCAGACGCGCTGCCCGTCCAATCCGCTCGGCATCAAGGGCTGCGGCGAGGCGGGCGCCATCGCGGCCCCGCCCGCGGTGATCAACGCGATCACGGACGCGCTCGGACACGAGGATATCGCCATGCCGGCCACGCCCCAGCGGGTGTGGCGGGCGGTGCAGAAAATGGCCCCGAAGCTGGCGGCCGAATGAATGTCCGGGCGGGCCTTGCGGTCCGTCCGGTCGACTGGGCAGAGGCCGGCGCAACGACGCCGTGCGTTGGGAGAAAAACATGTATCCGTTCACCTATCATCGGCCCGAAACGGTGCGCAAAGCCGTGTCTCTCGCAGGCTCCGCGCCGGATGCGAAGATTCTGGCCGGTGGCATGACGCTCCTGCCGACCATGAAGCAGCGGCTGGCTTCGCCCGCCAATCTGATCGACCTGAACGGGCTCAAGGATCTCGCCGGCATCGAGGTGACGTCCCGCACCGTGACGATCGGGGCCATGACGCGCCACGCCGACGTCGCGGCCTCGGCCGAGCTGCGCGAAGCCATCCCGGCCTTGTCGGATCTCGCGGGCTGGATCGGCGATCCGGCCGTGCGCCATCGCGGCACGATTGGCGGCTCCGTCGCCAACAATGATCCGGCGGCGGATTATCCCTCGGCCTGCCTGGCGCTGGGCGCGACCATCGTGACCAACCAGCGCAAGATCGCGGCCGACGATTTCTTCACCGGCATGTTCGACACGGCGCTGGGCGAGGGCGAGATCATCACCAAGATCATCTTTCCGGTTCCGTCCAAGTCGGGCTACCAGAAATTCCGCAACCCGGCGTCGCGCTACGCCATCGTGGGCGTGTTCGTCGCCAAGAAGGGCTCCGAGGTTCGCGTCGCCGTGACGGGGGCCGGCGCCAATGGCGTGTTCCGCGTGCCGGCCTTCGAAAAGGCCCTGACG
>JAIEQX010000312.1 GCA_019747375.1 Beijerinckiaceae bacterium | reverse complement strand
CCATCGCCCGGCGCCGCATGCGCCGTCATGTCGAACGCCAGACACGCGACAAGCGCCAACACGCATGCGCCTGCCCGATCGATACTGCTTCTGGACGTCATGCCCGGTGAATCTCCGACACTGGATCTCGCCGCGAGCATTGATCGGCAAGCTTGTGTCGGGCTGTTACTGGACGACGAGATCGGCCTGCAGCGCGCCCGCGCTCTTGATCGCCTGCAGGATCGCGATGATTCCCGTCGGCTTCAGGCCCATCTGGTTAAGGCCGCGCACGAGCGACTTCAGCGTCGTGCCGCCCACCACCGCGATATTGCCGGGCTCCTGCTCGATCCCGATGCTGGTCTGCGGCGTCACCACCGTCTCGCCGCTCGAGAACGGCTTGGGCTGCGACACGGTCGGCGTCTCGGTGACCCGCACCGTGAGATTGCCATGCGTGACCGCCACGGTGGAAATCTGCACGTCCTGCCCGATCACGACCGTGCCGGAGCGCGCATCCACCACGACGCGGGCCGGAACGTCCGGCATCACGGTGAGATCGCCGATCTCGGCCATGAAGCGCGTCGGCATGACTTTCGCCGGGCGATTGAGCACGACGCTGCGATAATCGCGCTCGGTCGCGGTGCGCTGTCCGTAGCGGCGCTGCGTATAGGCGTTGATGGCGTCCGCCACTTCGACCGCCGTCTTGAAATCCGGATTGCGCAGCTCGAGCACCATCGCGCCCATGTCGGCGAAACGGCCCGGCAGCTCGCGCTCGATGATCGCGCCATTGGCGATGCGCGCCGCGGTCGGCACGCCCTGCGTCACGGTCTCGGCCTGGCCGACCGTCTGGAAGCCCGTGACGGCCACCTGTCCCTGCGCCACCGCATATGTGACGCCGTCGACGCCCGCCATCGGGGTGATGACCAGCGTGCCGCCCATCAGCGAGGTGGCGTCGCCCAGCGACGAGACGGTGACGTCGACGCGGCTGCCGCGCCCCGCAAAGGCCGGAAGATCCGCCGTGATGATGACGGCCGCGACATTGCGCGTGCGCAGCGTGCCGTTGCGGACGCTGACGCCCATGCGGTCGAGCATGGACTGGAGCGATTGTTCGGTGAACACGGAATTGCGCAGCGAGTCGCCCGTGCCGTTGAGGCCGACCACGAGGCCGTAGCCGACGAGCTGGTTGTCGCGCACGCCCTGCAGGCTCGCGATATCCTTGATCCGGGACTGCGCCTGCGCGCCGCAGGCCGCGCCGATCGCCACCACGGCGGCGATGAGGCTGCGCGCCAGAACTCCGCGCCCACGCATGAACATCCTCACGATCCCCCGTTGACCTTCACGCTGCCGTCGCGCTGCACGACGCCCACGACCGTGCGGCCGCCGTCGAGAATGCGGACGCTGATCGATTCGCCGAGCGCCCCGGCCTGAAGCACGGAGCCCACGGTCGAGATCGCAAGAGCGCCTTCCTGGTATTCGACACGAATCTGGCGGCCGACGAGCGCTAGCCGCTGCTCCTCGACGGCCTGCACATTGATGGGCTGGTTGGCGAGCAGCGTGCGCTTGGCGACCTTGCCCTCCAGCGTCTCGGGCGCCCGCACATAGCCGCCGCCCTGCCCTTCGTTGATGTAGAACGTGCGCGCCGTGAGCATCGAGGCCGAGATGAGATCGCCCGGATAGATCGTCTTCTGCGGAACCGCGAGCTGTATTTCGACAGCCGCCGCAGGCGTGAGCGCGAGCAGGCTCGCCAGACAGATGGATCCGAGCAATTTCATGACGTCACCTCATTCCCTTGGAGACGGTCGCGGCCATTTCATCGGCCGCCGTGATCACCTTGGAGTTCATCTCATAGGCGCGCTGCGCGGCGATCAGCTCGGTGATTTCGCGCACCGGATCCACGTTGGAGCTTTCCAGATACCCCTGCCGCACAGTCGCAAAGCCCGGATCGCCCGGAACTCCCGTGACCGCCGTGCCCGACGCGCTGGTGGTGCGGTAGAGATTGCCGCCGAGTGGCTCGAGGCCGGTGTCGTTGGCGAAATTCGAGATGGTGAGCTGGCCGACCTGCTGCAGCGCCGTCTGCCCGTCGAGCCGCACGCTCACCATGCCGCTTTCGCTGACCACGATGTCGGTCGCGCCCTGCGGAATGGTGATCGCCGGAATGACCGCATAGCCGTCCGGATTGACCAGCTGGCCGTTGGCGTTGGTGTTGAAGGCGCCGGCGCGCGTATAGAGCGTCTCGCCCGATGCGTCGGTCACCTGGAACCAGCCGCGCCCCGTCAGCGCGAGATCGAGCCGGTTGCCGGTGCTGGCGATGGCGCCCTGCACGTGCAGGTTGCGGATCGCCGCCGTGCGCACGCCCAGGCCCACCTGCGCGCCTTCCGGAATCATGTTGTCGCTGCCGCGGTTGGACGTGCCCTGCAGCCGCTCCGCCTGGTAGAGCAGATCGGTGAACTCGGCGCGCGCCCGCTTGAAGCCCGTCGTGTTGATATTGGCGATATTGTTCGCGATGACTTCAACATGAAGCTGCTGCGCATTCATTCCGGTCGCGGCGATGGCCAACGCTCTCATGCAACTCTCCTCAAATCGCCATACGGCTGATTTCCTGATACGCGCCGACAGCCTTGTCGCGCAGCGCCAGCGCCGTCTGGAAGGTCCGTTCGGCGGACATCACCGCTTCCACCACGTCCTGAAGCGGCATCTTGCCCTTCAGGCCTGCGATGGAGGCCGCTTCGCCGCCCTTCATCGTGTCGACGGCGCCGCTGGCGACATCTGCGAGAATCTTGCCGAAATCGGCGCCCCCGACAGGCGCGCCGGAAGCCGCGCCAACCGCGGAGGTAAGTGGAACGCCCGCCGTCTTGGTGGACGCGAGCATGGAGATGGAGTCGATCATCAGGTGCCTTTCAGCAGATCGAGAGTCATGGACAGCAGGTCGCGCGATTGCTTCACGACCTGGAGATTGGCCTCATAGGCGCGGGTCGCATCGCGCATGTCGGCGGTTTCGATCAGGATGTTGACGTTCGGCATCTTGACGTTGCCGTTGATGTCGGCGGCCGGATGTCCGGGCGCGTGTTCGATCGGGAACGGCGTCGCATCCACCCCGATGGTCTTGACCTTGGTGAGCCGCATGCCCTCGGCGCGGTTCATCTCGTTCTCGAACGTGATGGTCTTGCGCGCGAACGGCTCGGCCCCGGGCGTCGAGCCGGTGGAGTTCGAATTCGAGATATTTTCCGCGATGACCTTCAGCCGCGCGGATTGCGCCTGAATGCCGAAACTCGCTATTCGCAACGATGCGCCGAGAAGATCGACCATGCCTTACACCTTCACGCTTGCGAGCATCATCCGGTGGAAAGCCTTCACGACGCCCGTATTCAACGCATAGTTCCGGCTGACTTCGCCGGCCTTGAGCAATTGCTCCTCGATATTGACGTTGTTGCCCGAAAGGCTGGTTTCCCAGCCCTCGGACTGACGCACGACCGCGCTTCGCATGTCGGCGGGCGACAGCGTCATATGCGCGGGCGACGTCGCCGCCATCGTCAATCCGGTCTTGTCGAAAACGTCCTCGAAGGCCCGCACGTCGACAGCCTTGTAGCCGGGCGTGCTGGCGTTGGACACGTTGCCGGCGATCGCCGTCTGACGGGTCCCGAGCCAGCGCGCCTGCTGCGAGGCGAGGTCGAGTAGAAACAACGGTCCCATGAAAAGCTCCGAAATCCTCTTCCGCAGCTTGCCTGTCAGAGCTTGCCTGAAGCTGTCGGCGGTCGGATCAGGGACGCGAGGAGACGCTGCGGGCTTCGCCAAGCGCTGAGACGAGCCGGGCCGTATTGACCAGCGGATCGGGCGACGGTTCTTCAAAGGAGATGCAGCGGATCTCCACGCTGGCGCCGGCGGCCTGCAGGCCGAGGCAGAAAAACACCGTGACGGGCCCCTGCCTGAATTCCATGTCGAGAAAGACGCAGGGCATGTCCGTCCAGGTCACCGACATTTCGGCGCCCCAGCCGAATGTCAGGGTCGTGGGCTGAAAGAACAGCTCCGCGGACGAACTGACGAGATCCTCGATATTGGCGTATTGCTCCATCCGCACGAAGGCGATGAGATCAGCCGGATCGACGAGTCGCAGCTCGGCTGAAAAGTCGCGAAGCGCCTCTCCCAGAACCTGTTCTCGATCACGCAAGTGGTCGTTTCGGGTCATTTATATGGCGCCTACCCTTGTCTTCTTGCGCGAGAGGAAGTGAATCAGTTCCGCCACGGCGCGGTAGAATTCAGGCGGAATCGCCTGGTCAACTTCGACAAGATCGTACATTGACCTTGCGAGAAGCTTTTGTTCGAGTACGGGAATGCCCGAAGCAGCGGCGATTTCGCGAATTTTCAGCGCGATCAGGTCTTGCCCCTTCGCCACCACGATGGGCGCGCCTCCTTCTTCGCGCACATAGCGAATCGCGATGGCGTAGTGGGTCGGATTGGCGATGACGAGCGTGGCGCGCGGAACCTGCGCCATCATGCGCTTGCGGGCGCGGTCGAGCGCGATGGACCGCAGGCGCGCCTTGACCATCGGGTCGCCTTCGGCCTGCTTCGTCTCGTCCTTGATTTCCTGCTTGGTCATGCGCAGGTCCTTGCGCCAGCTGATGCGCGTCCAGACCAGATCGCCCGCCACGATCAGCGCCATCGCGGCCGCAATGCCGGCCACGATGCGCAGCATCATGGTGAGGATTTCTTCAGGCATCACTGTAGGACGCATGAACATGAGGTTGATCATCAAGCCCTCATGCGAGCGCAGCACCATGCCGACCGCGACCGACACGATCGCCAGTTCAAGTGTCGCTTTAAGAAAGGTGATGAGGCCCTTGCCGCCGAAAACGCGCGAAAACCCCTTCATCGGATTGATGCGCGACAGTTCGGGCGCGATGCGCGACAGCACGAAGCGCGGCATGTTCTGCGCGAAGGCGGCGGCGAGCCCGAAGCCCATGAGGACCAGGATGATCGGCAGAAGCGCGACGCCGATCTGCGTGCCGCTGAGCGCAAACAGCGTCTGCACGTCGGCGCCGTTTTCAATGCGGTGCTGGCCGACGCCGTCGAGCATGTATTGAAGCAAAACGAGAAGACGGGAAACCGCCGGCTTGATCAGAAGCGCGAGAACGATCAGCAGCGCGATGAGCGAGGCGAAGAGCGCGGCCTCGCGGGAAATCGGGTCGTTGCCCTTTTCGGCGGCGTCCTCGAGTTTCTTCTCTGTCGGCTCTTCTGTTTTACTGTCCTTGTCCTCATCAGACACTGAGCGCTCTCCGGGGTCAGGCGGCCTGTTCCGTCGGAGCTTCGCGCAGCTCTATCTGCCCTGCTTCGGCAAGCTGCAAGACGGTCTCGGAAATCAGGCGGCGAGCCGCCGCGACTTCCTTCTGGTTGACGGCTCCGCCGGAGCGCAACTCGCCTTCCACCATGCGGCGCGCGCGCGAGGCGAGCGACGACAGCACCACGTCGCAGAATTCGGCCTCGGTTCCACGCAGCGCCAGAACGAGCTTTTCCGCCGGCACCTTGTCGAACAGCGTGCTGCGGGCCTTGCTGCTGAGCTTGATGATGTCCTCGAACATGAACAGGCGCGCCCGCACGGCTTCGGCGAGCTCCGGCTTCGCCTCGGTGAGCACTTCCAGCATTTCGTCCATCTGCTGCCGCTCCATCTTGTTGAGCATGTCGGCGAAGCGGATGGAGGGATCGACGGCGCCGGCGGTTTTCTTCTTCGCCAGCAGATCTTCCTGCAGGCCGATCTCGATCAGGCGCATCGTGGCGTCGGAGATCGGCTTGACGGACAGCATGCGGTGCACGACGCGGCCGCGGAAATCGCGCGACAGCGCGCTCATCACCTTGGCGGCCGTGCCCGACTGAAGCTTGTTGAGAATGACGGCGGCGGTCTGCGGATGCTCGCCGGACAGGAAGGTGGACAATTCGGCGTCGGCGACGCCGTTCAGCCGTTCCCAGATGGATTCGTTCGAGCTGCCGAGCAGGTCCGACATGATGTCGGCGACGTCTTCGGGCGGCAGCACGCCGGAGATCAGCTCCACGGCTTCCCCCGCGGAGCCCAGAATTTCGGCTCCCAGCGAGAAATGGCCGGTGAATTCGGTCACGAGGCTTTCGACGGTTTCGGCGGGCACCCAGCCGAGTTCGGCGGCCGAGCGGGCGACGGCGCGCACCTCCTCGGCTTCGAAACGCTTCAGCAATTGCGCCGCGACCTGGCGGTCGATCGACAGCAGGAGGGCCGCCACCTTGTCGGCGCCGCTCAGTTCACGCGCGTTCATGGGAGCCTCGGGTGCACGCATCATCAGGCGTTTCCAGCCGCGCTGTTGGCGCCCACGATTTCAGTCAGCGAAACGCCGAGCTGCGATGTCGCCTCGTCGACCACGACGATGTCGCCCCGCGCCACGACCTTGCCGTTGACCACGATGTCGACAGGATCGCCCACCTTGCGGTCGAGCGTGACCACCGCGCCGCGACCGAGCTTCATCAATTGCGCGACCGGCATCGACGCCTGGCCGAACACGACCTGAAGTTTTACGGGGATGCGCATGATCGCATCGCGATTCCAGACGGCGGAACCGTCTTCGGCGGGAACGTCGGAACGCAACTCGGTATCGGTCATCTTGCAGCCCTTTCAATCGTCAATTGCTGTCGCGCCGTCACTCGTCGGCGAAGGCCATGGCCGGCCGGCCGTGAGCTTCGTCGTCGGCATGATCTGAAATAATGCGGATCGAATAGTATCCGTCGGACTGGCCGAGCTCGCAGCGCGCGAGCATTTCGCCCTCCGACGTCAGCGCCAGCTGGCGCTGCGCCTGGTCGCCCATCGGCAGGACCTGCCCGGGGACCATGGTGGCGATGTCGCCGAGGCAAAAGCCTTCGACCACCACCGAAGCCTCGACCAGAACTTCGGCGCGTCCGACGCGCTGGCCGAATTCCTGCGACCAGCGCGGATCGGCGTTTTTCGCCGGCTCCGCCGTCGCCGCCTTGGCGAGATGCGGACGCACGCGCTCGATCGCCACCTGGGGAATCACGATCGACATTTCGCCGCCGCGGCCCAGCGCCTCGATGCCGATGCGCGTCAGCACCGCATCTTCGTTGCGCGCGCCCAGATAGACGAAATCGAGCCGCTGGTTGATTTTCTCGAGTTCGAACCGCGCCTGCGACATCGGCGAAAGCTGGCGGTTGAGGCCGTCCGTAATGACCTCGACGAAAGATTTGGCGACGCCGCGCTCGATCGCCGAGAACGGGCGCGCCTCCTTGAACGGCTCGTCGCTGCCGTCCGATCCCAGAAGGGCTTCCACGAGCGTGAAGATCGTGTCCTGGTCGAGCACCACGGCGATGCGGCAATCCCATTCATGATCGTGCAGGATGAAGGCCAGCAATTGCTGGTCGAACGCCGCAAGAATCTTCTCCTCCTTGTCGGAGGCCATGCCGCGCGGACGCAGCAGGATCGCGGTCGGGCAGCGCTCGCGCATGCGCTCCGCCCCGAAGGTGGCGACCTGGTTGATGAGGTCGCCGAGGAGCGGCAGCTTGTCCAGCGACAGCCCTTTGGCGGCGCTCTTGAGAAGCCCCTTGTCGGCGACCGCGTTCATGCGGCCTCCTTGGCGTCACCGCCGCCGCCGCCCGGCGCCGTCTCGGTCTCGACCTGGTCGATCGACGGACGCTCCTTGGACGGAATGGTCTTGCGGCCATATTCGAGCGCGATCTGCGGCATGGCGCCGGCCATGAAGGCGAGCAGGGTCTGCTTGACGATGATGAACGGACGCATCTGCTTTTCGCGCACGAGCTTGATCTTCGAGGCGAGCGGCCCGATGATTCCGTAGGACATGAAGATGCCCACGAGCGTGCCGACGAGCGCCGCGCCGATGAGGGCGCCGAGCAGTTCCGGCGACTGGTCGAGCGCGCCCATGGCCTTGATGACGCCCAGCACGGCCGCGATGATGCCCAGCGCCGGAAGGCCTTCCGCCACCTGCGTCATGGCGTGATAGGGCTTGGTCTTGTCGCGATGGATGGTCTGCAGCTCTTCGTCCATCAGCGCTTCGATTTCATGCGGCTTGGCGTTGCCGATGATGATCAGGCGCGTGTAGTCGCAGACGAAAGCCGTGATGGAATGATTGGCGAGCACGCGCGGGAAGGCCTTGAAGATGTCCGACTCGTCGGGCTTGTCGACATGGGCCTCCACGCCGCTTCGGCCATTGGTGCGCAGCTCGCGCATCAGCATGTGCAAGACGCCCAGCAGATCGAGATGGTCGCGCTCCTTCGGGCCCTTGTCGAGAATGGCTTCGACGATGGCCTTGCCCGAGTCCTTGATGGTGTAGAACGGGTTCGCGATGACGAACGTGCCCAGCGCCATGCCCCCGATGATGACGAATTCCCAAGGCTGCCAGATGACCTTGAGATATCCGCCCATGGCGGCATAGCCTCCCAGCATGCTGCCGACGCCGATGATGAGGCCAACAATAAAATTCAAGACCCGGACTCCGATTCTGGCTGCCTTGGGTGTCACCATTGGCCCCGGAGCTTGCGCGGACCTGAAGCCCCCGGAACCCGCGCCGCGTCAGCCTGGCGAAAGCCTGGAGGCGCAATCTGTCCTCTTCTGAGGCGACTTTGGAACCGGCGGAGCCCGTGGACACACTAACGAGCTACAAGGTCATCACGCGGTCGCTCAGCACGACGCTGAGCCGCACCGCCGCGACCCCGGCGGTGGCGCGGGAAACCGCCTACTACAAAGAGAACATCGCCAAGGCGACCACCATCGACGCCTTCGTCAACGATCGCCGGCTGCTCAATTACGCCCTGAAGGCCTGGGGCCTGGAGGACATGAGCTACGCCAAGGGCATGATCAAGAAGGTGCTGGAAGGCGGCGTCGACGACCCGAGGTCGCTGGCCAACACGCTGCAGAGCGGCCGCTTCAAGGAATTCGCCAAGACCTTCAACTACAAGACCTGGGAAACCGCGACCCCGGTGCTGGAAGGCGTGAAGACCAAGACGGTCGACAATTACGTGCGCCAGACGCTGGAGCAGACCACGGGCGAGACCAATGCGGGCGTGCAGCTGGCGCTCTACTTCGAGCGCAAGGCCCCCAACATCACCAGCACCTATTCGATCCTGGCGGATCGCAACCTGCTGAAGGTCGTGCAGACGGCGCTGGGCATTCCGGCGTCCATGTCGGCCAGCAACATCGACTCGCAGGTCGCGATGATCGAGCAGAAGCTCGACGTCGCCGACTTCAAGGATCCCGAGAAGCTCGGAAAATTCCTGGCGCGCTTCGCCGCCACCTATGACGCCGCCAACAGCACCGCCACGGCCCCCAACGTGATCCTGGGCGGCGGCGGCTTCGGCCTCAACGCCAATCTTCTCCTGAGTATCCAGAAGACCCGATAGGAGTTCATGTGCAGACCGGAATGCATGTCGCGCTGTCGGGACAGATCGTTCTCCAGCGCAAGCTCGACGCCATCGCGCATAATGTCGCCAATGCGAACACGCCCGGCTATCGCGCGCAGGAAATCACCTTCGCGTCCATTTTCGCCCAGACCGGCGAGAAGGAGACGGCCTTCGCGGGCTCCGGCGGCGACTACACGTCGCTGCGCACCGGCGGCCTTCTGAAGACCGACAATCCGCTCGACGTCGGCGTGCTCGGCGACGCCTGGCTGGCGGTGAAGACCCCGACCGGCACGGCCTACACCAAGGACGGGCGCATGCAGATGCTCGACAGCGGCGAGCTGCGCACCATGACGGGCCTGCAGGTGCTGGACGTCAGCGGCTCCGCCCTGACGCTCGACCCCGCCAACGGTCCCGCCCGCATCTCGCGCGACGGCATGATCACCCAGAACGGCGCCCAGGTCGGCGCCATCGGTCTGTTCCAGATCGACAAGAACGCGAAACTGTCGGCCGCCGGCACGTCCGGCTTCACCACCGACAAGCCCGCGACGCCCGTGCTCGATTTCGTCAAGAACGGCGTCGCCCAGGGCTTCATCGAGAGCAGCAATGTGAATCCCGTCATGGAAATGGCGCGGCTGATTGCTGTACAAAGGACATTCGAATCGGTGAGCGCCGCCATCGACGGTCAGGACACCGCCCTTCGTGACGCGATCCGCAGCCTCGGAAGCTCCTGATGACAGACCTCCGCCTTGACCGGCTCGCCGACAGGCTCGAGACCGAGCTGGCCTCCAGCGATCTCGTCCAGGTGACCGGCCATGTGACGGAAGTCTCGCCCTCCTTCTTCAAGGTCGCGGGGCTCACGCCCTTCCTGAAGCTCGGCGACCGGCTCGAAGTGCTCGACGACGCCGACGGCATGGGCGAAGTCGTGCGCATCGATCCCACCGGCGCCGTGGTCAAGCCTTTCGCCAACCGCATCGAAGTCGGCATCGGAGCGCGCGCGCGGCTCGCCGGACGCCTGACGCTCTCGCCCGACCTCAGCTGGCGCGGCCGCATCATCGATGCGCTGGGAGCGCCCATCGACGGTCTCGGCGTCCTGCGCAACGGCGTGACGCCGGTTCCCATCGAAGCCGAACCGCCCGCCGCGATGACGCGCGGACGCGTGACGGAACGCATCAGCACCGGCATTCGCGCGGTCGACGTCTTCACGCCGCTTTGCGCCGGACAGCGCATCGGCGTTTTCGCAGGCTCGGGCGTCGGCAAGTCGACGCTCCTGTCGATGTTCGCCCGGTCGCGCGGATTCGACACCGTTGTGGTGGCCCTGGTCGGCGAGCGCGGCCGCGAGCTGCGCGAATTCGTCGAGGAATCGCTGGGCTCAGCGCGCGAGAACGCCGTCACCATCGCGGCGACGAGCGACGAGAGTCCGATGCGGCGCAGGCTCGCGCCGCGCACCGCCATGGCGGTCGCCGAATATTTCCGCGATCTCGGACATTCCGTGCTGCTCATCGTCGATTCGGTGACGCGCTTCGCCCATGCGGCGCGCGACGTCGCGCTGGCGGCGGGCGAGCCCGCGGTCGCGCGCGGCTATCCGCCGAGCGTCTTCACCGATCTGCCGAAACTGCTGGAGCGCGCCGGCCCCGGCGCCGAAGGCAGCGGCTCCATCACGGGCATTTTCTCGGTTCTGGTCGATGGCGACGACCACAATGATCCCGTCGCGGATTCCATTCGCGGCACGCTCGACGGCCACATCGTGCTGTCGCGCGCCATCGCCGATCAGGGCCGCTATCCCGCCATCGACATTCTGGGCTCGATCTCGCGTCTCTCGCATCATGTGTGGAGCCCGGAGCAGCGGGCGCTGGTGATGCGTCTTCGGGCGCTGACGGCGCGCTATGAGGACACCCGCGATCTTCGCCTGATGGGCGGCTATCAGCCGGGCAATGACGCCGAACTCGATCAGGCCATGGTGGCCGTGCCGAAACTTTACGGCGCGCTGAACCAGCTGCCGCACGCCCCCAACAGCGAAGACGGCTTCCGCGATCTCGCCGAAGCGCTGCGCGCGCAATAAGCGCCCGATCAATCGCCTTCGATATAGCCGGTGGTGGTCACCACGACCCAGCGCCGTCCGCGCGCCTCGATGGCGGTCACGCGGCCCGCGCCTTCGATCTCGGAGCCGGCCCGCACCATCTGGAAACCGCCCGGCCCCTGCACCAGGGCCTCGCTCTGGAAAATGCCGCGCATGCGATAGCCCGCTAGCGGCGGCGTGGTCGGCGCCGGAGGTTCCTGCTGGGCCCTTGCGGGTTCTGGCGACGCCCGGTCCTCGGGACGCGCCAGCGGCCGCATCCGCACCGAACCGATGGGCGTGAAATCGAGACCGGGGGACCCCTCCTCGCGCGATGCGAAATCCTGCCGCGCGCCCTTGTAGGGCACCGACACCGGCTGGGCGAAAATCTTCAGATGTTCGGCGCCGTTCAGGCTCGGCATCTGCCCGGTATTGGCGATCATCACCAGGGCGAACGTGCCGGCTCCGCCCGCCAGCCCGATGCCGGCGGCGCCCAGCATCACGTCGCTGTAGGGCACGCCCGCGCATCCGATGGCCGCGAGCATCTTTGGCAGGATTTTTCTTGTCATGGAGCACCGCCGAATCTCATTCACCCGGCAGTCTAAGTCCCTAAAATTGCGCGAGGCTGACCCGCCGACGGCGGGCCCGGCCTCTGTGCCGCAGGGTCAATCAGCCTTTGGTGCGCAGCGTGCTGCGTCCGCCGTCGACCGCCATCACCTGGCCGGTGATCCAGCCCGATTGCGGCCCCGCCAGCAGCGTCACCAATGGCGCCATGTCCTCCGGCTCGCCGAGCCGCGGCATGGCGTGCATGGCCGCGATGGCGTCGGCCATTTGCGGATTGCCCAGCAGCTTGGCGGCGAGCGGCGTGCGCGTCAGCGACGGCGCGATGCAATTGACCCGCACCTTCGGGGCAAGTTCCGCCGCGAGCGACCGCGTCAGCCCCTCGACGGCGCCCTTCGCCATGCCGATCGACGCATGGCCGGTAAAACCCTGTGCGACCGCCACGGTGGAGAACAGCACCACGCTCGCGCCGCCCTCATGCTTGACCATGAACGGGAGCGCCGCCTGCACGGCCTCGACCGCCCAGATCGAATTCACCAGGAAATCGCGCTCGAAATCCGCGCGCGTCAGCCGGCCGACAGGCTTGATGTTGATCGTCCCGACCGCGAAGACCACGCCGGCGATCGCGCCGCTTCCCTGTGCGGCGGCCTCTTCGCTCGCCAGTCTGAACGCGCCCTCCTGGTCGAGATCCACCACCGTCGAGCTTGCGCCGATTTCATCCGCCAGCGCGGCCACGGCGTCGGCGCGACGACCCACGACATGCACGCCAAGGCCCGCGGCCGCCAACGCCCGGGCGCTCGCTTCGCCGATGCCGCCCGTCGCGCCATAAACCAGAATTTTCGAAGCCATAGGATCCTCCAATCTGGGATCTACGGCGTGTGACGGCCTTCGGATGAAATTGACCTCAGCGCCTCGGGCGTATCGATGTCGATCCGGGCGGCAGCGTCGCTGACCGGAACCTCGACCACGTGGGCCGCGCCCCGCAGAACCTGCCGCGCGCCGGCGTCGCCTTCGAGACGACCCAGCGCCGAAAAAAGCCGCGCTGACAGGAGCACCGGATTGCCGCGCTGACCGTCATGGACGGGCGCGACCGCATCGGCTGCGGGTTCGGCCGCAAAGGCCGCGCAAAGCTCGCGGATCAATCCGGCGCGCACGAGCGGCATGTCGCCGAGCAGAACGACCACGCCGCGCGCCGAAGGCGGAACATGCATGAGCCCGGCCTTGAGGGACGAGGCCATGCCGGTAGCGTAAAGCGGATTGTCGACCAGCGACAGGCCAAGGCCGTCGAGCGCGCGCGCCACGGCTGCGCCCGCATGGCCCGTGACCGCCACGATGGGCGACAGCCCGGCGGCAGCCGCCGCCTCCGCCACATGGCGCACGAGCGGCTTGCCGTCGTGCAGGGCGATCAGCTTGGTCTCGGGCCCGTCCTCGCCGGCGGCGGCGCGAAAGCGCGACGCCTGACCGGCCGCCAGGATGATGGCCGCAATCTCACTCATCGCCGGGCGCATCGCCAGCGAGCGGCGCGTCGCCGAGACGCGGCTGCGGACACGACACGATTTCCATCAGCAGGCCGCCCGAGCCCATACGGCGGATGTCGGCGGAGCGCACCGGCAGTTTCGCCAGCATGCGATGCAACACCCAGTCGAAGCCATTCTCTTTTGGCGACCGCGCGCAGCCGGGCGCCCCCAGCACCGGCTTGCCGTCGAGTTCGCCGATCAGCAGCAGATTGCCGGGATCGACCGGCATGCCGAAATGTTCGATGCGCCCGCCGGCCGCCAGCAGGGCGGCGGGAATCACGTCGCGACGATCGGTGATCGCCGAGGCGCCGAACACGACGATGAGGTCGCACTCGTGACGCAGGCGGTTCAAGGCCGTTTCCAGCGCGGGCGTGTCATGGGCGACGCGCAGGTCGCCCACGATGCTGGCGCCTGCCGGGGCGACGCGCTCCTGCATCACCCGCAGGGTCTTGTCGACGGTCGAGGGCTTCAGTCCCGGCAGCAGGGTCGACGCCACGCCGATGCGCAGCGGCGCGAACGCCGCGACGCGCAGGCTCGCGCCCCGCGCCGCCGCAATGGCGGCGTCGACGATGCGGCTCGGAACCGCGAAGGGAATGACCTTGACGGTGGCGATCATCTCGCCCGGCACCAGCGTCCGGAAGGCCGGAAGCGTGGCGATCGTCACCTGCTCGTCCACCGCATTGATGGCGTCGATCAGCGCCGGATCGGCCACCAGCACGCCGGCGCATTCGGCAAACAGATTGGCCCGTCCCGTGAACGCCTGATCGACGCGCACATTCTCGCCCGCCACCGCCTGCGCCAGCCGCGCCGCCGCGTCATCCTCGCCGATATCGCCATCCTCGAGCTGCGCCACGACGACATCCGAAACGCCCGCCGCCTGCAGCGCCGCCACATGCTCGCGCGTCAGCGTCTCGCCCTTCTTCAGCACGAGGCCGTCGCGCTTCACCGAATGGGCGAGGATGCCGCCGACAGATTCCTCGATGCGGACCGGACCAAATTTCACGCCGGCTTCTCCGTCCGCAGGGATTTCTTGCGCAGCGCCAGAATGATCTCGCCCAGCACCGACACGGCGATCTCGGCCGGCGTCACGGCGCCGATATCGAGCCCGATGGGCGCCCGGATGCGATCCGTCTGCTCGGACGAGAAGCCCTTCTCGCGCAGGCGTTCCAGCCGCTTGCCATGCGTCTTTCGCGAGCCCAGCGCGCCGATGTAGAAACATTCCGCCGCGAGCGCCTGTTCGAGCGCCGGGTCGTCGATCTTCGGATCATGCGTGAAACACGCCATTGCGGTGTAGCGATCGAGCTTCATCGGCGGGAGAACGGTTTCCGGCCAGTCGGCGATGACGGGCGTGTCGGGAAACCGCTCGGGAGTCGCGAACGCCGTGCGCGGGTCCACGATCGTCATGTCGAAGCCCGCGAGCCTCGCAATCGGCGCGAGCGCCTGGGTGATATGCACCGCACCGATGACGATCAGGCGCACGGGCGGAACCTGCACGGTGAGGAACCAGGACGACCCGTCCTTCTCCACCATGCCGCTCTTGCCGCTGCGCAGCGCCGCATCGATCTGTTCGGCCAAGGCGTCGTCGCCGATGGCCTCGGCGCGCACCAGCCGTTGCGCGCCGCCTTCGAGCGCGGTGACCAGCACGGCGGCGCGGCGCTCGGCGCGCGCGGCGTTGAGTTCTGCGAGAAGATCGAGACGCATCAGTCGACCCTCTCGACATAGACGCGGATGCGCCCGCCGCAGGACAGGCCCACGCGCCACGCCGTCTCGTCGGCGACGCCGAATTCGAGCACGCGCGGCTTGCCGTCCGAGATCACGTCCATGGCCTCGGTGACGACCTCGCCTTCGACGCAGCCGCCCGAGACGGAGCCGAGGAAATGGCCTTCGTCGTCGATCACCAGATGGCTGCCGGTCGGACGCGGCGCGGACCCCCATGTCTCCACCACGGTCGCCACCGCGACGCCCTTGCCGGCGCGCCGCCAGACTTCCGCCTGGCCGAGAATGTCGTCGTCGCTCGCAAGCATGACTGCCTCCTGTCGGAATGTTTGACGGAATATAGCGCCCGAAGGCCCGTTCGTCACCCGCCGGCGCGCCGCAGCCAGTGTCGCGGGTCGACATCGGCCCGCAACGCCGGCCGCGACAAAGCCAGCGCCAGGTCTTCGAGGCTCGCCAATTGGTGCACGGGCCGGAACTCGTCCACATGCGGCAGCATGGCCCTGATGCCCGCGGCGCGCGGCTCGAACCTGTCATAGCGCAGAAGCGGGTTGAGCCAGATCAGCCGGCGGCAGGATTTGTGCAGGCGCTCCATCTCGGCCGCGAGGCTGCCGTCGCTGTCGCGCTCGAGCCCGGCGGTAAAGAGCAGCACGATGGCCCCCTGCCCGAGCACCCGGCGC
>JAIEQX010000187.1 GCA_019747375.1 Beijerinckiaceae bacterium | reverse complement strand
GAGCACCGCCACGAAGGCGAACGCCAGCGACGTGACTCCGAAAATCTGAGTGATCGCCAGGAAAATGATCAGCGCGATGAAGGCCGACAGCATGAACACGTCGCCATGCGCGAAATTGACCATGCCGATGATGCCGAACACCATCGTGTAGCCGATGGCGATGAGCCCGTAGATGGCCCCGAGAGTGACGCCGTTGATCAATTGCTGAAGGAAATTTTCCATGCGACTCCGCAAATCACCTCATGGCGAACTCTCGGAGGCTAGCAAGCGCCATGCCTGCGGTCCAGCAGCCGAGACTTAGCCGAACAGATCGCGCCAGGCCGGCAGCGCGCCCGCGAAGGGCAGCGCCCGCGCCTCGTAGAGGGCGCGCGCGATGGCCCGCGCCAGGCAATCGGCGGCCGCAACCCCGATGTCGACGAGATCGCCCGGCTCCGGCGCGACCATGCGGGCGCCGGTCGCAGCCGACATGACGAGATCGCCGTCGAAGGCCGCATGGGCTGGCCGCAACGCGCGCCCCATGCCGTCCTGCGCCATCATGGCCATTCGCTTGGCCTGCGCGCGCGTCAACGCCGCGTCGGTCGCCACGATGGCGATCGTGGTGTTTTCCGGCGCCGTCCCCTTCACGGCGGCATTTGACAGATCCGGCATCGATGCGGGCCAGCCGCGTCCGCCGAACTCGCCGTCCCGCTCATAGGGCGCGGCCCAGAAATGCGGGCCGGGCCCGACGAGGCCCGAACCGATGGCGTTGACGGCCACCAGCGCCCCGACCGTGAACCCGGCCGGCGTCGCCGCGCTGGCCGACCCGAGGCCGCCCTTCACGTCCACCGTCGTGGCTCCGGTCCCGGCCCCGCAGGAGCCGAGGTCGAAGTCGAGGCCCGCCGCCACCGCCGCCTCATAGCCGAGATCGCGATAGGGCGAGTGACGCCCCCAGGCCTTGTCGCCGCCGTTGAGCAGATCGAACAGGATCGCGCCCGGCACGATCGGCACGCGGATGTCGCGCACCGGAAATCCCCGCCCCTGCTCGCGCAGGAAGGCCTGGACGCCGCCCATCGCATCGAGCCCGAAGGCCGAACCGCCCGACAGGACCAGAGCGTCGACCGTCTCCACGGTCATGCCGGGCTCGAGCAGAGACGTGTCGCGCGTGCCCGGCGCCCCGCCCCCGATGGCGATGGACGCCACCGCCGGCCCGTCGAACAGGAGCGCCGTGACGCCCGAGGCCAGAGCCATGTCGGTCGCGTTGCCGACCCGCAGCCCCGCGACATCCGTGATGAGATTGCGCATGCGACGCCCCCTTGCGGCCGACGGCCCGATCACGAGACGCTCAGTCGCGGCCTTGTGCCCTAGTCGCGCACTCCATCATGCCGTATGGACGCGTCAAGGGGCTGGCGGGATCGACCGCATCCCCCGAGCCCGAGGTTTCATGGCCGCAGACGTCACGCTTCCCGCCGCCGCAATCGCCGGAGTGCTGTCCTTTCTCAGCCCCTGCGTGCTTCCGCTGGTGCCGCCCTACCTGACCTATATCGCCGGAACCACGATCGAGGATCTCTCTGACGAAGGCGTCAAGGGCGCGCGGCGCGACGTGGCCCTGGCCGCCGTGCTTTTCGTGCTGGGCTTTTCGACCATTTTCATCGCGCTCGGCGCCACGGCCTCGATCTTCGGCCAGGTGATCCGCGCCCATCTCGACACGCTGTCATGGCTCGCGGGCGTCGCCATCATCGCCATGGGCCTGCATTTTCTCGGCGTCTTCCGTCTCGCCTTCCTGTATCGCGAGAAGCGCGTGCAGGTGGAAAAACCCGTCGGCCTCTGGGGCGCGTACGTGATGGGACTGGCGTTCGCGTTCGGCTGGACGCCCTGCATCGGCCCGATCCTGGCGGCCATTCTGGCGGTTGCGGGATCGGAAGACACCGTGTCGCACGGCATGATCCTGCTTGCCGCCTACTCGGCCGGCCTTGGCGTCCCGTTCCTGATCGCCGCCCTGGCGGTCGAGCCCTTCATGGCCTTCCTGCAGCGTTTCAAGCGCCATTTCGGCATTGTCGAGCGCATCGTCGGCGTGCTGCTGGTCCTGACCGGCATCGGCTTCCTGACCGGCGCGATGCAAAGCGCCAGCTTCTGGCTGCTCGAGACCTTCCCGATCCTGTCGCGGCTCGGCTGAGGCCTCGACAGGCGGGCCGGGCGCGCCTATCTAGCGGCCTTCCCCCCACGCGGTCACAGCACCAGGACTCCCCATGCGCACGTCGGACGCCGACATTCTCATCGTTCCGGGTCTTTTCGGCTCGGAGCCCGGCCACTGGCAGAGCCGCTGGGAGCAGAAACTGCGCACCGCGCGGCGCGTCCATCAATCCGACTGGCATAATCCGCAGCGCGAGAGCTGGACCGGCGCCGTCAGCGACGCCGTCGCGGCGGCCGAACGGCCCGTGATCCTGATCGCCCATTCGCTCGGCGTGCACGCCATCGCGCATGCGGCGGGCGCATTCGAGCCCGGCCGGGTGGTCGGCGGCTTCCTGGTCGCGCCGCCCTCCGAGGAGGTGTTGCGCAGCTTCGACCGGCGGAACACCGGCTTCGAAGTCGCGCCGCGGGGGCCGTTGCCATTCCCGTCGCTGCTCGTCGCCAGCCGCAACGATCCCTACGGCTCCTATGAGGCCTCCGAGGATCTCGCCTTCGCCTGGGGCTCCGCGCTCGTCGATGCGGGCGAAGCCGGACACATCAATGTGGAATCGGGCCATGGCCCCTGGCCCGAAGGCCTGATGAGCCTTGCGGCCTTCCTGTCCAAGCTCTAGGCGGCACGCTCTTCCAGCACGACGCAGACCTGGTGGGCTGTCGGCACGAAGCCCTCGTAGCGATAGCCCAGACCCGTGCGTTGGATGAATTCCCGGAACGCCTTGAACTCGTGCTGCAGCCAGCCCGGGTAGTTCCAGTATTCGTCGAACAGCACGACCGCCCCGGGCGCGAGACGCGGCTCGAGCCGGCGCAGCACGAAATCCGCCGAGGAATAGAGATCGCTGTCGATGTGCAGGAAGGCGACCGGCTCGTCATGCTGGGCCAGAAATCCGTCGAGCGTGTCCGAAAACCAGCCCTTCACCAGCGTCACATTGTCGGGCGTGCGCGGCAGTTCCTGGGCGAAAAAGCCTTTGCGCAGATAGGCGAACCAATCTTCCGGCAGGCCTTCGAAACTGTCGAAGCCATAGACCGGCCCGGCGTGAAAGGCTGCGATCTGCCGGATCGACTCGCCGCCCGCGACGCCGAATTCGAGGAACAGCCCGGTCTTGGGGGCAAGCTGCATGGCGTGCGCCAGCAATTCGTCGCGATGGCCGAATTGCAGCGCCGTCAGAAGCTTTTTCTCGAAATAGCGCGCGCTCTGCACCGCCGCGCGCCATTTGGCGACTTCGTAGACATTGTAGCTGTCGGCGGTTTTCTGCAGCAGCGGCATGTGCTGCGCCGGAGCGGCTGCGGCGCGGTCGAAAAACTTGAAGATCGGCGAAAGCATGGAAGGCGCCTCTGGTTACGCCATCGCGTTTGAACCCGGACGCCCGGCAATGCAAGCGCGCAAAAGCGCGCGCGGCTCAGTGTTCGCGGAAAAGACGACCGTAGCCGTTCACCTTGTCGTTGACGCCCGCCAGCCGCATGCCCTCCCAGACGATCGCCTGCAGGGCCGTGACCACATGGACGCCGAACTCCTGCTCGAGCGGCTCGATGGCCCCGACGGTCGCCCAATGCGGACAGCCATAGATCAGCGTGTCAATTTCCGGATGCTCGCGCATCATCTCGCGCCCCAGCCTCAGCGCCGTGTCGGGTGGAATCCGGTTGTAGTCCTGCAGCCGCGCCATGGCGTGCTTTCGGCCGACAAGCTCCATGCCGCCCTCGAGCGAACCGCTGGCTGAATCCCCCACCTTGCGGGGCGCGGCCGGATTGATCGTTCCGATCTTGCGCGCGCCGACGGCCTGCAGGGCCCGCTTCTGCGCCATCGAGCTCGAACTCACCGGCCGTCCGAACTTCTGCGACAGATCTGCGAGCACCTGCTCGAGATTCTTTTTGCCGTGCGAGATGTTGGTCGGCGCTCCGCCCATGATGATCACGTCGGCGCCCGCCGTGGCGAAGGATTCCGCAGCCGCAAGGCCCTCTCGATAAAGGCGCTCGAACTGGTCCGTCGTGTGCTCGGTGATCTGCAGCGTCAACAATTGCAGCAGCACGCCGTCCGGCGCCATCTCGTAAAAATATTTCGGCAGCAGCTCGTTGACGAAAGCCACCGAAGAATAACCGATGCGGGCACGGACCTCTGACATCTCTGCGTCTCCCCGTCCTGGTCTTCAGCGCGCGGCGGCCAGGCTATGGGAATGGATGACAGGCGCAATCCCGCGCGCTGTCAAGGCGACGCGCAGGGCGGCCGCATCCGAATGCAGCCGCCCGGCGCCGTGGCGACAATCAGTCGAAGGTCGCCGATGTCGTATCGGTCGATCGATTGTACCGGATGGTGATCGTCGACACCTTGCAGAGGTCGATGCCCTTCCAATAGGCGGACGAATCGTCTTCCGAATAGACGACCTTCAGATCCCACATGCAGCTCTTCTCCCTGCGGCCGAAGCGGATCAGGGTCTCGTCGCCGTCCTCGAGTTCGTCTTCGCCCAGGACGTCATCTTCCCAATCGTCAGTCTTGGCGGGCGACACGTAGACCTCGGAGATGTCGTAGCCGGTCTTGTTGACGAGGACGAAATCCTGACGGACCTGCGCCTGCAGCAGGGGCGTGGCGATTGTCGGACGGGCGCCCGGCGCCGCGAGCCCGGCCATGATGACGGCCGGTTCCGCGCCGGCCTGCATGGGAAACGCCTGCATGAAAACGACAGCGCCCATGAAGCGCGCAGCGGCGCCGAACGAGTGAGCAGAAATGGCCATGTTTTGAACTTTCTGAAAATGAATGGATGAAATCATGTGAGCGAGGAGAATCTCGTCGGCCGTCTTACTGCCCCGCGGGAAAACGCGAGGCAAGCCGATGTCGATATTTTTTCATGCCATCCGCCCCATGCGTCAAAAGCTGTCGATCCGGCCCGTTGCTTGCACGTTCGGGAAGCGCCGGTCAGGCTCGGCTCATCACCAGCACACAGGTTCCGTCATGACATGTTTCGAAGTCCGGACGATCTCCCGCCGTCATATCATCGGCGGGTTGCTCGTCGCGCCGCTTCTGGCCTCACGCGCCCGTGCGGCGACCGGAACGGTCGCGGGCCTTTTCGCCGGCAGCGTCAGGGACGGCGGTTTCATGCAGGCGGGCTTTCGCGGCTTCTCGCAAGCCGCCGAAAAGGCCGGCCTGCAGATGATCTTCAAGGAAGGCGTGAAGCCCGAGAGGGACCTGCTGGTCGAGGCGCTGCGCGAGCTTGCGCGCGCGAAGCCGGATCTGATTGTGGCCCACGGCGGACAGAACAATGCGGCCGCCGAACAGGTCGCCGGGGAGTTTCCCGACATTCCGTTCGCGGTGACGCAGGGGAACGTGCGCGGCGCCAATCTCGCCAGCTATGAAGTGCTGCAGGAGCATTCGGCCTTTCTGGCCGGCGCGCTGGCGGCATGGACCACAAGAACCGGCGTCGTCGGACATATGTCGGGCATTCGCGTGACGCCCGGCCTGAAGGGACGCGCCGGCTTCGCCAACGGCGTTGCGCATGCCGATCCCAAAGTGCGCCTTCTGACCAATTTTTCCGGCAATCAGGACGACAACGCGCTGTCACGCAAGGTCGCCGCCGCGATGATCGACAAGGGCGCGGACGTGATCTTCACAATGCTCAACGCCGGCCGCGCCGGCGCCATCGACGCCTGCCGCGACAAGGGCGCCAAGCAGATCGGCAATGTCGGCGACTGGGTCGCCCTGCACCCGGACGTGTTCGTCGGCTCGGCGATCGCCGATTCGGGACTTGCGGCCGGCAACGCCGTCGCGGATATCGCCGCCTCGCGCTTCAGGCCGGGCGTGATCCACCATATCGGCCTTGAGCAGCCGGGCGCCGTGCGCCTGTCGATGGCCCAAGATGTCTCCGCCGACATTCGCGCCCGCATCGATGCGCTGACGGCGGAGATCGCGGCCGGCAGGCTTCCGGTCAGGACCGACTGGACGGGCGATGAATTCCCGACCCCCGCCTGACACAAAAAAGGCCGCCACTCTGAAAGTGGCGGCCCCAAACGTTCGGCGCGGAAGAGATCAGCGCGAATAGAACTCGATCACGAGGTTCGGCTCCATGAGGACCGGATACGGCACGTCCGCGGGCAGCGGGATGCGGGTGATCTTGGCGGTCATCTTGGTGTGGTCGACTTCGTAGTAATCCGGCACGTCGCGCTCGGCGAGACCGACGGACTCGAGGACGATCAGCAGCTGCTTGGAGCTTTCCTTGACCTCGATCACGTCGCCCGGACGAACCAGGAAGGACGCGATGTTGACGCGACGGCCATTCACTTTGACGTGGCCGTGGTTCACGAACTGACGCGAAGCGAACGGCGTGGGGGCGAACTTGGCGCGGTACACGACCGCATCCAGGCGACGCTCGAGCAGCGCGATCAGGTTGTCTCCCGAGTCGCCCTTCATCCGAATGGCTTCCTGGTAGTACTTCCGGAACTGCTTCTCGGAAATGTTGCCGTAATAGCCCTTGAGCTTCTGCTTGGCGCGCAGCTGCGTGCCGAAGTCGGACATCTTGCCCTTGCGGCGCTGTCCATGCTGGCCGGGGCCGTATTCACGGCGGTTGACCGGGCTCTTCGGGCGGCCCCAGATGTTCTGGCCCATGCGGCGGTCGAGTTTATACTTGGATTCTGCGCGCTTCGTCATCGCGGTTCCTCAGGTTTGGTCGTGGACCGGCCGGAGGAAAAACGGCAGCGATGACCGCGCGCCCGAAGGCCGCGTGTCGCTGAATCCGCGGTTCCTCCCGCCGATATGCCGGACATCCGGCGGCGGAGGAACGCGCCCTCCTCTGCCCCGAGGGGCCGACAGGTCTCTCACCTCAGGAGGGAAAGACCACGGGTGCGTCAATACGACGAGCGCCCCAGAGGAGCGCCAGCCGTGCCGGGTGGATAGAGGCTGGACCGCCGGATGTCAAGAAACGACGGGCCGCCCGCGAAATTCGTCAGCGGCGGCGGAGCTGGCCGCGCGCGAGCCGGGAAGCTGGACTTGCCCCCGGCGAGCTTGACACGCGGCGCCGGACCTTTAAGCCCGGTCATATCCGACGCCGATCCGAGACGCGATGAAACCCCTATCAGCCGACAGGTCGACCTGGCCAGATCTCTTCACCTTTGCGGGCGTGCGGACGCGCGACGCGCAGGGAGAGGCCGATCTCCTGTACCGGCTCTCCGATGGCGCGGATTTCTGCGAGACGATCGCGTTCAATGCCCCGCTGCCTGCGCCTGGCTCGCCCCTGCGGCCCGGCTTCGACGCCGCCATCGAGGCTGTCGCGCTGATCGCGGGCGTGAGCTATTACAAGACCGTCCTGCCCCGGCGCATCGCGTTCGAGGGCTTTTCGCCGGACGCCGACCAGCGGCTTTTCTTCCAGTCTCTCTACATCGACGGCCTCGGCGAATTCGGCGTCCGCAATGACGTCCGGATCGACGGGCATGTCGACTTCGACGTCGCGGGCGCCGGGATGCGGCGTCCCGCAGCCATGCAGGCCCCATTGCGCCGGCGCTCGGCTGTGCTGATCGGCGGCGGCAAGGATTCGCTCGTCTCCACCGAGACGCTGAAAGCCGCCGGCGACGATCTCGTGCTTTTCGCCGTCAATCCGAAAAAGCCGATACTCGATTGCGCGGCGGCTTCCGGCCTGCCCTTCATCCGGGTCGAGCGACGCCTCGACCCAAAACTCTTCGCCATGAACGAGGCCGGCGCGCTCAACGGCCATGTGCCGATCACCGCCATCGTGAGCTTCATCGCCATCGCCAGCGCCTTCGTGCATGGCTTCGACGCCGTGATCCTGTCGAACGAGCGCTCCGCCAACCAGGGCAACCTGGTGCGCGACGGGCGTGAGATCAATCACCAGTTCAGCAAGACCGCCGGCGTCGAACAGGCGATCGCCGATTATGTCGGGCGGCATATCCACCCGCAGCTTGCCTATTTCTCGCTGCTGCGACCCCTGTCGGAGGCCCATATCGCGCAGCTCATGGCGCGGACGGACGTCTATGACGGCGCCTTCACGAGTTGCAACCGCGCGTTCCAGCTGCGCCCCAAGGCGCCTCCGGCGCGCTGGTGCCGCGACTGTCCGAAATGCCGCTTCACCTTCCTGATGCTCGCCACCGCCATGAAGCGGGAGCGGCTGGTCGGCATTTTCGGCGGCGACCTTCTCGAGGATTCGGGACAGCAGGAAGGCTTCGAGGAACTGATGGGCCTGTCCGGCCACAAGCCCTGGGAATGCGTCGGCGAAATCGCCGAATCCGGCGCAGCGCTCCTGCTGCTGGCCGAGCGGCCCGAGTGGCGCGACGCCGCCATCGTGCGCGCGCTTGCGCCGCGGCTCGCGGCTCTCATTCCCGACGTCCATGCGGTCTGGAACGAGCTGCTCACGCCGTCTCCCGATCATCGCCTGCCCGCACGCTACGAGGACATGCTGAATGCCTATCTCGCCGGCCGCTGAGAGAGCCGCGATCTGGGGTTTCGGCCGTGAGGGCCGCGCCGCCTACGCGCATCTGGCGCAGACGCGGCCCGATCTGGCGCTGACGATTCTCGACGACGCCAGCGTCCGGGACGCTCCGGCGGGCGCCGTGGTCCTGTGCGGCGAGGATGGGCTGAAAGCCCTGCGCGACGGTCGTTTCGACGTCGTCGTGAAAAGCCCCGGCATCAGCCTGTATCGCCCGGAAGTGGATGAGGCGCGCCGACGCGGTACGCAATTCACCTCCGTCACCAATCTCTGGTTCGACGAATATCCTGCCGCCCGCACCATCGTGGTCACCGGAACAAAGGGCAAGAGCACGACCTCGCGGCTGATCCATCACCTGCTGGAAAAAGCCGGCATGGATGTGCGCCTTCTCGGCAATGTCGGCATTGCCGCGCTGGGCGAGACGCCCGGCCGCGACTGGACGGTGCTCGAGCTATCGTCCTACCAGCTGGCGGATTTCGCGCATGCGCCCGACATTGCGGTGGTCACCAATCTCTACCCCGAGCACGCGCCATGGCATGGCGGCGTCGAGCCCTATTATCGCGACAAGCTGCGCGCCCTGACGGACGAAAAGCGCACGCTCGCAGTGCTCAATGCGCAAGACCGCGAATTGCAGTCGCGTCTCGCGCACAGGCCGAATGCGCTCTGGTACGAGACCCGGGACAGCTATCATGTGCGCGGCGACGCGCTGTTCTTCGGCGAGGCTCAGGTTGAGATCGTCAACTCGCCTTTGCGCGGCGCGCATAATCTCGCCAATCTCGCGGCCGCGTGCCTGGCGGCGGAACGCGCTGGCGTGCAGGGACTTCATCGACGCGTCGATCTCACGGGCTTTGCGCAATTGAGCCATCGGCTCGAGGAGTTCAGCGCGCGCGGAATCACCTGCGTGGACGATTCCATCTCGACGGTCCCGCAGGCGACCCTCGCGGCGCTTGCGGCCTATCGCGACCGCAGGATCGTGCTGATCGCCGGCGGCTCGGACCGCGGCCAGGATTATGCGGAACTCGTCGCCACGCTCGCCGCGCATCCGGTGCACGCGCTGATCCTGCTGCCCGTCACGGGCGCGCGCATGTTCGCGGCCATGTCGGGACAGACGTGGCCGTTCGAGATTCTGCGCGCCGAAAAACTTGCGGAAGCCGTCGAACTTGCCTGGTCGAGAACGCCGCAGGACGGCGTCGTCATGCTGTCGCCCGCGGCGCCCAGCTTTGAGGAATTTCGCAATTTCGAAGAGCGAGGCCGCCGTTTCAAGGAGCTCTGCGCCGGCGGCCGCTGAGCCTCACGACTTCAGGACGGAAGCCTTCCGGGCCGCGTCGACGCCCGCGATGAAGGCGCCGCCGGCCGTCATGGCGCCGCCAAAATTCTCTCCGCCGGTCGCTTCCCCGGCGAAGAAGATGCGGTCGCCCACAGGCCGGGCCAGTTTCTCGCGCGCATCGGCCCGCCCCGGCCGCGCATGCGAATAAGCCCCCATGGTCAGCGGGTTTTCCGCCCATCCGGCCAGCCGCCCGCCCCGGAAGGCGGCGCGCACGTCGCTGCCCACGAGCTTTCCGAAGCGCTCCAGCGCCAGCGCCACGGCGCCCTGTTCGCCAAGCCGCGTGACCTCGCGCGCATGGTCGCCGCCGAACATCACCACGACCACGTCGCGGTCGAACGGCCAGCATTCGAAATCGAAGGTGGCGCGCGGCCCCACCAATTCCCAGAGATCCGTGCCGACCGGAATCCCGAACCGGTTTCCCTCGAAGCGCATCGCGATCTTCGTCAGCGCCCCCATGCCGAGTCCGTCGAGCCCGCGCAGCGTGTCGTCGGGAAGCGCCGGCGTGAAGCGGATCTTCTCGGCTTTGAGCACGCCGACCGACACCGTCACGATGGCGCTGCGGGTGCGCAAGGTTCCGGCCGACGTTTCGATGACGACGCCCGCGCCGCTCCAGTCGATCGCCCGCACATTCGCGCCCAGCCGCACCGGCAGGCCCTGGCCATAGCGCTCGACCAGCGCGCCATAGCCTTCGCGCACGATCATGTCGTCGCCGGCCCAGAGCCGCGCATAATCCAGCGACGACACGCGCTCGGCTTCCTCGCCGAGCGCCATGCGGGCCATGTTCTGCACCATGCGGGCCGCGTCCTCGCCTTCCGGCGCGACGCGCTCGGTCAGCGGAATGTCGGGCACGGGCGAAATATCGGTGTCGAATTTCTGGTTGATCACCGAGAAGGCGCGCCCGCTGCGGGGCCGCGCGCGTTCGCCGTTCTCGAACAGCCGGAACTCGCCGCGCAGCCGCGCGGAATCGATCGTCTCGAATCCGAGGTCGTTGGCGACCTTGCTCCAGGGATTGGTCTCGTTCCAGTGAATGTAGACGGCGCCCGCGTCGAATTTCACCCCGAGACTCGTATCGGTGAAGACGCGCCCGCCGATCCTCCGCCCGGCTTCCAGCAGCACGAAGCTGCGGCCAAGGCTTTGCAGTTCGCGCGCCGCCGCCAGCCCTGCCGCCCCGGCCCCGATGATCGCCACATCCGCGTCGAACACGGCGCCGGCCTGCGCGAAAGCGGAGCCGTGAGCCAAAATCGGAAGAGTCGCGGCGGCTGTCACGAAGGCTCGGCGGGTCGGATTGGTGATCATGATGAGCGCCTGTCGGCAGCAAAGGGCCGCGTGGTCAAGATTCGGCCTGATGCCGCTCACAATGTGCCGCGATGCACGCGAGCGGCAAGGCCGGGCGCGATCACTCCGGCGTGACGTCAGGCTCGACGTCGCGGATCTTCCTGGGAGTCTGCTTGGGGCCGAGCCGCTTGCGCGTCTGGATCGTATGGCGAGGCCCTTCGACCAGCCGCACCACCGCGCCCCAGAGCGTGCGCACGTCCTGATGCGACAGGCTCATGCGATGAAACAGATTGCGCAGGTTACGCTGCATGATCGGCTTCTTGCTGACCGGGCGGAAGAAGCCGCGCGTTTCGAGATGGCCTTCCAGGAATTCGAAAAAGGCCAGAACCATGTCGCGATCGGCCGGCGGAGATCGTTCCGGCTTGACGAAGGGCAGGACATCGCCCTGAGACGAGCGGAAATATTCATAGCCGGTCAGCAGCACAGCCTGCGCCAGATTGAGCGACGCATAGGCGGGATTGACCGGAAAGGTCAGGATCGCGTCGGCCAGCGCGACATCGTCATTGTCGAGGCCGGTCCGCTCGGGCCCGAAAATTATGCCGTGCTTCTCGCCCGACCTTATGGCGGCGGCGGTCTCCGCCATCGCGATGGCGGGCGGAAGCACGCGCTTGCCCTGCCCCCGCTCGCGCGCCGTCGTGGCCCAGACGAAGCCGAGATCCCCGATAGCCGCCTCGACGCTGTCATAGACCTTGGCGCTTTCGAGCAGATGCACCGCGCCGGCCGCCGCCGCATAGGCGCCCTTGCGGCGCGCATCCGTGCGCGGCCAGCCTTCGCGTGGGCTCACCAGCCGCAGGTCGTCGAGCCCGAAATTGGCCATGGCGCGGGCGCACATGCCGATATTGACCGCCAGTTGCGGCCGCACGAGCACGATGGCAGGCCCGCCGGAAATCAGCGGTCTCGTCTTGTCCGTCCCGGCGCCCGTCATCGCTTCATGTCCTATCGCGTTCCGCGGGCGACCTTGTGCCCCTGCGCCGCCCGCAAGGCAAGCGGCGTCAGAAGCCCGCCAGATAGACCGCGTAGCAGATCAGCCCGCCGCCGAGGAGGAAGATGAAGGGATGCAGCTTCGGCCAGACGATCATCAGCGCGGCGACGCCGGGTATCAGCATCAGCGGGACGATTCCCTCGGCTGCGACGCGCGACAGGGTCAGCACGCCGGCGAACAACAGCCCGCAGCCGATGGGCGCCAGCCCGTTTTCCAGCGCCGTGTGCCAGCGCTTGCCGCGATGCCTGTGCCAGACATGGCCGACGCCGAACACCAGCGCGGATGACGGCAGATAGAGTGCGAGGCTCGCCACCAGCGCGCCCGTGAAGCCCGCAACCTTCCAGCCGATCAGCGTGCCCAGCATGGAGCCCGGGCCCGGCGTCACCCGCGCGATGGCGAACAGGTCGAGGAACTCGCGGGCCGTCACCCATTGTTCGACATCGACGGTGTGGTGCTGCATCGGAGCATAGATCGAGGTGGCGCCGCCAAGCGCCGCGAGCGAAAGCGGCGCCATGATGATGACGATCTTGAGGAGAATGTCGAAATTCACTGGCCCGCCTCCTCGTCGACCGCAGGCTTCGGCGTCGTGAGAAACCAGGCCAGCGCGACGCTGATCGGCGCCATCACGCAGACGACCGGTATCAGCGGAAGCCGGAACAGGCCGACAGCCGCGAAGGTCGCCGCCATCATGATGGCGGGCGGCGCGCTCCTGATGGTGATCCGCGCGGAGGTGACGCCCATGCGCAGCAACATGCCGATGGCGGCGGAGGCCACTCCCACCATGGCGGCCTGGAAGCCCGGCAGGCCGAGCAACTGCTGGTAAAAGACGGCGGCCAGCAGAACGCAGCAGAACGGCCCCGTCAGCATGGCGAGCAAGGCCGTGCTGGCGCCCGACAGCCCCCGCAGCCTCTGCCCGACAAAGATCGCCGTATTGGTCGAATTGACCCCGGGCATGACCTGCGTGAGGGCGATGCCGGATAAAAACTCCTCGTTGGTCATCCATTTCCGGATGTCGACGACCTCCCGGTGGATCCAGGGCACGAGCCCGCCGCCAAAACTGAACAGCCCGATTTCGAAGAAAACCCGGTAGATCGAGAGCAGCGGGACGCGAGTCTGGGCCTTTTCCACTGGGTTCTTCCCCTTTTCTTGTCGGCGAGCCGTCCGCATTATCGCCGCGCGCCGGCAAATCGTCACGAATTGCTTTTGCTCATGGCGCCAAAGGCGGCTTTGCCCGCCCGCCAGCGCAATGCTATAGGGGCCATCGAACCGCCCGAGGGCCTGCTTTTCCCCACAACGAGGTCAGTCCGATGAACAAGATCAAGGTCGCCAATCCGGTCGTCGAAATGGACGGCGACGAAATGACCCGCATCATCTGGCACTTCATCAAGGAGAAGCTGATCCATCCCTATCTCGACATCGATCTGAAATATTACGATCTGTCGGTCGAGAAGCGCGATGAGACCCGTGACCAGATCACCATCGATTCCGCTGAAGCCACCAAGAAATACGGCGTCGCGGTAAAATGCGCGACCATCACGCCTGACGAGCAGCGCGTCGAAGAATTCAAGCTGAAGGAAATGTGGAAGTCGCCGAATGGCACGATCCGCAACATCCTCGGCGGCGTGATCTTCCGCGAGCCGATCATCTGCAAGAACGTGCCGCGCCTCGTTCCCGGCTGGACCCAGCCGTTCGTCATCGGCCGTCACGCCTACGGCGACCAGTATCGCGCCACCGACTTCAAGGTGCCGGGCAAGGGCCGCCTGACGATCAAGTTCGAAGGCGACGACGGCACGGTCATCGAGAAGGAAGTGTTCAAGTTCCCGGAAGCGGGCGTCGCCATGGCGATGTACAACCTCGACGAATCGATCCGCGACTTCGCCCGCGCGTCCTTCAATTACGGCCTCGCGCGCCGCTACCCGGTCTATCTCTCGACCAAGAACACGATCCTCAAGGCCTATGACGGCCGCTTCAAGGACCTGTTCCAGGAAGTCTTCGACGCCGACTTCAAGTCGAAGTTCCAGTCGCTGGGGCTGACCTACGAGCACCGCCTGATCGACGACATGGTCGCCTCCTGCCTGAAATGGTCGGGCGGCTACGTCTGGGCCTGCAAGAACTACGACGGCGACGTCCAGTCCGACACGGCCGCCCAAGGCTTTGGCTCGCTCGGCCTCATGACCTCCGTGTTGATGACGCCGGACGGCAAGACCGTCGAAGCGGAAGCCGCGCACGGCACCGTGACCCGCCACTATCGCGAGCACCAGAAGGGCAAGGAGACCTCGACCAACTCCATGGCCTCGATCTTCGCCTGGACCCGTGGCCTGGCGCACCGCGCCAAGCTTGACGGCAATGACGATCTGGCCAAGTTCTCGGCGACGCTCGAGAAGGTCTGTATCGACACGGTGGAAGCCGGCTTCATGACCAAGGATCTGGCCCTGCTGGTCGGCGCCGAGCAGAAGTGGCTTTCGACCACGGGCTTCCTCGACAAGATCGACGAGAACCTGAAGAAGGCCATGGCCTGAACGTCAGGCTCCCGGCCTCAAAATGCAAAAGGGCGCCCTCGGGCGCCCTTTTTTGTGGTCCGGCCTGATTCTGCTCAGCTCTGGTCCGGTTTTTCTCTTCCAAATCGATTGATCACACAGCCGTGATGACGGGCGTTTTCCGCTCTAATGTGTAAAAATGCCTAGTGTTTAAGCGCCTTGCCGCCTGCGAAGTCCCCGTTTGAACGGCTCGTCAGCAAGATCTGATGCCTCAACGTCACGCACATACTCTCACGCAAGCTGAGGCCCCAGCGTCATTGTGCCGTCGCGAGACCATCGCTATAAGGGCCTCGGAATGGGTCAGGGAGTCTTCTGGCATGGCGACGGCTGACATAGTTGACGACGGTTATAAGCCGTCTGAGAACGAGCCCTTCATGAGCGAGCGGCAGCGCGATTATTTTCGCCGCAAGCTGATGGGCTGGAAAGACGAGATTCTCCGCGAGAGCCGCGAGACGCTGGCCGCCTTGCAGAGCGAGAATGAAAACCATCCCGATATCGCCGACCGGGCGTCTTCGGAAACTGACCGCGCAATCGAATTGCGGGCCCGAGATCGCCAGCGCAAGCTGATCTCCAAGATCGACGCGGCCCTGTCGCGTCTCGACGACGGCACCTACGGCTATTGCGAGGAAACCGGCGAACCGATTGCGCTCAAGCGCCTCGACGCCCGTCCCATCGCGACGCTTTCGGTGGAAGCCCAGGAGCGTCACGAGCGGCGCGAGCGCGTTTATCGCGACGACTGATCGTCGCTTCCGGCGCAGGAACAAAAAAACGCGGCCCCTGAGGCCGCGTTTTTGATTCCGGCGCCGAGAGCTCAGCCGCGACCGTTATCGGACGGCGGACGGCCGAGCAGCTTCGCCATTTCTTCCTCCAGCGAATCGATGCTGACCGAAGGACGGGGCGCCGGCGGCTCAGCCGATAGCTGGCGCGGCGGAGGCGGCGGGCTGACCGGCGCTGGCGGCGGCGGCGCCGCAGGGGCCTGGGATTCGGGAGCGCCAGCGCCAAAGCCTTGCGGGGACGGCGGACGCACCGGTTGCGCCGGCCTCAATTGCGGCGGAGGAGCCGCCGGTCCGCGGCTGGCGGGCGGCGGAGG
>JAIEQX010000120.1 GCA_019747375.1 Beijerinckiaceae bacterium | reverse complement strand
CCGAAGGACAACCCCACCACCAAGGAACAGCAGATCCTCATCCAGGCCTCGGTCGGCCAGAGCGACGCCGACATCGAGAAGATGGTGAAGGACGCCGAACTTCATGCGGCTGAAGACAAGCTGCGGCGTGAACTCGTCGATGCGAAGAACCAGGCCGAGTCGATGATCCACACGGCCGAAAAGTCTTTGGCGGACCATGGCGATAAGGTCGCGGAAGCCGACAAGAGCACAATCGAGAGCGCGGTGGCGGCGCTCAAGAGCGCGCTCGAGGGCGAAGATGTCGAGGCCATCAAGGCGCGGACGAACGAACTCGTCCAGGCTTCGATGAAACTCGGCGAAGCCATGTACAAGGCCCAGGCGGGCGGCGAAGAAGGCGCGGCGCCTGCTGGCGAGCAGCCGAAAGACGACGTGATCGACGCAGACTTCAAGGAAGTCGGCGGCGACGACAAGAAGAAGTCGGCGTAATTTGCCGGCGATGCGCCGCCATGGGCTGCGTGAGTGACCCGGCAGCCGCCTTCTCGGTGAGAGAAGGCGGCTGCAATTCCACCGGAAGATGGGTTATGGACTGTTCCGGACGAACCACATTTTCAAACTGGACCATCGCGCGGCTTGCCGGCTTATGGGCGGAGCAGGCCTGCGTTGTCTTCACAGTGCGCGCGACTTATGGAATAGCTTCCGCAATTCTCCGCGACGACCCGGCACGCCTGAACGGATCCTGACCTGACATGTCCAAGCGCGACTTCTACGAAACGCTCGGCGTGAGCCGCACTGCGACCGAAGCTGAAATGAAGGCGGCCTTCCGCAAGGCTGCGATGCAGTGTCATCCGGATCGCAACCCCGGGGACAAGGCCGCCGAGGCCAAATTCAAGGACCTGAACGAGGCCTACCAGTGCTTGTCCGATGGACAGAAGCGCGCAGCCTACGACCGCTTCGGCCACGCGGCCTTCGAAAACGGCGGCGCGGGCCCGGGCGGGATGGGTGACGGATTCGCCTCCTCGATGGCGGATATTTTCGACGATCTGTTTGGCGACATGATGGGCCGGGGCGGACGCGGCGGCCGGACCGGCGGACGCGAACGCGGCAGCGACCTTCGCTACAATCTTGAAATTACCCTGGAAGAGGCCTTTCACGGCAAGACCGCGACGGTGAACGTGCCGACCTCGATCACCTGTGAGGAATGTTCGGGATCGGGCGCCAAGGCGGGCTCCAAGCCCAAGACCTGCGCGACCTGCGGGGGCGCCGGCAGAGTTCGCGCCCAGCAGGGCTTTTTCGCGATCGAACGCACTTGCCCGACCTGTCAGGGCCGTGGCGAAACCATTGAAAATCCTTGCGCGGCGTGTGCGGGGGCTGGGCGCGTCACGCGGGACCGCAGCCTTTCGGTCAACATACCGCCAGGCGTCGAGGACGGGACGCGCATCCGCCTGTCGGGCGAGGGCGAGGCGGGTCTGCGCGGCGGACCGGCGGGCGATCTCTATATTTTCCTGTCGCTCAAGGCGCACCCGTTCTTCCAGCGCGACGGCGCGGACCTGTTCTGCCGCGTGCCCATCAACATGGTGCAAGCGTCGCTCGGCGGAGAGTTCACGGTGCACATCGTCGACGGCGGCGAAGCCAAGGTGAAAATTCCCGAGGGAACGCAGTCAGGGAAACAATTCAAGCTGAAAGGCAAGGGAATGCCGGTGCTTCGCTCGCGCGAATTCGGCGACCTCTACATTCAGGCGAATGTCGAAACACCGCAAAATTTGACGAAAAGGCAGCGCGAACTCCTGCAGGAATTCGATGCGGAATCGTCCAATCGCACGCATCCGGAATCCGCCGGCTTTTTCGCCCGCATGAAGGAATTCTTGACTGGAGCGCAATAAGCACCAAGGATTAAGATCGATTGCGGAAAGAAGGTATTGCGTGACCTGAAGTCTTCGGATGCGCGTTGTCATGTCGGGATGCGTGTCGCGAGGGGGTTGTCAGCAGTGCCAGTCGAGGAAATGCCCTTGCGTCCAAACCAGAAACGCGCTGACCCTCCGGGGCGAAATCGCGTGCGATCGGCGCCTGAAGGCGGGCTCGCCGACGAGGCCCGGTTCATCCGGGCGTGGTTCGACAACCCTTTGACGACCGGCGCTGTTTCGCCATCCGGACGTTTTCTGGCCCGCACGATGGCGCGCTATGTCGATCCACTTGGCGATGGCCTGGTGATCGAACTCGGACCCGGCACCGGCCCGGTGACGCAAGCCCTCATACAGCGCGGGATTGCTCCGGAACGTCTTGTTCTCGTTGAGTTTGATCTCGCCTTCTGCAAACTGCTCGAGCGCCGTTTCCCGCGCGCCACAGTGATCCAGGGCGACGCCTATCGGCTGCGGGATACGCTGGCGGGCAAAATCGATTCGCCTATATCGGCCATTGTCTCGAGTCTTCCGCTACTTAACACTCCTGATGCACAGCGGTTAGGCCTGCTCGAGGATGCCTTTGCGCTGATGAAGCCGGAAGGCAGCTTCGTCCAGTTCACCTACGGGCTGGTGTCGCCGATGCCGCGGAAACCCAAGGGTTGCCCGTCGGTTAGCTTTGCAGCCGAGGTGTCGCCGCCGGTCTGGCTCAATCTGCCGCCGGCGCGCGTCTGGGTCTATCGTCCCTGCGCCGAGCCTGCCGCTCACCGGCAGCACCCCGCCGGCGTTTTCATGAACAAGATCAAGGCCAAGACCGACCAGGTCAAGCTCGAGTTCATCGAGCGGCGCGATCGGATGCAGACCGAAATTCGCCTGAGAAAAGCGAAGGTTAGAACCGAGCTGGAGCGAGCCGCCCGAATTCCCGCCGAAAATACGCGTGTGACGCGGTCGCTCACGGAACTGCAGGGCGACAGGGTCACGGGCGTCCATGGCGACCGGAAAAAGCTGCGCGATTAGCGGCTTGACCTGAAATTTCCCAGCGCCATCTCCGAAGGCCACATTCCATGACAGAAGCGACGACCGCCCGCGACCGCCTGATCGTCGCCCTCGACCTCGCCGACGCGAAGGCCGCCGAAGACATGGTGGCGCGGCTCGGCGATTCGGTCAGCTTCTACAAAATCGGCCTCGAACTCACCTATGGGGGCGGGCTGGGGCTCGCCGAGCGGCTGATCCGCCAGGGCAAGCAGGTCTTCCTCGACCTCAAATTTCACGACATCCCCAACACGGTCGCGCGCGCCACCGCGCAGGTGGCGGATCTGGGCGCGACCTTTCTGACGGTCCACGCCTATCCGCAGACGATGCGGGCCGCCGTCGGGGCGCTGGGCGGCTCGAAGCTCAAGATCCTGGCCGTCACGGTGATGACCTCCTATGACGACGCGGATCTGGCGGAAGCGGGTTTCGGGCTCGGGGTGGCGGATCTGGTGGCGCGCCGCGCCGCGCAGGCCAAGGCTGCGGGCGTGCACGGGCTGATCCTGTCGGCCGAGGAGGCACCCGCCATGCGGGCGGCGCTCGGCCCTGCCATGCTGCTGGTCACGCCGGGCATCCGGCCCGCCGGCGCGGCGATTGCGGACCAGAAGCGCGTGATGACGCCGTCTCGGGCCATTCTGGCCGGAGCCGACCATCTGGTGGTCGGGCGTCCGGTCACCCAGGCGGCCGATCCGCGCGCCGCCGCCGAGGCCATCGTGGCGGAAATCGCCGCCGCCCGGCCCTGAAAATAGAAACGCCGGGCGTACATCCGGCCCGGCGTCCGTCGCGTCGATCGGGGAGACCTCCGCAACGGGGATCTGTCTAGCGGTCCGACATGACGTTGGGATGACGGCGCGCCGCCGCGCATTCACCCAACCGGCCGGGACGCCTTTGCAAGCGCTTATGCGGGCGCTATAGACCGCTGATCAGGGGATGACCGGCGCATGGAGCGCGGTCCGCAAGGGAGATGGCCATGAGCGAGATGCGGCTCGTCGTCGCCGGCGCCGCCGGGCGCATGGGACGAATGCTCGTGCAGGCCATCCACGAGACCCCGGGCGCCTGCCTGTGCGGCGCCCTGGAGCGGCCCGGCTCGATCGCGCTCGGCCAGGACGCCGGCCTGCTCGCCGGCGCCGGCAAAATGAATGTCGCGATCACGGACGATCCGCTGGCGGCGCTCGTCGCGGCCGATGGCGTGCTGGATTTCACCTCGCCGGCGGCGACGCTGGAACTGGCGGCGCTGGCCGCGCAGGCCCGCATCGTCCACGTCATCGGCACCACAGGGTTGCAGCCCGCCGATATCGAAAAGATCGACGCGGCCTCCCGCCATGCCGTCATCGTGCGGTCGGGCAATATGAGCCTCGGGGTCAATTTGCTGGCCGGCCTGGTGCGCAAGGTCGCGCAGACGCTCGGCGAAGACTTCGACATCGAGATCGTCGAGATGCATCACCGGATGAAGGTCGACGCGCCCTCCGGCACCGCTCTGCTGCTCGGCGAGGCGGCCGCGCAGGGCCGCAACATCGATCTCGCGTCGCGCTCCGACAAGGTGCGGGACGGCCATACCGGCGCCCGCAAGCCGGGCGACATCGGCTTTGCGTCGCTGCGGGGCGGCACCGTGGTGGGCGACCATCAGGTGATCTTCGCCGGCGCGGGCGAGCGGATCGAACTCGCGCATCGCGCCGAGGATCGCGGCATCTTCGCCCGCGGGGCCGTCAAGGCCGCCCTGTGGGGACACGGGCGCAAGCCCGGACATTACGCCATGGCCGACGTTCTCGGCCTCAACGACATCTAGAGCCCGCGCCGCCACGCCCGTGCGCGGCCGACAGACAGGAGTGGAAATGGATCGCCTTCTCGTGCTCGTGCGCCACGGCCAGAGCGACTGGAATCTCAAGAACCTGTTCACCGGCTGGAAAGACCCCGACCTGACGCCCGTCGGGATCGAGGAAGCCAAGTCGGCCGGCCGCAGCCTCGCCAAGCTCGGCGTCGGCTTCGAGATTGCCTATACTTCGGCGCTGGTGCGCGCCCAGAACACGACTCAGCTCGTGCTCGGCGAACTCGGCCAGACCCCGACGCTGATCAAGGACGCGGCGCTGAACGAGCGCGATTACGGCGACCTGTCGGGCCTCAACAAGGCGGAAGCCGCGGTGAAATGGGGCGAGGAACAGGTGATGATCTGGCGCCGCTCCTACGACATTCCGCCGCCCGGCGGCGAGAGCCTGAAGGACACGCTGGCGCGCGTGCTTCCCTATTATTGCCAGAACATCCTGCCGGGCGTGCTGCGCGGCGAACGCACCCTCGTGGTGGCCCATGGCAATTCGCTGCGCGCCCTGCTGATGGTGCTCGACCGCGCGACGCCCGAGACGATTCCCAACATCGAACTCGAGACCGGCGTGCCGGTGGTCTATCGCCTGAAGGCGGATTCGACGGTGGAATCGAAGCAGGTGCTGCACCACGCCTGAGGGCGCGTGTCCGCCATGAGGGGCGGCGCAGGATCAATCTGCGCCGTCATTCCCAGGAGCCGCGAAGCGACGCGGCAGTCCCTCTGCGTTCGCTTCGCCCATCATCGGCGCCACTGGATTGCTTCGCTCCGCTCGCAATGACGGGCCCGGCGTCGAGGCGCTTTCGGCAACAAGAGCGTCAAGCCACGCACTCCCCGCGGTCATTGCGAGGAGCGCAGCGACGCGGCAATCCATCGCGGTGTGCCGCGCGCGCGGGCGCGATACATGCGGGGTCTCGCTCCCCGTGAAGGACCCCGACCATGCATGAGATCGTTCCGGGCCTCGTTCATGCGCCCGGCTATCTCAGCCGGGAGGAGCAGGAGGCGCTGGTGGCGGATCTGCGCGAGGCCGTGCGGGCCGCGCCGCTGTTCACGCCGCGCATGCCGCGCACCGGCAAGGAATTTTCCGTCCGGATGACCAATCTCGGCCCGCTCGGCTGGGTGTCGGACCAGAAGGACGGCTATCGCTATCAGGCGCATCATCCCGACACCGGCGCGGCCTGGCCGCCCCTGCCGGCGCTTGCGCTGCGCGCCTGGCGCGATCTTGCCGCCCCCTACCCGCATCCGCCCGAGGCCTGCCTGGTCAATTTCTACGATCCGGGCGCCCGGATGGGGCTGCATCAGGATCGCGACGAGCAGGATTTCGACGCCCCGGTGGTGTCGCTGTCGCTCGGCGATTCGTGCCTGTTCCGGATAGGCGGGCTGGAGCGCAAGTCGCCCACGCGCTCGTTTCGGCTGCATTCGGGCGACGCCATGATGCTGGCGGGCCCGTCGCGGCTCGCCTTCCATGGCGTCGACCGCATCATTGGCGGATCCTCGACGCTGCTGCCGCAGGGCGGCCGGCTGAACCTGACCCTGCGCCGCGTGACGAAGCCCGCCTGAGCGGGCCTCGCAAAGATCAGTTCTGTGTTTCGCCCGACGTGGGCTTCGGGCCGCCGCGGGCGACGCCCACCTTGGCGGGGCGCAGGCAGCGTTCGCCGATGGCGTAGCCGGCCTCGACCACCTGCAAGACCGTGCCGGTCGGGACATCGGGGTTGGGCACCTCGAACAGGGCCTCGTGCATGTTCGGATCGAATTTCTGGCCCTGCGGCTCGATCTTCTTCACGCCGTGACGGGCGAGACGCGAGAGAAAATCGCGCTCGGTCAGTTCGATGCCCTCGACGAACATTTTCAGCGCGGGGCTTGCGGCCTCCCGCTCCTCGGCCGGCACGTTCTCGACGGCGCGGCGCAGATTGTCCGCAAAGGTCAGCATGTCGCGCGCAAAGGAGGTCACGCCATAGAGCTTGGCCTCGGAGACCTCGCGCTCGGTGCGGCGGCGCAGGTTTTCCATTTCGGCCAGGGTGCGCAGCACCTTGTCCTTGAGGCCGGCGTTTTCCGTGTAGAGATTCTCGATCTCGGTGAAGGGCTCGGGCTCGTCGATCGAGGCCTGGGGCGAGGCTTCGGAGGTCAGCGAACTCTCGTGCCCCCTATCCTGCGCGTGACGCGGCTCGTCGCGCGGCCCGCCGTGGCCATTCTCCTGGCGGGCGGTCTCGTTATGGGGCTGCTTGGGGTCTCGGGCTGAATGGGGGTCGTTCATGATGGTCCCGGTTCCGGTCTGTTCAGGACGGCATATCAGGCCGCGAGGCCGAAAAATCAAGCCTGAGCGGCTTCGCCCTTGCGCTTGCCGACCTGTTTGGCAGGGTTGTCGAAGATTTCGAGAAGCTGGCGGCGAATGGTGGCCTGTCGTGCGGGTGAAACGATCTTAGCGCCCGTGAGATCCGTGACGTAGAAGACGTCGACGGCCTTTTCGCCGAAGGTCACGATATGGGCCGAGCCGATATTGAGGTTGAGCCGCGACAGCGCGGCCGTGAGATCGAACAGCAGGCCCGGACGGTCGAGCCCGGAAATTTCCAGCACGGTGTAGCGCTGCGACAGATTGTTGTCGATCGTAAGCTCCGGCACGACGTGGAACGTCTTGGCGCTGACGCTCGACGTGGCGACGCGGCTCGCAATGATGTCGCTCAGGCGGATCTGGCCGCGCAGCGCCTTCTCGATGGCGTCGGCCACGCGCGCGGCGCGGCGCGTCTCATCCTCGTCGAATTCGAAGGCGCGGCTGATCGAGATCGTGTCGAGCGCGAGACCGTCCGTTGTGGTGAAGATCTGTGCGTCCACGATATTGGCCCCGGAGGCCGCGCAGGCGCCCGCAATGATCGACAGAAGACGCGGATGATCGGGCGCCACGACCGTGAGTTCGGTGACGCCGCGAAACGCGTCGGTGGCGACTTCGGTCGCGAGCGAGCGCATCTCGACTTCGGTGAGATGCAAAAGTTCGGCATGTTTGATCTTGTGCGCGAGATCGACCTTGAGCCAGTAGGCCTGATAATGGCGCGCCGCATAGGCGTCGAATTCCGGATCCGACCAGCCCGGCAAGGCCTTGCGCAATTCCTCCTGCGCCTGCGTGACGCGGCTCTTGCGATCGATGGCGGAATGGCCGCCCGCGATGACGATCTCGGTCTCCCAGTAGAGCGTGCGCAGCAGCTGGCCCTTCCAGCCGTTCCAGACGCCGGGGCCGACCGCGCGAATGTCGCAGACGGTGAGCACGAGCAGCATGCGCAGGCGCTCCAGCGTCTGCACGACGGCCGCGAAGGTCTGGATGGTCTGGCGGTCCGACAGGTCGCGGCTCTGCGCGGTGTTGGACATGACGAGATGATGTTCGATCAGCCACGCGACGGTTTCGGTTTCGGCCTCCGACAGGCCGAGACGCGGACAGACGTCGCGCGCCACGCGCGCGCCGGCGATCGAATGATCCTCGTCGCGGCCCTTGGCGACATCGTGCAGGAACAGCGCGACATAGAGCGCCGTGCGGTTGCCGACCGACGGCAGCACTTCGACCGAGACCGGATGATCGTCCGCCAGCCGCCCGGTCTCGATGCCCGAAAGCACGCCGACGGAGCGCAGCAGATGCTCGTCCACCGTGTAGTGATGGTACATGTTGAACTGCATCAGCGCGACGATGCGGCCGAATTCCGGGATGAAGCGGCCGAGCACGCCCGACTCGTTCATGATGCGCAGCACCGGCTCGGGCGCGTTGCGAGAGGTGAGGATCTGCAGGAACAGCCGGTTGGCCTCGGGATTGGCGCGCAGGCGCGCGTCGATGCGCTTCAGCGATTGCGTGACGAGGCGCGTGGCGTCGGGATGGACCGGCAGGCCATGCTCGTCGGCGAGGCCGTAGAGGCGGATGAGATTGACGGGATCGCGTTCGAACAGATCTTCGGACGCGACCGTGATGCGGCCGTATTCCAGCGCGAAATCGCTGCCGGGCAGCGGACGGCGCGAGCGGCGCAGGCGGCCGATGAAGCGGTCCAGCATGGCGCGCGGCTTGGCCTCGCGCTCTTCCAGCGCCGCGCACACGATGGCGGTGAGATCGCCCACGTCCTTGGCGACCAGGAAGTAATGTTTCATGAAACGCTCGACGCCCGACAGGCCCGCATGGGCGTTGTAGCCGAGGCGCTCGGCGATCACGCGCTGCACGTCGAAGGTCAGGCGCTCCTCGGCGCGCTGGGTGACGAAATGCAGGTGGCAGCGCACGCGCCAGAGAAATTCCTCGCAGCGGCGGAACAGGCGCCATTCGGCGGCGGTGAACAGGCCCGCCTCGACGAGATCGGACGCGTCGCGCACGCGGTAGACATATTTGGAGATCCAGAACAGCGTGTTCAGATCGCGCAGGCCGCCCTTCCCTTCCTTGACGTTGGGCTCGACGAGATAGCGCGAATTGCCGGAGCGGGTGAGGCGCTGGTCGCGCTCGGCCAGTTTGGCGGCGACGAATTCGGCCGCCGTGGTGTGGACGATCTCGGTCTCGAAGCGCGTGCGCATCGTCTCGAAGATCGCCTTGTCGCCAAGCAGGAAGCGCGCTTCAAGCAGCGCGGTGCGCACCGTCATGTCGTCCTTGGCCTGGCGCAGGCATTCGTCGATCGAGCGGGTGGAATGGCCGACCTTCTGGCGCAGGTCCCAGAGCACGTACAGGATGGCCTCGACGACGCTCGCGCCCCAAGGCGACTGCTTCTGCGGGAACAGGAACAGCAGGTCGATGTCGGAGCCGGGCGCCAGCGTGTCGCGGCCGTAGCCGCCCACCGCCGCGATGCAGAGCTTGTCGTCCGGCCCAGGGCGCGGGGATGGATGCACATAGGCCACGACGTAATGGTGGATCGAGCGGATCAGCTCGTCCTCCAGATGCGACAGGCGGCCCGCGCAGGACAGGCCGCGGCCGTTCTCCAGCAGCAACGCCTGCGCGGTGGCGCGCCCGGTCTCCAGCGCCGCGCGGAAGCGCTCCACGGCCTCGCGCCGGAAGGCGGCGGCGTCGCCCGCGTGCTGGACAGACAGAGCCGCAATGTCGGCGTCGAGCTTCTGGCGGTCGATGATGGCCGAATGCGCCGGCTCCGTGCGCAGGCGCGCGCGGGGTCGGGCGGGTGGCGGCGTCTGGGCGGCGGGCGCGGAGGGAAGCAGGGTCATGGGACCAGCCTAGCACGGAACAGCGGGTGGGGTCGCTCAGGCCGCCGCGGAGCGACGGGCCTCGATGGCGTTCCAGACGTCGACCGCGATGTCGGGGCCGCCGAGCCGCTTGATGGCGCGCAGGCCCGTGGGCGAGGTGACGTTGATCTCGGTCAGCAGACCGTCGATGACGTCGATGCCGACGAAGACCAGCCCGCGGCGCTTCAGCTCCGGGCCGATCGTGTCGCAGATCTCGCGCTCGCGCGGCGTCAGCTCGGTCGCCACCGCGGCCCCGCCCCGCACCATGTTGGAGCGGATGTCGTCCTCGGCGGGCACGCGGTTGACCGCGCCGCGCGGTTCGCCATCCACCAGGATGATGCGCTTGTCGCCCTTGGCGACGGCCGGGAGGAAGCGCTGGATTACCCAGGGCTCCCGGAAGGTGACGGAGAACATGTCGAACAGCGAGCCGAAATTCGGGTCGCGGCGCGAGATCTTGAACACCGCAGAGCCGCCATGGCCGTGCAGCGGCTTCATCACCACGTCCCCGTGCTCCGCCCGGAAGGCCTCGATCATGTCGCGGTCGCGCGTCACCAGCGTCGGGGGCATCAGCTGCGGATAGTTCATCACGAACAGCTTTTCGGGCGCATTGCGGACGCTGGCGGGATCGTTGACCACCAGGGTTTTGGGGTGGACCTGCTCGAGCATGTGAGTGGAGGTGATGTAGGCGAGGTCGAAGGGCGGGTCCTGGCGCAGCAGGATGACGTCCATCCCGGCGAGGTCGCGCACCTCCGGCTCGCCCAGCGTGGCGTGGTCGCCGACGACGTCGCGCACCGTGAGCTTCTGCATCCGGGCGGCGACGTCGCGGCCGCGCATGCCGAGCCGGTCGGGCGTGTAATAGAACAATTCGTGGCCGCGGGCCTGCGCCTCGAGCAGCAGCGCGAAGGTGGAATCGCCCGCAATGTTGATCTTTTCGATCGGGTCCATCTGGACGGCGACGGTCAGGGCCATGTGATCCTCAAAAATCCCGGTGTCGAATTCGACGCACAGAGCGCACGAGACATCGGGCCTCGTCAAGGCGGGCGCAAGGGGCGTTGAGGCGGCGTTAACCAAACCTGCACCATGGCGGCGCTAAAGTCGGGCATTGCTCAAGCTTCCGGATTTTTTCATGCGCGCCTTTTCCATCGGCGGAAATCTTGTCCTCCGGCAATCGCTTTTCCTGCTGCTGATCCTGTCGCTGGGCGCCCTTGCGGTGGCGACCGTCAGCCAGATCCACGACCTTGCGGTCGCGATGGCGTCCGCCAGCGACGCCGGCATGCGCCAGATGGCGGCCGAGATGGTGGCGGCGTCGGACCGCAGCCAGGCGCTGCTGATCAGCGGAACTCTGGTGGGCGTGCTGCTGGTCATCGGGGTGTCGATGCCGGTCATGCATCTGACGATTTCGAAGCCGGTGCAGAATCTCGCCCGCCAGATGACCCAGCTCGCCGACGGCGACACCGACGTGGTCATCACCGAACTCAAGCGCGCCGACGAGATCGGGGCCATCGCGCGCGCCATCCAGGTCTTGCGCGAGGCGCTGAGGCACAACAACGACCTGATGGTGGAGCTGAAGGCGCGCGACGACCGCGAGGCGCAATTGATGCGCGAGGCCGGCATCCGGGCCCGCGTGGAGGAATTTTCGGCCGAACTGACGCGCACGACGGCGCGGCTCGGGCAGATGACCAAGCGCATGTCCACGGCCTCCGATTCCATGATCGTGGCGGCGAGGCGCGCCACCGACGGATCGTCGCTCGCCAAGATCGCCTCGACGCACGCCGCCTCCGACGTATCGACGGTGGCGACCGCCTCCGAGCAATTGCTGGAGTCGATCGGGGAGATCAACCGGCAGGTGGTTCAATCGGCCGAACTCGTCCAGAAGGCCGTCGAGGAAGCGCAGGAATCCTCCGCCGGCATGACACGCCTTTCGGGCGCGGCGCGGCGCGTCGGCGATGTCGTGAACCTGATCTCGCGCATCGCGGCGCAGACCAATCTGCTGGCGCTCAACGCCACCATCGAGGCGGCCCGCGCGGGCGAAGCGGGACGCGGCTTCGCGGTGGTGGCCCAGGAAGTCAAGACGCTGGCCACCCAGACGGCGCGCGCCACGCAGGAAATCGCCGACCAGATCGCCGAGATGCAGGCCGCCACGGACATGTCGGTCGAGGCGATCGAAACCATCCAGCGCAAGATCCGCGAAGTCGAGCAAATCTCCGCCGTGATCGCGACCGCGGTTCACAAGCAGGGAGCCTCGACGCAGGACATCGCCCGCAACGTGCGCTCCGCCGCATCAGGCGCGGCCAGCATGTCGACGCATGTCGAAAACGTGGAGGGAGCGCTCCACCAGACCGGCGTCAGCGCCGAGTCGGTCGTGCATATCGCACATGAACTCGACGACATGGCGACGGGACTGCGCCAGCGCGTCGAGAGTTTCGCCAATGCGCTGACGGCGTCGTAGATTCAGAGATCGAGCTCGAACGCCTGGGCGACGTGGCGTGGGAATCGCCAGGGCGCGAGCAGCACGGCGTCGCCGCGATAATTGCAATCGAGCTTCCTGCCGTGGCGGCCGATCCAGCTGCGCGCGGCGCGCGAAATGCGCAGCTGCTTGCGCGCGTCGATGGACATGAGCGCCAGTTCGAGCGTGGCGCGCGACTTCACCTCGACGAACGCCAGCGTGTCGCCCCGCCGCGCCACGATGTCGATCTCGCCGCCGGGCGCGATATAGCCGCGCGCCAGAATGCGCCAGCCTTTCACCCGCAGATAGACGCTCGCCAGAAACTCGGCCTCGAGGCCGATTCCGCGTGCGCGGCGACGGTCCTGCGTGCGTTCTTTCGCGAGGTCGTGCGTGCGCTCGCGTCGGCCTGGTTCGGGCTTCGTCACGGCGCGTCGCCGCCGCGCTTTTCAGCCACGAGTTCGATGGCGCGCGCATAGACTTTCCGGCGCGGCAGGCCGGTTTCGGCCGCCACCACGGAGGCGGCGTCCTTGAGCGAATGACGCTGCATGGCTGAGCGCAGCTTTCCGTCGAGATCGGCCGCGCCGGCTTCCGGATCCGCCTCGCCGGGCGGCCCGACCAGCAGGACGATTTCGCCGCGCGGCGGATCTTCCGACGACAAAGCGGCGGCGAGCTCGTCCAGCGTTCCGCGCCGCACGGTCTCATAGTGCTTGGTCAGTTCGCGCGCGATGGCGGCCTCGCGCGGCCCCAGCACGGCGGCGAGATCCGTCAGCGTCTCCGCCAGTCGGCGCGGCGATTCGAAGAACACCAGCGTGCCGGGCACGGCGGCGAGTTCGGCGATGCGGTGGCGGCGCGCGCCGGATTTGCCCGGCAGGAAGCCTTCGAAGAAAAAGCGGTCGGTCGGCAGGCCCGCCACCACGAGCGCGGCCAGCACCGCCGAAGCGCCCGGGACGGCCGTGATGGGCGTGCCCTGCGCCACGGCATCGGCCACCAGCTTGAAACCGGGATCGGACACGAGGGGCGTGCCTGCGTCCGAGACAAGAGCCAATGCGGCCCCGGAGGCGAGCCGGGCCAGAAGATGCGGCCGAATCACCGCCGCATTGTGCTCGTGATAGGCGACCAGCGGCGTGGCGATGCCGTAATGGGCCAGCAAAATCTTGGTGACGCGCGTGTCTTCCGCCAGCACGGCGTCGGCTGCCGCAAGGGTCGCGAGCGCGCGCAGCGAAATGTCGCGCAGGTTGCCGATGGGCGTGGCGACGACGTGCAGGCCCGGCGCCAGCGGCTCCGCCTCGGCGCGCAGCCCGAGCGCCGTATAGGTGGCGGGGGCTCCGTCGCGGGATCTGCCCCGCGGCTCATTGCTCATGTTCCGCTCCTGCCCGGCCCGGCCTCCGCCCTTGGCGGCCCCGCCGTTCTTTTAAAAGTCCGAACGTTCTCTATATAGAACAAAATGAGGGTCTGCCACAAGGTCACAGTTTGCAACCAATATCGCGAAATTGGCCCGCCGAGGTTGCGAGGCGACAAAGTTTATGTCTGAAACTGTACATCGGATTCAATGCAGCGCCCTGTTTAAGCTTGCGCCAGCCGAACGGGAAGCGGAGGTCAGATTGCAGGTTCTGAAAACAGCACGCGCCGCATGCGCCATCGGGGCCGCCCTTCTGGCTTCCGCCTGCGGCCCGACGGGCGGAGGCTTCGGCTCTTCGACCGCGCCATTGTCGGCTCCGACGACGCCGGTCGAGGCGAGCGGCCTGACCGCGCCGATCGGTTCGGGCTCCACCAAGGTGGCGCTGATCCTGCCGCTGACCCAAGGCTCGGGGCCGAGCTCCGTCGGCCAGTCGATGCGCAACGCCGCCGAACTCGCGGTGGCGGAAACCGGCGCGACAGGCGTGACCCTGATCGTCAAGGACGACATGTCGAGCGCCGAGGGCGCGCGCGCGGCCGCGCAGGCGGCCATTGCGGAAGGCGCCGAACTGATCATCGGGCCGCTCTACGCCCCCAACGTTCGCGAAGTCGGCCGCATCGCGCGCGCGTCGAACACGCCCGTGATCGGCTTCTCGACCGACAGCAGCACGGCGGCGCGCGGCGTCTATCTGCTGTCGTTCCTGGTCGAGAGCTATGTCGACCGCATCGTCGATTTCTCGATCTCCAAGGGCAAGAAAAGCTTCGCGGCGCTGGTGCCGGAGAGCGACTACGGCAATGTCGCGCTGGCCGAACTGCAGCAGATCGCCGCCAAGCGCGGCGTGCGCGTGCAGGCGATCGAGCGCTACAAGCCGGGCGCGGCCGCGGCCGCCGTCAAGAAGATCTCGGAAAGCCTGTCGCAGGCGGACGCCCTGTTCATTCCCGACCAGGCGGAAGCCATGGTGCAGATTTCGCAGGCGCTGACCGCCAATGGAATCGACGGCAAGCGCGTCCAGATTCTCGGCACCGGCCTTTGGAACGACGCGCGCGTGCTGCGCCTGCCCGCCTTGCAGGGCGCATGGTTCGCCGCGCCCGAGAATGGCGGATTCAACGCCTTTGCGGGCCGCTATCGCGAGAAATACGGCTCGGACCCGACGCGCATCTCGACGCTCGCGTATGACGCCGTGTCGCTGGCGAGCGCGCTCGCCCGCACGCAGGGTCAAGGCCAGCGCTTCACCGACAATGTGCTGACCAATTCGTCGGGCTTCAACGGCGCGGACGGCGTGTTCCGCTTCGGCGGCGACGGATTGAACGAGCGCGGATTGTCCGTGCTGTCGATCGCCAACGGCTCGACCAATGTGGTGAGCCCGGCTCCCCGCAGCTTCGGGGCCGCGCCCTCGGGCACCTGAAGGCCGCGACCGTCAGGCGGCGAGATCGGCCACGACGGCGTCGAGCACCGGAAAACCTTCGGGCGTGACGCGGATGCGTCCGTCGGGCGTCACTTCGATCATGCCGTCCTCGACCAGCGAGGCGACGCGCGAATGGGCCAGCGGCCGGCCGCTGAGCTTTTCGAAACGGTCGGGGTCTATGCCTTCGGTGAGCCTCAGGCCCATGAGCAGGAATTCGTCGCCCTGTTCCTCGACCGACAAGGCCTCGGTCTCGACGACGCCCGAGCCCTCGGACTCGACCACGGTCAGCCACATTTCCGGATGTTTCTCGGTCGATTGCGCGATGCGCCCCTGCGGGGTCAGCAGGCGGCCGTGGGCGCCCGGGCCGACGCCGGCATATTCGCCGTAGCGCCAATAGACCAGATTGTGCCGGCTCTCGGCGCCGGGGCGCGCGTGATTGGAAATTTCATAGGCCGGCATGCCGGCGCCGGCGGTGACCTCCTGCGTCACGTCCCAGAAGGCGCGCGACAATTCGGGATCCGGCATGGCCAGACGTCCGGCCTTGTAGAGCCGCTCGAACATCGTGTCGGGCTCGATCGTCAGTTGATAGAGCGACAGGTGCTCGGCGGCGCGCGCGATGGCCTGCGAGAGTTCGGCGCGCCAGCTTTCGGGCGTCTGGCCGGGACGCGCGTAGATCAGAT
>JAIEQX010000088.1 GCA_019747375.1 Beijerinckiaceae bacterium | reverse complement strand
CACATCGTCGGGCGCGGCAAGGACCTGATCATCACGGGCGGCTTCAATGTTTATCCGAAGGAAGTCGAAGCCGAGATCGACGCTTTGCCGGGCGTGTTCGAAAGCGCTGTCGTGGGCGTGCCTCACCCCGATTTCGGCGAGGGCGTAACCGCCGTGGTGGTGCGCACCAAAGCCGACGCCATTGACGAAGCCGCGATCATGAAGGCCCTGCAGGAACGCCTTGCGAAGTTCAAGCAGCCCAAGCACATCGCATTCGTGGACGATCTGCCCCGCAACACGATGGGCAAGGTGCAGAAAAACGTCCTGCGCGAACAATACGGAAAGCTGTTCGAGAAGATCGGCGGCTAGAAGCCCTGTCATTCGTCGTGATATGTGATCTCGTGAAACGAGGTCACGCATGAACAACTCACAGGCGATGCTGGGGCGGATATGGCAGGCGCTCGGCGGTCCGGCCAATTATGTCGCGAAGGTTCGTGAGACCGGCGAAGGGTCGCTCAGCTCTGCTTTCGCAGTGACGGATTTCGCCACCGCCTCGACCGCTGCGGCCGGGCTTGCGCTGGCGGAATTCTCGAGCGCATGCGGCGCGCCGGGCGCCGATGTCACGGTGGATCGTCGACTTTCCTCGCTATGGTTCTCGAAATCCATTCGGCCGCTCGGCTGGAGCCTGCCGCCGCAGTGGGATTCCGTGGCCGGCGATTACGAAGCCCGCGACGGCTGGATCCGTCTGCACACCAATGCGCCGCATCACCGCAAGGCGGCCTTGACCGTGCTGGGCGTCGAAGAAGATCGCGCCCGCGTCGCGGCCGCGGTCATCAGGTGGTCCGCGGCGGATCTGGAAAGCGCGATCGTGGCGGCCAACGGCTGTGCGGCGCAGATGCGCAGCCTCGACGATTGGCGAATGCATCCGCAAGCCGTGGCTGTCTCGGCGGAGCCGCTGGTGGGCAAGGCCTCAACCGGCCCGCGTCAGACCTCCGGCGCGACGTTCCGTCGGGAGCGTCCGCTGGCCGGCGTCCGCGTGCTGGATCTCACGCGCGTCCTGGCGGGGCCGGTGGCGACGCGCTTTCTGGCCGGATATGGCGCCGAGGTCTTGCGGATCGACCCGCCGGGATGGGACGAACCGGCGGTCCTGCCTGAGGTCACGCTCGGAAAACGTCGCGCGCGGCTCGATCTTCGCACGCCGCAGGATCGCGGCACATTCGAGGCGCTGATCGCCCGCGCGGACGTCCTGGTGCATGGCTACCGGTCGGACGCGCTCGCGGGGCTCGGATATGACGCGAACCGGATCGACAAAATCTCTCCGGGCCTGGTGGACGTTGCGCTCGACGCCTACGGCTGGTCCGGGCCCTGGGCGGGACGACGCGGGTTCGACAGCCTGGTGCAGATGAGCACAGGCCTCGCCGAGCGCGGCATGCGGCTCAGCGGGGGAGCGAAGCCGACGCCGTTGCCCGTGCAGGCGCTGGACTATGGAACCGGGTGTCTGATGGCCGCGGCGGCGCTGCGCGGCCTGACGGGCCGCACGCTCTCCGGCCATGGCGTGCGCGCGCGCGCCTCGCTGGCCCGTACGGCCGCGTTCCTGGCCGAATACCAGACGGAGTTTCGTGAGGGCGGCCTGACGCCTGAAGCCGACGCGGATCTGTCGGGCGCCGTGGAGGAGACCAGCTGGGGGCCGGCGCACAGGCTCAAGCCTCCCGTATCCGTCTCGGGCGCGCCGATGGCCTGGACTCTGCCTGCCGGACCGCTCGGAGATTCCCCGGCCGTCTTCGCGCCCTGACTGCCGGTGGAACCCGATGCGCGTTTCCGCGCTAAAAGAAATGCAAGGGAGAAACGAATGCGTGGATTTTTCAGGATGGACTACGCGCGTCAGGGCGGGGCGGGCGGCACCGTCGTCTTCACGGACGGGAATGTCGCGGGATGGGACACGGGCGGAGGCTTTTTTCGGGGCCGCTATGACGACGATGGTCAGGCGGTGGTGGGGGAACTCACCATGGACTTCCCCAATGGAGGCACGCTGGTGAATGGCGACGCCGTCTCCAAAGGGTCTGCGCCGCTGAGGCTTCCGTTTCGCATCGATGATCCGGCAAGGGCCGAGAGCATTCGGCTCGAAACGCCGACCGGCCCGGTGGCCGTCAAGCTGACGCGCGTCAGCGCCCTTTGAGGTGTCTTGCCGCACCTTCGGGATTTTCCGGGATTGCGGTGTCCAGCACAAGCTGGCTGTCCGAACGCGTCTTCGTCACCAGAACGGCATAGCCTTGCGCGATCCGTCGCGCGTGGTCGGTCGTAAACGCCTCGGTGGAGGCGATCTCGCGTTCGTTCTCGTCAGCGATCGTGACGATCATGGCGTGCTGGCCTGAATAATGCGTCGTGATCGTATAAGTGGTCATGCGCGGATCTCCTCCTCGAATCGCACTGTCCGAACGCGTACGAAGGTCGCAGCACATTGCGGCTTCAAAGAGTCAGCGGACTCGAGGATCATTTTTCGGACGAAGAGACAACATGCAGCCGATCATCTCCATCTCGAACGTCTCGAAAACCTATGCGACGGGCTTCGAGGCGCTGAAAAGCATCAGCCTCGACATCAAGCGCGGCGAGATTTTTGCTCTCCTGGGGCCAAATGGCGCCGGCAAGACGACGCTCATCAGCATCATCTGCGGCATCGTGACGGCCAGCACAGGCCAGGTGCTGGCTGACGGTCATGACATCGTGCGCGACTATCGCGCCGCGCGTTCGAAGATCGGACTCGTGCCGCAGGAGCTGACCACCGACGCGTTCGAGACGGTTTTCGATACGGTAAGCTTCAGTCGCGGCCTGTTCGGCAAGCCCCGAAATCCGGCGCATATCGAAAAGGTGTTGCGAGACCTCTCTCTCTGGGACAAGCGCAACAACAAGATCATGACGCTGTCTGGAGGCATGAAGCGGCGCGTGCTCATCGCCAAGGCTCTGTCGCACGAACCGCAGATCCTGTTCCTCGACGAGCCCACGGCAGGCGTCGATGTCGAGCTGCGACGCGACATGTGGAACATGGTGCGGGACCTGCGCGAGACGGGCGTCACCATCATTCTGACGACGCATTACATCGAGGAAGCCGAGGAGATGGCGGACCGTATCGGCGTCATCAACGGCGGCGAACTGATCCTCGTCGAGAACAAGGCCGAGCTGATGCGCAAACTGGGCAAGAAGGAGATGCTGCTGCATCTCGACCAGCCACTGCAGGCGGTCCCGGCGTCGTTGGCCGAGTTCGATCTGCATCTGGCTCGCGACGGACATGAACTCATCTATGTCTACGACACGCAAGGCGAGCGAACCGGCATTACGACGCTGCTGCGCGGATTGGCCGATGAAGGCATCCGCTTCCGCGACATCGAGACACGCCAGTCCTCCCTGGAAGACATTTTCATCAGCCTCGTGAAGGACCGGACATGAATCTCCACGCGATCCGGGCGATCTACCTCTTCGAAATGGCGCGCACCTGGCGCACGCTTCTGCAGAGCATCGTTTCGCCGGTCATCTCGACCTCGCTTTATTTCGTCGTCTTCGGCGCCGCCATCGGGTCGCGCATCACCGAGATCGACGGGATCAGCTACGGGGCCTTTATCGTGCCGGGGCTGATCATGCTGTCGCTATTGACGCAGAGCATCGCCAACGCGTCTTTCGGAATCTATTTTCCGAAGTTCACGGGCACGATCTACGAGTTGCTGTCGGCTCCCATTTCCTTCGTGGAAATCGTCGTGAGCTATGTCGGCGCGGCCGCCACCAAATCGATCATCCTCGGCCTGATCATACTGGCGACCGCGGCGCTGTTCGTGCCGTTGCGGATTGCGCATCCGGTCTGGATGCTGGTGTTCCTCGTGCTGACGTCGGTGACCTTCAGCCTGTTTGGTTTCATCATCGGCATCTGGGCGGACGGGTTCGAAAAGCTTCAGATCGTGCCGCTGCTGGTCATCACGCCATTGACGTTCCTGGGCGGCAGTTTCTACTCGATCAACATGCTTCCGCCGTTCTGGCAGACGGTGACGCTGTTCAATCCGGTCGTCTATCTCGTCAGCGACTTCCGGTGGAGCTTCTACGACCAGGCGGATGTGCCGATCGGCGTGAGCGTGGCCATGACGTTGGTCTTCCTGACCGCGTGCATCGCCATCGTGGCGTGGATGTTCCGGACGGGATACAAACTGAAGAGCTGATCTAGAGCTTCTAGCAAATACTTGATGCGCCAAAGTGATTCTGGTTTTATCGAGCCGGATCGAACTTGGGGGCAGGGATGTTCAGGGTTGTTCTTCTTTCCGGTCTGGCGATCGCGGCGCTGGGCGCCGGCTCCGCCTCCGCCCAACAGGCGAATGTGGCGCGCGGCAAATATCTGGCGACGATTTCGGGTTGCAACGACTGCCATACGCCCGGGAGTTTCTTCGGCAAGCGCGATGTCAGCAAGACGCTGTCGGGATCGGAAGTGGCATTTGAAATCCCCGGCATGGGCGCCTTCGTGGGTCCGAACCTGACACCCGACAAGGCGACTGGCCTCGGCAATTGGAGTACGGAGCAGATCGTGGCCGCCATCCGGACCGGAAAGCGGCCGGACGGACGCGAACTCGCCCCCATCATGCCGTGGCGCGATCTGGCGTCCCTGTCGGATTCCGACGCCCGTTCCATCGCGCTGTACCTGCGCAACCTGCCGCCCATCGCCAACAAGGTTCCGGGTCCATTCGGTCCGGGGGAAAAGGTCACGACCCTCACGATGAAGATCTCGCCTCCTCAGAACTAAGCGAGGGTTGATCCCGGTCGCCTGCGCCGCCATAGTCCGCGAAAGCGCATCGCGCAGGCCCGCTGCAGGCGGGTCTTCACCGGGAGGATAGACATGTCCGCAGTCTGGCGGGGCCAAGCCCTTGCTGTTTCGATTCTCGCCATGAGCTCTTTCGGCGGAGCCGCGATCGCGCAGGCGCCGGTCGAGGTTCGCGTCGGGACGCTCGGGGCCATCAGCGATGCGCCGATCTTCATCGCGGACAAGAAGGGCTACTTCAAGGACGAAGGACTGGACGTGAAGATGACGGTGTTTCAGTCGGCCGCCACAATGGTGGCGCCGCTTGGAGCCGGTCAGCTGGACGTCGGCGCGGGTTCGCCCTCGGCCGGCATGTACAATGCCGTAGCGCGCAAGATCAATGTCAGGATCGTCGCCGACAAGGCGCAGTCGACGCCGGGCTATGGCGCGACAAAGCTTCTGGTGCGGAAGGATCTCGTCGACTCGGGCCGGTTCAAGACCCTGGCGGATCTGAAAGGCATGAAGGTTGCGATGAACGCGCCGGGCGTCAGCAACACCGCCATGCTCAATGTCATGCTGACGTCCGTCGGACTGACCTATTCGGATGTCGAGACCATCAACATGTCTTTCCCCGACCATCTGCTGGCCATGCGCAACAAGGCCGTGGATGCGGGCGCCACGATCGAGCCGATCGCCACGCTTGCAGTGCAGGGCGGCCACGCCGTCGAGATCATGCGAGACGACCAGATCTATCCCAATCACCAAATCGCCGCCCTTATTTACGCGGACGATTTCGCCAAGAAGCCAGATGTCGCGTTGCGGTTCATGAAGGCCTATATCCGGGGCATCCGGCACTATAACAAGGCGCTTAAAGACGGAAGGCTCGCGGGAGAAACCGCCGACGACGTGATCGCCATCCTGAACGAATATACGTCCGTCAAAAGCGCCGACCTGTTACGCAAGATCACCCCGACAGGCATGGACCCTGACGGCAAGGTCAATGTGGAAAGCCTTCAGCGGGACGTCGACTTCTACACGTCACAGGGTCTTGTGCAGGCCAAGGTCGATGTGAGATCCATCGTCGACTCTTCCTTTGCGGAAGCCGCCGTGAAGGCGCTCGGCCCCTACAAATAAAAAGCCGTTGCAGGCTTCCTAAGGAGAGGCGTTTCATGATCAGACCGAACACCAGAATGGCGGGACCCAACAGGTTCAAGCTGGGGCTTTTCGCCATGAACTGTTCGGGCGGAATGACAATGACGAAAGCGCCCGAGCGCTGGGATGCGTCATTCGAGAACAACCTGAAAGCGGCTCGTCTCGCCGACGCCGCAGGACTCGAGTTCCTGCTGCCGATCGGCCGGTGGCACGGCTACAAGGGTGAGACGGATACGGAGGGCTCTTCCTTCGAAACGCTGACCTGGGCTTCCGGGCTGCTAGGCGCGACCGAGCAAATCTCCGTCTCCGGCACTTTGCATGTCGCCTTCGTGAATCCCGTGTTCGCCGCCAAGCAGATTGTCACCGCCGACCACATCGGGCGGGGGCGCTTCTGCCTGAATATTGTTTCCGGGTGGAACAAGGGCGAGTTCGACATGATGGGCGTCGCCCTCAACGACCATGAAGCGCGTTACGCCTACACGGAAGAATGGGTGGCGATCTGCAAGCGGATTTGGAGCGAGGAAGAACCGTTCGACTTCAAGGGTCGCTTCTTCGATCTGAAGGGCGTGCTGTCCAAGCCCAAGCCTTGGGGCGGCAGCGAGCCGCTGCTGATCAGCGCGGGCAATTCGGCCGAAGGGCGGTCTTTCGCGGCCAATCATGCCGACGCCCTGTTCATGACCATCGTCGAACTCGACACGCTCGCAGACGAGGTCAAAACCGTCCGCGCCTCGACAAGCGATGCGTCGCGAAAGGTCGGCATCTACGCCAGCGGTCATCTCATCTGCAGGCCGACCCGCAAGGAGGCCGAAGACTATTACCACTACATCGTCTACGAGCAGGGGGATTGGGAGGCGGCCGAGCATGCAGCCGTCATCCGTACGAAAGGACGCAAGACCGCCTTTGACGCCATGAAACGGCTGAAGGAGAGGCTGATCTCGGGCGTCGGAACCTACCCGGTGCTGGGAAGCTATGACGATGCGGCGGAGAGCTTCGCCCGCATGAGCGAGGCCGGGCTGGACGGCATGGCTATCGGCCTCGTCAATTACATCGACGATTTTCCGGCGCTCAGAGACGAGGTCCTGCCACGCATGCAGCGGCTGGGCCTGCGCGCCTGATCAGCCATCAAGCTCCGGATAATGCCGAAAGATGCCGTCTTCATTGAAGGGGATGTGTCGCTTGCTGGCGAGATAGGCGGCGATGGCCGACAGTTCGCGCACGGCCGAGTTCAGCGCGACGACGCGCGGCGTTGCCGCCTCCTCGCGCTCCATGGCGACAGGAAACGCATAGCGCAAACCTTCCACGAGATGGAACAGCGAGAGGTCCACATAGCCGGCCGATCGTCCGACCAGCCATTTTCCGCCGCGGCCCTCATGGGCAAGGATCCGCTCGAACCATTCGAGATATTTCGGGATGCGATCCTCGCGGAATGATCTGGCGGCCTTGCGGGCTTCGCGCTTCTGATCTTCGTAATAGAGGCCGGTGGCGACCGGGTGATGGACGTTGTGAACCTCCGCGACCAGATCGGCGATCGTGAGCTGGATCTGATGCGCCCAGAGCCGTCGCGCCGGATTTTTCGGCGCCAGTTTCAGCCGGTCGCCGAGATGCAACAGAATGGCGGCCGTCTGGCAGATGACGAGGTCGCCGTCTTTCAAAAATGGCGGCGCAAAGGGAGGCGTCGCGGCCTCCTTTTCCATGATCCTCGTCAAGGCCGACATGCCGGACTTTCGGTCGCGTACGACGTCCACGTAATCCGCCTCAGCATGTTCGAGGGCGAGGCGCACGAATTCTCCACGACCCGGAAGACCCGGCCAGTAGTAAAGTTCGAAAGCCATCTACGCGCTCCTTGCCATTCCGCCTTCATGTCCTGAACGGCGGAGATGGCGAAAGGATGAGGCGCGATGTCGTTTTCTTGGCTTGGAGGCTGGCGGCTTTTGCGAGCGACTTGCCCTTGCTGCTCAGACGACGGGATGATTCACCGATTCAGGGCTAGGCTCTTTGACCAGGCCCCGCTCGTACCAGGCCTGCGACCGATTGACGATGGCGACGACCGACAGCATCACGGGAACTTCGATCAGGACGCCGACCACGGTTGCAAGCGCCGCGCCTGATTGCAGGCCGAACAGGCTGATGGCGGCCGCCACCGCAAGCTCGAAAAAATTGCTCGCGCCGATGAGGGCGGATGGGCCTGCGACGCAATGCGCTTCTCCTGCGGCGCGATTAAGCAGGTAGGCGAGCCCGGAATTGAAATAAACCTGAATGAGGATCGGGACGGCGAGCATCATGATGATGAGCGGCTGATCCAGAATCTGCTTGCCCTGAAAACCGAACAGCAACACCAGGGTGGCGAGGAGGGCTGCGATCGAGACTGGCCCCAGCCGGTCCTGAAGCCGCGTCAGCGCGCCATGTCCGGCCGTCGCCAAGAGGGCCCGGCGGATCAGTTGAGCGATAATGACCGGGATGATGATGTAAAGCGCGACCGAGAGCACAAGCGTGTCCCACGGGACCGTGATGGCCGAAAGACCCAACAGGAAGGCGACGATCGGCGCAAAGGCGACGATCATGATCGCATCGTTCAACGCCACCTGACTCAAGGTGAAATGAGGTTCTCCACGGGTCAGATTCGACCAGACGAAAACCATGGCGGTGCAAGGGGCGGCCGCCAGTATGATGAGGCCCGCGATATAGCTGTCGATCTGGTCGGCCGGAAGCCACGGACGGAAAAGATACGAGACGAACAACCACGCCAGCGCGGCCATGCTGAAGGGCTTCACGGCCCAGTTGATAAACAGCGTCACGCCAATGCCGCGCCAGTGCCGACCGACATGGCGCAGGGCGGAAAAGTCGATCCTCAACAGCATCGGGATGATCATCAGCCAGACAAGCACTGCGACGGGCAGGTTGACCTTGGCGATTTCAGCCGCGCCGATCGTCTGGAAGACGCCGGGCATCAGGGAGCCAAGCGTGACTCCGATGACGATGCAGAGGAACACCCAGACGCTCAGATAACGTTCAAAAATCGACATTCGGTGGTCCTCAGGCGCTGGCGACCGGTCGGCCGTGTTCGTCCACGACACGCTCGCCGTCCTCCTTGAAGAATTCGCCCTTCTGCGGAGGCAGAAGGTCGATCACCAGTTCGGAAGGACGGCATAACCGCACGCCTTTGGGCGTGACCACGAAGGGTCGGTTCATCAAAATGGGATGCAGCATGATGGCGTCGAGAAGCGCGTCGTCGTCGAGCGAGCGATCATCGAGCTTCAGCTCATGATAGGGAGTCCCTTTCACGCGCAGGATGTCGCGCACGTCGAGGTCGGCGCGGTGGATCATCTGCCGGAGAAGAGTCTTGCTGGGCGGAGACTTCAGATATTCGACGACATGCGGTTCGACGCCGGCGTTGCGGATCAGCGCAAGCGTGTTGCGCGACGTTTCACAGCCAGGATTGTGGTAGATGATCACGTCCATGTTCATGCCGCCCCCATGCGTGGGCCGGAGGCGCCTTCGCCCCGGCCGATTTCCGTCAGTTTCGTCTTGAGGGATATTTTGTCCAGAGACGACATGGGCAGGTTGGCGAAAGCGTTGATGCGGTGCGCCAGATACCGCGCTGCGGTGACGAAGGCGGCTTCTTTCTCGAGATCCGTGCCGACCACCATCGCCGGGTCTTCAATTCCCCAATGGGCCGTCAGGGGCTGGCCGGGCCAGAGCGGGCAGGTTTCCCCCGCCACGCTGTCACAGACGGTGAAAACGAAATCCATCACGGGAGCGTCCGGCCCGGCAAAGGCCTCCCAGCCTTTCGACGACAGGCCGTCGGTGGAGACATCCATCGCTTTCAGGACTTTCAGCGCCAGGGGATTGACCGAACCCTTGGGCTTGCTGCCGGCCGAATAGGCGTTGAAACGGCCTTTGGCGACATGGCGGAGAAGGGCTTCCGCCAGGATCGAGCGCGCCGTGTTGCCGGTGCAGAGAAAAAGCACATTGAAGACTTTGTCACCCATGACCCACCTCGGGCGCGCAAACACAGGGGGCCGTCAGTTGCGCGATCAAGGGTTCGCAGACTGACGGAGCGCCGCCGCAACAATCCTTCAGCAGGAACAGGACGACGCCGCCCAGCATGTCGAGGTTCGCGCGGTAGACGATTGAACGGCTCCTGCGTTCGCTCGACACGAGGCCGGCGCGGGCGAGGACCGCGAGATGGGCGGAAAGCGTGTTCTGCGGCACCTGGAGCAGGCGGGCGAGGTCGCCGGCTGGCAACCCTTGCGGCTCGGCGCTCACGAGATGCCGAAACGCTTCGAGGCGCGTTGACTGGGCCAGAGCTGCGAAAGCCTGAATGCTGTCGTTTGTATCCATAGTTCTGGATATAACGAATCGTAAAATCGCCGTCAACCGTTCAGGCGTCAAGGAGATCCAGCTTGATGAGCGCTTCCCGAAGGGCCTGCGTCGCGAGCGGCTTTTCGAGAAAGATGCTGTTTGGCACCTGACGTGGCGGCTCGGAACTGTAGCCGCTTGCGTAGATCACCGGCAGTCCGCTCCACGTCTCCCGCATTTTTTCAGCCAGGGTCCATCCATCGAGGCGCCCGGGCATCCGAATGTCGGTGAAGAGAAGGTCGACGGGCGCTTCGGCGAGCATCAATGCGGCCTCGTCGCCCGTGGCTGCGCCGCGGGCCTCAAAACCCAAATCCTCGAAAGCCCATATGACGATTTCACGGACGAGTTCCTCGTCCTCGACGACAAGCACTGTCTGGCGGCTCTTTTTCGCGGACTTCATTCAGGCCTCGTGGGGTTCGGAAAGTCTCTGGACCTTCGGCAGGATGATGCTGACGGTCGTTCCTTCGCCGGGCGTGCTGCGCACATCCACGCTTCCGCCCGATTGCTGGGCGAAGCCGTAGACCTGGCTGAGGCCGAGCCCGGACCCTTTTCCCACCGTCTTGGTGGTGAAGAACGGCTCGAATGCGCGGGCCCGGACATGGTCAGGCATGCCGTCGCCATTGTCTTCCACTTCGACATAGACATGATCGCCCCGCAAATAGGCGCGAAGAACGATGCGTCCGCCTCCGCCCAGAGCATCCCGCGCATTGATCGTCAGGTTGAGAAGCGCGTTCTCGAACTGCTGGCGATCGATATGGACGGGGCAGGGGCCGGGCGGCAGATCGAACACGATTTCATGGTCCTCCTGGACGGCGTTGTGGAACAGGGGCCCGAGCTCCGACATGATCTGGCGGGCGTCATGATGCGCCGGATCGAGGCGCTCTTTCCTCGCGAAAGCGAGCATGCGCGACGTAATGGCCGCGGCCTTGTCGGCGGCCAGCATCGCGTTGCTGAGCGATTTCCGAATGCCTGCGTCCGCATGACCGCGAAGCTTCGTTTCGATGCGCTCCATGTTCATGTTCATGACCGTGAGCAAATTGTTGAAGTCATGCGCAATCCCGCCCGTCAGCTGACCGATGGCCTCGAGCTTCTGCGACTGGCGCAACATGTCTTCCGCCCTAGCGCGCTCGGCGGATTCGCGACGCAGCGCGTCCAGGGCTTCGTCGCGTTGCTTTATCAAAGCCGTCAGCTCCGCGTTGGCGGCGGCGAGCTGCGACGGCGAGGGCCAGGAGAGGGCTTTGGGAATGAGCGGCCAGAGCGCGATCGCCGTGGCGATGGACACCGCGGCCGTCACGATCTTGATCACGGCCTCGACGCCATAGTCCGGATGCCAAAGCGTCCAGATCGCGAAAAAATGCGTGGTTCCGCAGGCGAGGATGAACGCCGCAAAGCACCAGATCATCCAATTGAAGCTGATGTCAGGACGCTTCCAGACCAGGACGCCCAACGCCACCGGTATCGAAAAATAGGACAGGCCGATCGACAGGTCCGCTATCACGTGCGTCCAGATCAGTTCAGGACGCCAGAGAAGACAAATGCCGTGCGGCGACAGACTGTCGGCGTTCAAGAGCTGTTCAAGATATGCCAACATGCACGTACCCCCTTCATCTGGTCTTGCCAGATCGCAGCAGAGGGGTCCACAGAGTCACGTTCACTTATTCCTTCGGTACGCAGACGGCTGCGGATCCAGCTTCAGCCTAGCCAATCGAGATGATGTCGACCTCCCCATCAAGCTCGCGCCGGGCGCTTTCGACGACGAATCCATGGTGCGTAAAAAGGATAGGCTGAACACGTTCGCTGATCGCCGCAAGCGCGCGAAGACCTTGCGCCGTGCGGGCGTCGTCGAAGGAGGCAAACAGATCGTCGCCCAGAAAGGGAGGCGGCTCGGCACGACGCGCGAAATCCTCCACATAGGCCAGCCGCAAGGCGAGGTAGAGCTGATCGCGCGTCCCCTCGCTCATGTCTGTCACGCGAATCCCGCCGCGTCCTTCACGCAAGCCCTCGATATGCGGCGCGTCGTCGTCATAGGCCTGTCCAAGACCGCAATAGGATCCACCCGTGAGCGTTGCGAAAAGTTCGCCGGCGCGGATCATCAGCGGCTCCTGTCGGCCCAGGCGCTGACGTTCGATCGCGAGCGCGATCATTCGCGCTCCGACGCTCAGCACGGCCCAGTCGCGCGCCGCGTCGACCATCTCGGTTTCCGCGCCCCGACGCTGTTGAAGCGCGACCTCGGCTTCGACATCCGTTTCAAGGCTTCGCAGCTTTTTATCCAGCTCCTTGTGGGCCGCGTAGGCCTCGTTGCCGGCTCTCTCCAGGCCTCGATCTTCCTCCCTCAGACGGGCGGCGTCATGTTCCGCCATGTCGGGATCGTGGATTGAAAGCGCTTCGCGCAGCGCTGTCTCCTCACGTCCGTCGGCCGCATTGGCGAGTTCTTCCCGCTTGAGACGCAGCAGGCGCAGGATCTCGTCCCGGCTCGCAAGTCGGTGTGCAAAGTCCTTGAGATCGGCGCTTTCCGGAAGCTCCGCCATTTTGCGAAGTCCGGCGAGCGCCGATTTCGCGGCGTCAAGGCACGCCCGGGCTCTCGCCTCCTTGGACTGCGCCTCCTTGACCCTGCGTGACGCCTCCTGGCTGCGCGTGCGCGCCTCCCGCGCCCCCGCCACGCGCTGCATCAATTGCCGCAGGACGGCGTCCGGCGTGGCTCCATCGAGATCGGCGGCGACCGTGGACACGACGCGCTGCACTTCGGATTCGAACATGCGTGCATCGCGCTTGATGCCTTCGATGCGCCGCCGCAAATCATTCAGTCGGGTTTCAGCCGCAGGCACGTCGCGCCATGCCTCCAGAACAGCCTGCGCTTCCGCTTCATCCACCGAGGCTGGAAGGCCTATGCGGGGCAGCGAGGCTCCAAATTCAGCGCGCCATTCTTCTAAAACCTTGCGCGCCGTCGCTTCTGCGTCGTGCGAGGCGGCGGCGCGCCTCTCGAGATCAGCCAGGAGAGTCTCGTATTCCCTTGCGGCCTCCCAGGCCCTGGATGCCTCGGCGATCTCCCGCTCGACACGTTGCGCAACCGCGGGGAGCGGGAGGCCGGGCATCGGCGCGAGATCCAAATCTTCGATCAGTTTGGTCAGGGCAGGGCGTGCGCTTTCGATCTGCTCGAGTTGGGCCCGATGTTGCGCCTGCCGTTGGCGCCAGCGGTCCCGGCGAACCAGAAGCGCGTCAAGCTCGATGCGCCAGGCCAGCATGTCGCGTGGAGCGCGAGGCGAGAGACCGGCGCCCATCCAGTCGACATTCCATTCGTCCTGGAGAGCCGCGCGAGCGGATGTGGCTGCGGCATGGCGAGATCTGATGGCCGCGATCCTCGTCTCGATGTCGCGGAGCCGCCGCTTGCCTTCGGCATGGGCGGCGACACGGGTGGCGTCGGCAGCACGGTCGTCGGCGAGACGATCGGCCTCGGCCTTGGCGATTTCGAAGGAGGCTACGGTCGAAGACAAGGTGGCCGGGTCGAGAGCATCGGGCGGGCCAAAGATCGTCCGGCTGATCAAGGCCCAATGCGCATCCCGTTCCTGCCGCTTCGCCCTGATGGCCTCAGGCGTCGGAATGGGGCCGCCGGCCGCGAGATCGTTCAACGACTGCGTCAGCCGATCGAGCTCCGCATCGGCGGCGGTCAGGTCTTCAACCGCACGCGCGAGGCTCGCATCGGCATCAGCCCAGCGCGCAGCGGATGACTTGATCATCTCTACCGTTGGAAAGGATACGGACGCGAGGCGGTCGAGGTCCTGCGCCGCAGGCGAAAGCCGTTCTGCACTCTCCCGTATCTGCGCCGCTTCCCCCGCAAGCTCGGCTCCCTCCAAATGGCACGCCTCGGCGCGTTTCATGATCGGCGAAAGCGCGTCGAGACGCTCGCGGAACATCATTGGGTCTCGCACGGCCCTGCGATGACTGCGCTCCGATTTCTTAAGTTCGAGCGCGACGCTTTCTCGCTTGCGCGCGGTCTCGCAGGCGTCGAGCGACAGCCTCAACTTTCGACCGCGTTCCAGTTGAGCCGTCACCGAGGCCCGGCTGGCGTCATCAGGCTGACGTTGCAGCAGCGTCGGCACATCCTGCAGTCCAAGGCGGGCGGCGAGTTTCGACAAAGCTTCGGTGACGGAAGCAAGCTCGCGTTCCACCCCGGGCAAATCCTGCATCGCCTTTCGGTATTCGCCCGACTTGACCTGAAGGCGTTCGATCGACTCGCCGAGCTCCAGAATGGCCGGGTCAAGAACGATTGCAGCCAGTTCTTCATCAAGACCCGTCGAAAGCGTCTCCGCTTCGTGAACCGTCTCCTGCATATCGGCCAGCCTGTCGATTGCAGCCAGAAGCGCCGCCCCCAGACCGTCGCGGACGTCAGGCAAACCGCCGAGCGCGGACAGACGGGATTGCGCTTCATCGATCGCCCGCAGGACAGGGGCGGCGCGCTTCAGACGGTCGAGTCGGGCTATCTCGGTGGAGATGGCGGCGCGCCTGTCGCGCAAACTGGAAATCTCGTCAAGTCGCGCCGCGAGCTGATCGCGCAACTGCTTCAAGTCGCCGGCGCGCGTCTCATGCTCGCGCAATTGCTTCTTCGCATTCTCGTAGCGGTCGAGAGCCTGATAGAAGATCCTGTTCTGAGAACGCCTCTCGGCGAATATTCCATCCGCCTCCTGCTCCAGCGCAGTCTGTACGTCAGCGAAACCGCGCAAGCCCGAGGCGGCCGAGAACAGCGCGGCTCCGAGCTCGCCGTCGCTCTGCTTCAACTCTTCGCTGCTCTTGCGTAGCGATTCAGCATCCAATCCGAACGCTCGCTTGAAAACGTCGCGCGAGAGCCCGCCCAGAAAGGGGACGAGCGCATCATCTGGCAGCGCCGCGTCGCCAATGCCGCGCAATTGCGGCTTGTTCTTACGACGACAGAAGGACAGTTCCGTTCCCTTGCTGTCCCTGAGGCGAGCGCCGATCTGCATGTCTTTTGCGTTGTGCAGAAAATCAAACTTCGTCTGGCGCTCGATCCCGAAGAGGAGGTCGGTGACGGCCGCTAGCGACGTGCTCTTGCCGGCCTCGTTCGGGCCATAGACCACGTGCAACTTCGCGTCTTCCCGGAAGGCAAGCTTTCTACCCGTGAAGGCGCCATAGCGGTCAAGGTCGAACTCAAGGATCCGCACCGGTCAGCGTCCCGTTTGTTCAGTTGCGCGGGAAGCCGCAAGCGCGCGCGCGTCCGACATGATGGATCCCAGATCTTCGAACGCTCCCGCATCGAGCCCTGCCGGAAGCTTGGCGCGAACACGCGCCATGATCTCCCGGGCCTGCTCGATCAAGGCCG
>JAIEQX010000330.1 GCA_019747375.1 Beijerinckiaceae bacterium | reverse complement strand
GCCGCGCGCCACGAAGGCCTGGATGAGATCCGGGCAATGATCGTAGAGCGCGGTGTTGATGAGGGCGGCGGCCGGCATGCCGAGCTGCTCGAACAATTCGAGGCAGCGCCAGGCGCCGACGCGGTTGCCATATTCGCGCCAGGCGTAGTTCAGCACGTCGGGCTGCGGCGAGGCGGGGCCGATATTGGCGCCGAGGCCCTCCCCGAAGGCGAAATGCTCGATGTTGAAGCCGAGATAGACCGCAAGGCCCGCGCCATTGGGCCAGCGGTAATGCGGGCGGCGCGAGATCGGCGCGTAATCGAAGCGCGCGTGATGGGGCAGGACGCCCTCGTATCGTTTCATCGGCGTGGTCATGGCGCCGGGGCTCACAGTTGGGCCAGTCCGGCGCGGACCAGCAGCCATTCGGCGCTGTCGTTCCAGACTTCCATTTCGCGGATCAGGCCGCGGGACACGACATAGCGGTCGACATAGCGGTTGCCTTCGAATGCGGCGCCATCCGGCCAGGCGCCGTACAATGTGCCCAGACTGTAGACAATCGTCTCGTCGTCGGTTCCGCCCGCGACCGTCTCGGTGCGCTCGATGCGCTTCTTGACCCAGGCGTAGCGGCCGGCATTGAAGGCCGCGCATTCGGACGGGTCGCTCATGGCGCGACCGCCCGTGAACCTGATGCGCAAATCGGGCGCAACGAAGCGACGGGCCGAGGCCGGATCGGGAATCATCAGTATTCTCAGGTATTCATCGACGATGTCGGCGGGCGTCGCGGGGCTGCCCGCCTGTGCTGTCGCGTCTGTCATTCGGCCATCCTCCGCGCCGTTTCGGCTCGCCGGCCCGAGCCGGCCTCCGACAGGGCGTCAGCAAGTCATGTGCCAGATTGTGAACAATCCCGCCAGCAACGTGAAGCCAAAATGCGCCCCGACTGGGCGACACTGGCACGCCGGTTGCAAAGGCCCTCGCAGTCGCCACCGACGAGCCAGGGGTTGTCCCTGCTGCGTCCCGCCGGAGAGTCCCATGGCTGAATTCCTGTCACGCATCACCCGCCGCGGTTTCGCCGTTGGCGTCTCCGCCGTCGCGCTCGGCCTTCTGGCCGGGCCCGTCCTTGCGGCCGATCCGATCAAGATCGGCCTCGTCACGGCCCTTTCGGGCCAGTCCGCCCTGGCGGGCGAGGCGATCACGCGCGGCATGACCATCGCGATCGACGAGATCAACGCCAAGGGCGGCCTGCTCGGCGGCCGCAAGCTCGAACTCGTGCGCCGCGACGACGAAGGCAATCCCGCCAAGGGCGTGACGGCCGCGCGCGAACTGATCTTCCGCGAGAAGGTCGCGGTGCTGTTCGGCGGGCTCGACACGCCGGTGTCCATGGCCATCGTGCCGCTGGTCAATTCCGAAAAGACGCCGTTCATGGGCCCGTGGGCGGCCGGCACGGCGATCACCAAAAATCCCGGCAACCCGAATTTCGCGTTCCGGGTCTCGGCGGTCGACGAGATCGTCAACGTGGGCATGCTCAATTACGCCCAGAAGACCTTCAAGGCCGCCAAGCCCGGCATGATTCTCGTCAACAATCCGTGGGGCGAATCCAACGAGGCGGGCCTCAAGGCGGCGCTCTCAGCCAAGGGCATGACGGCGGCGGGCATCGAGAAGTTCGAGGCCAATGACGTCGATCTCGTGCCGCAGCTCACGCGCCTGAAGGCGGCGGGCGCCGACTCGCTGTTCATGGTGGGCAATGTCGGGCCTTCCGCCCAGGTGGTGAAGTCGCTCGACCGCATGGGCTGGAAAGTCCCGATCGTGTCGCATTGGGGACCGGCCGGCGGCCGCTTCACCGAACTCGCGGGACCGAACGGCAAGGACGTGCATTTCGTCCAGACCTACAGCTTCTTCGGCAAGCAGTCGCCGGTCGGCGAAAAGGTCATCGCGGCCCTCAAGGCGAAATATCCGAGCATCAAGGACGTGGGCGACATCACCCCGGCGGTGGGCGTGGCCAACGCCTATGACGGCATGCATCTCGCCGCGCTGGCGATTGCGGCGGCGGGCTCGACGGACGGCGACGCCGTGCGCCAGGGTTTCTACAAGATCGGCAAGTATGACGGGCTGATCAAATCCTACGACAAGCCGTTCCAGCCCGGCGTTCATGACGCCGTGCAGGCGGACGACTATGTCTGGGCGCAGTTCATCGACAACAAGATCCTGCCGGTCGCGGCGACCAACTAAGCCATGCGCCGCGCCGTCTCCGCGCACTCATGCGGACGACGGCGCGGCGTTTTCTTTGTGACCACGATTCTCGTTCGAGACTGGAAAAAGCCATGCTTCTGATGTCCGCGCTGATCAGCGGAATTGGCCTGGGCAGCATGTATGGGCTGATGGCGCTCGGCTTCTACGTCACCTATGCGGTCTCCGGCACGGTGAATTTCGCCCAGGGCAGTTCGATGATGCTCGGCGCCGTGCTGACCTTCGCGTTCGCGCGCACGCTCGGCTGGCCGATGCCGGTCGCGATCCTGTGCGCGCTGGCGCTCTGCGCGGTCTATGGACTGCTGATCGAATTCATCGCGGTGCGGCCCTTCGTCAATCGCGGCTCCGACGCCTGGCTGATGGCGACCGTGGCGCTCGGCATCGTGCTCGACAATGTGGTGATGTTCACCTTCGGCAAGGAGCCCCGCAGCCTGCCCTCGCCGCTGGCGCAGACGCCGCTCGAAATCGGCGGCGTGGGACTCGGCGTCTATCCGCTGCAGGCGATGATTCCGATCGTCGGCCTGCTGCTGGCCTTTGGCCTCTATCTCGTGTCGACGCGCACCCGCTGGGGCTCGGCCATGCTGGCGGTGGCGCAGAACCGCGCCGCGGCGCGGCTGATGGGAATCCCGATCAAGCGCGTCATCGCCTTCGCGTATGCGATCTCGACCCTGTTCGCCGGCATTGCGGGCGTGCTGATCGCGCCGCTGTTCAACGTGCAGTCCGACATGGGCACCCTGTTCGGCCTGAAGGCCTTCGCGGTGGCGATTCTCGGCGGCGTCACGAGCGCCTGGGGGGTGATGATCGCGGGCCTTCTGTTCGGCGTCGCCGAGGGACTCGTGACGGCGCTGATCGGCTCCGGCTACACGCAGATCATCACGTTCGCGCTAGTGATCCTGGCGTTGGCCTGGCGGCCGAATGGATTGTTCGGCCGTGCGGAGGTCAAGAAGGTATGAGCCTCACATTGTCGAAGATCGTTGCGCCGCAGGCGCTTCCATCACGCCCGGCCGGCCGCATGGCGGCCGTGGCGCAGACCGCGGCGGTGCTCGGCCTGCTGATCGCCGGCGCCGCCATGGCGCTGACCATGAACGGCTATTACGTGTTTGTGCTGGCCAATGTGGCGCTGCTGGCGCTGGTCGGCGTCGGCATGAACGTGCTGATCGGCCTCTCGGGCCAGATCTCCTTCGGGCATGTCGGCTTCTACGCCATCGGGGCCTATGTGGTGGCGATCCTCACCAAGGCGGGCGTCAGCTTCTGGCTCGCGTGGCCGCTGGCCGCGCTGCTCGCCGGCGTCATCGGGGCGCTGCTCGCGCTGCCTGCGCTGCGCGTCAAAGGGCCCTATCTCGCCATGGTGACGATTGCGTTCGGCTTCATCGTCGAACACTCGATCGTCGAGATGCGGAGCCTGACGGGCGGGCAGAACGGCATCATGAGCATCGTGTCGCCGAGCCTCGGCTCGCTGGCGCGCGGCGAGCGCGCCGTGACGCTGCTGGCGCTCATGGCGGCGGGCGTCGCCTACGGGCTCTACATCCTGCTGTCGCGCGGCGTCTGGGGCGCGGCGCTGCGGGCCGTGCGCGACACCGAGACGGCGTCGGAATCGATCGGCCTCAATCCGCTGGCGATCAAGACCGTGGCGTTCGCGGTCTCGGCCGTCTGCGCGGGCGCGGCCGGCGGCCTCTTCGCCTCGCTCTCGGGTTTCGTGACGCCGCATACGTTCGGGTTTTCGCAATCGATCCTGTTCGTGCTCGTGGTGATGATCGGCGGCGCGGGCTCGGCGGCCGGGCCGCTGATCGGCGCGCTGATCGTCGGCGTGCTGCCGGAGCTTCTGTCGAGCCTCGAGGATTTCCGGCTGCTGTTCTTCGGCCTCCTGCTGCTCGTGGTGCTGTGGGTGGCGCCCGGCGGCGTCGTGGGCCTCTGGAACGCGCTCGTGGCCAGCGTGGCGGGCCTGTTCGCGGGTCCGCGCGACAGCGCCGTCGCGCCCGTCGCCGCGCCGTCCGCCGTCGTGGCCGCGCCGCTCTCCCAGCGCATGCGGCAGACGCTCGCGGCGGAGGAACTGAGCATCAGATTCGGCGGCGTGCAGGCCGTGGCGGGCCTGTCGTTCGAGGCCAAGCCCGGCCATGTGACGAGCCTGATCGGGCCCAATGGCGCCGGCAAGACGACGGCGCTCAACATGCTGAGCGGCTTCTACCGGCCGACGAGCGGGGGCTTTCGGCTGGGCGCGCGCCGGCTCGCGGGCGCAGGCGCGCTCGCCATCGCGCGTTGCGGCGTCGCCCGCACCTACCAGACCTCGCAATTGTTCGGATCGCTCAGCGTGCAGGACAATGTGATCCTGGCGATGGGGCGCGGCAAGCTCGGCGGGCTGTTCGGCTCGGCGCGGTTGCGCGCGCCCGAGTCGCGCGAGCGGGCCGGGCTGCTGCTGGCCTTCTGCGGTTACGCCGGCGACCCGGCGACGCTCGCGGCCGACCTGCCGCATGTCGACCGGCGCCTTGTCGAGATCGCCCGCGCGCTCGCCTCCGATCCGGACGCGCTGCTGCTCGACGAACCGGCGGCGGGCCTGTCGTCCGAGGACAAGGAAAGGCTGGCGGCGCTGCTGACGCGCATCGCGCGCTGCGGCCTCGCGGTGGCGCTGGTCGAGCATGACATGACGCTCGTGATGGGCATTTCCGACCAGATCGTCGTGCTGGACGCGGGACAGCGTCTGGCCGTCGGGACGCCGTCCGAAATCCAGTCGAATGCGGCCGTGCGGCAGGCCTATCTTGGCGAGCAGGGCGGACTCGCGGCGGCGCCGCGCGGTCCTGCGGCGGAGGGCGCGCAGCCGGAGGAGATGCTCGGCGTCAATGCGCTGGTGGCGGGATATGGGGCCGAACCCGTGCTGCATGGCGTCGACGTGCAGGTGCGCCGCGGCGAAGTGGTGGCGCTGCTGGGGGCCAATGGCGCGGGCAAGTCGACGCTCATGCGCGTGCTTGCGGGCCTGCACCGTCCGGTGGTTTCAGGCGGCGTCAGTTTCGAGGGGCGCGACGTGACCGGCCTGCGGGCCGAGCAGATCGTCGGGCTCGGCATGGTTCTGTCGCCGGAAGGCCGTCAGGTGTTTCCCGAACTCTCGGTGCTCGACAACATCCGGCTCGGGGCGTTCCTGCATCCGCAGGACCGCGAGGAGCGCGTCGAGCAGATGCTGGCGCGCTTCCCGCGCTTGCGCGAGCGGCTGCACCAGCGCGCCGGGCTGCTGTCAGGCGGCGAACAGCAGATGCTCGCCATCGCGCGCGCGCTGATGTCGAAGCCGCGCATCCTGCTGCTCGACGAGCCGTCGCTCGGCCTCGCGCCCAAGATCGTCGCGGAATTGTTCGCCGCGCTCGACCAGTTGCGGCGCGAGGACATGACGATCCTGCTGGTCGACCAGATGGCGGCGCTGGCGCTGTCGCTCGCCGACCGGGCCTATGTGATCGAGGGCGGGCGCATCGTGGCGCAGGGCGATGCCGCAAAAGTCGCCAGCGATCCGATGCTCGCGCGCGCCTATCTGGGAGGCTGATCCCGCAACCGCACAGGCGGCGCGCGGATGCGTGCTTGCTTTCGCGTCAGCCGCGTCCACAATATGAGCTTCCCACTCTGCTGACTAACTAGTTAGTTTTTGCGGGATCGTTCATCCGGCTGCGCGCGACATCGCGTCCGGCCCTGCCGAAGGATGCCGCGGACCTTGTCGATGAGCATGAAATCCGCCGATGCGGCCTTGCGCGCGACGGCTCCCGCCCGGGCGGCGGCGCCCGTGCGGACCCTGGCCCGGCCCTCCCTCCTGGCCTCGCTGGCGCCGGCTCTGCTGGGCCTTGTGGTTCCGGGCGCGTTTCTGGTGTTGTGGTGGGGCGTGGTGGCCGCGGGGGTGTTTCCGCCCTCGGTGCTGCCGTCGCCCTTCACGGTCGCGGCCGCGGCCTTCGACTGGGCGTTCGGCGATCCGCAGAACGGCGGCTATTCGGGCACGCTCGCTCAGGCCATCTGGGCCAGCGGACAGCGCGTGCTGCTCGGCTATGCGATCGCCATGGCGCTGGGCGTCGCCATCGGGGTGCCGACGGGCGCGAGCAGGCTGATGGGCCATCTCGTCGATCCGTTCATCCATCTGTTGCGGCCGATCCCCGTCACCGCCTGGGTGCCCCTGTCGCTCGTGTTCTTCGGCTTCGGCTTCAAGGGCGCGGTGTTCCTGGTGGCGCTCGGCTCGTTCTTCCCGATCGTCGTCAACACGATCGAGGGCGTGCGCGGCGCCAACCGCAGTCTCGTCAAGGTCGGGCGCATGCTGGGCGCGCGCGGCTGGCGGCTGCTCTGGTATTTCATCCTGCCGGCCTCGCTGCCCTCGGTCTTCGTCGGCCTGCGGCTCGGCATGGGCATTTCGTGGGTGCTGATCATCGTGGCGGAGATGATGAGCGTGAAGTCGGGCATCGGCTACACGCTGCTCGACGCCTATTCGTTCGGGCGCTTCGACGTCGTGATCGCCGCCATGATCGTGCTGGGGGTGATGGGCTTCCTGTCGGACCGCGTCATCGTGGCGGTGCAGTCGGTGGCGCTGCGGTGGCATCGCGAGGTGAGCATCCATGCCGAGCAATGAGACGCGCGACAGCGACGCGATCCTGCGCTGCGAACGGCTCGACCGCACCTTCGTGTCGCGCGACGCGGGCGAAAACCGCGTGCTGCAGGACATCAACTTCGAGATGCGCAAGGGCGAGTTCGTCGTGCTCATCGGGCCGTCGGGCTGCGGCAAGTCCACGCTGTTGAACATCATCGCGGGGTTCGACCGGCAGACGGCCGGCCTGGCGCTGATCGATGGCCGGCCGATCGCGGGGCCGGGTCCCGACAAGGCGATGGTGTTCCAGGATTACGCGCTGCTGCCGTGGCTGAACGCCCGCGAGAACATCGAGATCGGGCTGAAGATGCAGCGCATGCCGGCGGCGCAGCGCACCGAGACGGCGCTGCGCTTTCTCGAACTCGTCGGCCTGGCGGAAGCGGCGGAGCGGCCGGTCTACAAATTGTCGGGCGGCATGCAGCAGCGCGTGTCGATCGCCCGCGCGCTGGCGCTCGAGCCCAAGGTTCTGTTGATGGACGAGCCGTTCGGGGCGCTCGACGCGTTCCAGCGCGCCATCATGCACAAGGAGCTCGTGCGCATCTGGCGCGCCACGCAGGCCACCATCATCTTCGTGACCCACAGCCTGGAAGAGGCGGTTTTCCTGGGCGAACGCGTCGTCGCCATGACGCCCAGGGCGGTCGGGCTGACGGGCGAATTGCGCATCGACATGCCGCGCCCGCGCGATCCGCTGTCGCCGGAATTCGCCGCGGTGAAGCGGCGCCTGTTCGAGATGATCACCAGCCATCTGACCGAAGAGGTCGCGGTCTTCGCCGAATGAAACAGGGAAAACGCGCATGATCATGACAGCACCACGGGCCGGATTTGGCGCACGCCTCGCGCTCGCAGCCATGACGCTGGCGGCGAGCCTCGGCCTGCACGCCCAGGGGGCGCGCGCGCAGGGCGCCAAGCCCGCCGATCTCGGCACGATCACGGTCGGCTGGACCAAGACGACGGCCGGCATGTCGGTGGTGATCGCCGAGCGGCTGGCGGCCAAGCACGGGCTCAAGATCGAGTCGGTGAATTTCAACAACGCGGTCGACGTCACCACCGCGATGGTCAACGGGCAGCTGGACGTCGGGCTTCTGACATCCGCGCATCTCGTGCGCGCGGTGGAGACCAATCTCGACTTCGTGCAGATCGCCGGAAACTCGCGCGGCAACGTCACGATCATCGCGGCCAAGAAGCTCGGGCTCGCGCCCGGCGACTGGAAGGGCCTGCAGGCCGCCACCGACAAGAAGAAGCTGCGCATCGCCTCGTCGCGCGGCTCGATCAACGAGCTGTTGTCGATGGCGACGTTCGCGCAGAGCGGCATGAACGTCGAGAAGGATTTCGAACTCGTCAATATCGCGAATTTCGCCCAGCACGCCCAGGCGCTGCGCTCGGGCGAATTCGACATCGTGTTCTCGACCGAGCCCGGCGGATCGCTGATGGTGTCGGAAGGAATCGGCATCCTGTTCCAGAAGCCCGACATCACGCCGGCGGGCTCCGTGCACACGATCTATACGGTGAAGCGCGACTGGCTGGCGAAGAACCGCGCCAAGGCCAAGGCGCTGCTGGCGACGCTGGTCGAGGCGACCGCCTGGCTGAACGAGGATGCGGCGCGCACGCAGGCGGAAGCCCAGAAGATCTTTCCGGTGAAGCCCGACGTGCTGGCCGCGTCGCTGAAGCTCAACCGCTGGGACGTGCGGCTGGCGATTCCCGAGACACAGGCCCTGGCCAAGATCGCGGCTGAACAAAAGTTCGCGAAGACCGACGTGTCGGCGCAGATTCCCGCCGCGATGGACGATAGTCTCCTGAAGGAACTCGGCGCCGACAAATGAGCCGCGGCGCGCGGGTTCGCGGAGGAGCCCATGCGCGCATACTGGCCGGAGATTCCCTACGCAGACTGGCGTGAGACATGCTCGGCGCTGCATCTCTACACGCAGATCGTCGGCAAATACCGGCTGGCGCGCACGCCCTGGGTCAATCACTCGTGGCATGCGACGCTCTATCCGACGGCGCGCGGCTTCACCACGTCGCTCGTGCCGGACGGACCGAGCGGCATCGAGATCGCGTTCGATCTCCTCGATCATCGGGTGATCGGGCAGGGCGGCGACGGACGCGCGGGCTCGTTCGCGCTCGCGCCCATGTCGGTGGCGCAGTTTCACGCGCAGACGATCGAGCTCGTGCGCAAGCTCGGCGGCGACGCGACATTCGATGGCGCGCCCAATGAAATTCCGGACGCGCTCGCCTTCGCGCAGGACGACGCGCCGCGGCCCTATGACGGCGATGCGGCGACGCGCTTCTTCCAGGCGAGTTCGGCGGTCGCGCGCGTGTTGCAGGCGTTCCGCACGTCCTATCTCGGCAAGGTCAGCCCCGTGCATCTGTTCTGGGGCAGTTTCGACCTGGCGGTGACGCGCTTTTCCGGCCGCCCGGCGCCGCTGCATCCGGGCGGCATTCCGCGCCTGCCCGACGCGGTGACGCGCGAGGCCTACAGCCACGAAGTCTCGTCGGCGGGGTTCTGGCCGGGCGGCGGGCCGGTGGATTTCGCCGCCTTCTATTCCTACGCCTATCCGGCGCCCGAAGGTTTCGCGCAGGCGCGCGTGCGGCCCGACGCGGCGGCCTTCAACGCGGCCTTCGGGGAGTTCATCCTGCCGTATGACGCGGTGCGCCGCGCACCCGATCCGGAGGCCGCCCTGATGGCCTTTCTGGAGAGCAGCTACCGGGCGGCGGCGGATCTCGGCGACTGGCCGGCGGAGGGGCTCGAATGCGCTCCGGGCGCGCCCCGGCGTCCGCGCGCGCTGGCGTAGACAGGCGGCCTGAAACGGGCCGGGCTTTGCGGCGGAGCCGCGCTCCCGTAAGCTCGCGCCGATCCGCCGTTCAGCGCGGACCCTCGGGAGGACCATGGCGCGTCTCATCGCTTTCTTCATCAGCCTCGCGGCGGCGCTGTTCGCCGCGCCTTCCGCTCATGCGCAGGACAAGGGCGGCGAGTTCTTCGCCGGCAAGACGATCCGCATTCTGGTCGGCTATGCGCCGGGCGGCACGGCGGACGCCGATCCGCGCGCGCCGGGCCGTCCCTCGGGGCTCATCTTCTCGGGTCCGGGAAACGGCTTCGAGACCTATGCGCGCCTGCTGGCGCGGCACCTCGGCCGGTTCATTCCGGGCAGCCCGAAAATCGTGGTGCAGAACATGCCGGGCGTCGGCGGGCTGAGGGCCGCGTCCTATCTGGCCGGCGAGGCGGCGCCCGATGGACTGACGCTCGCCCTGCTCAACCCCGCCAACGCCACCGCGCCGCTGCTCGCGCCCGCTTCCGCGGCCTTCGATGCGCGCCGCCTCGGCTGGATCGGCAGCATGAACCGCGAGGTTGGAACCTGCGCGTTCTGGACCGCCGGCATCGACCGGGTGGAGGATCTGCGCAAGCGGCAGGTCCTGATCGGCGGCACGGGGCCGCAGGCGCAGGCCACCATCGAGGCTCTGGTCCTGCAGGCGCTGCTGGGCTTCGATTTCCGTCTCATCCTCGGCTATCCCAGCCTCGCCGACATCCGCCAGCCGGCGGAGCGGCGCGAGGTCGACGGATTCTGCGGCTATCTGGTCTCGGCCATGAACGAGACGGCGCGCACGGATCTCGCCGAAGGCAAGTTCCGCATCCTGATGCAGACGGGCCTTGAGCCGCATCCGCTGCTGCCGCCCGACATCCCCAATATTTTCGATATCGCCCCCAACGAGGAGGCGCGGCAGGTCATGAAGGTCGTGTTCGGCCCGTGGGCCTTCGGCAAGCCGCTGGCGGCGCCGCCGGGCGTGCCGGCCGAACGTCTCGCCGTTTTGCGCGAGGCCCTGAAGGCGACGCTGGCGGATCCGTCGTTTCTGGGCGAGGCGGCGCGCGGCGGCCTGGAGATCAACCCCGTCGCGCCGGAGGCCATCGAGGCGCTGCTGGCCGAGATCTATGCGCTGCCGGCCGCGGCGATCGCGCGCACGCGCGACATCATCCAGAAGGGGCCGGACTAGCGGCCGCGCCGAAGGGCGCCGCGCACGACGATTCAACACCGGCACGCACGACCAACAGTGCGGCCGACAGGGAGGATGCGAGATGTCATTTTCAGCATGGCGGGGAACGGTGGGAATCGTGCGGCCGACCTATCGGCCGGGCGGCATGGAAGAGCTGATCAAGATGCTGCCGGACGGCGTCGGGGTCATTCCGCTCTTCGCCGAGATCGCGCGCGGCACGCAGGACGAGTTCAAGGAAGCGATCGCGCGCTATCGCCGCAAGGTCGCGAAACTGGCCGAGATCGGCGTCGACGTGATCAACCCGTCGGGCGCGCCGCCCTTCATGGTGCTGGGATATGAGGGCGAGGCCGCGCTGATCCGCGAATGGGAGAAGGACTACAAGATTCCGGTCTTCACGTCGGGCACGAGCCATGTCGCGGCGCTGCGCGAACTGAAGGCGCAGAAGTTCGTGGGCTTCAGCTATTTCGGCGGCGACATCAACAAGATCTACGCGCAATATTTCCGCGACGCGGGGCTCGACCCGCTCGACATGGTGGGGCTCGACGCCCCGTTCCAGAAGGTGCAGGAATATTCGAGCCGCCTCATCTACACTTGGATCCGCCAGACGATGCGCAAGCATCCGGAGGCGCAGGCGATCTACATGCTCGGGCCGGCGTGGCGCACGCTCGACATCGTCGACATGCTGGAACGCGACTGCAAGGTTCCGGTGGTGCATGCGGTCCCGGCGCAGTGCTGGGACATCCAGCGGCATCTGGGAATCAGCCAGCCCGTGCAGGGCTTCGGGCGGCTTCTCGCCGAAATGATCTGAGCCTCCAGCACGGGACGACGCAACATGCGCAAGAATTTCTGGCGAAGCCTCGCGGTCCTGTCGTCGTTGCTGATGACGGGCGCCTCCGCACGGGCGGCGGATTTCTACGAAGGCAAGACGATCACGATCGTGGTCGGGTTCACGCCGGGCGGCACCTACGACCAGATGGCGCGGTTCTATTCGCGCCATCTGCCGCGCTTCCTGCCCGGCAAGCCCACGGTCATCGTGCAGAACATGCCGGGCGCCGGCAGCATGGTGGCGACATCGCATCTGTACAATGCGGCGGCGCGCGACGGCACGGTGCTGGGCGTCATCGGGGGCGGCACCGTCTGGGAGGCGATCCTGGGCAATCCGCAGGCGCGCTACGATCCGAAGGCGTTCAACTGGGTGGGCGGAAAATCGCGCGACAACATCACGTGCCTCGTCTGGCACACATCGCCGATCCGCACGATCGAGGATGTGCGCACGCGTGAAGTGGTTGTTGGATCGACGGGACCGGGCTCGCGCACCATGACGTTCCCGAAGGCGCTGAACGAGCTGGCGGGCACGAAATTCAAGATCGTGGCGGGCTATCCGGGCGGCAATGAAATCACCAATGCGCTGGAGAAGGGCGAGGTCGAGGGCTATTGCGGCTGGGCGCTGGGCTCGCTGAAGCAGCGCGCGCCCGCCTGGTACAACGAGAAGAAACTTCGTTTCCTCGTGCAGTTCGCGACCGAACGCGACCGCGAACTGGCGGACGTTCCGCTCGCCACGGATCTGGCGAAGACGCCGGCGGCGTCGCGCATCATGGAGTTTCTGACCTCGGACGCCACGCTCGCCTGGACGCTGCTGGCTCCGCCGGGCGTGCCGGCCGAACGCGTGGCGCTGTTGCGAACAGCCTTCGAGGCGATGCTGAAGGACCCCGCGGCGCTGGCGGAAGCCGAGCGGGAAAAGCTCGAGATCGGGCCGGTGAGCGGCGCGGATCTTCAGGCGCTGGTCGAAAGGCTCGCGGAGACGCCGGCGGAAACCATCGCGGCCATCAAGGTCATCAATAATGCCAAGTGACCTCCGGATGTCACATGCTTGTCGCATCGCTGACGTGCATGGCAAGATGCGGCGGGGAGAGGCCGCCTCGCAGATGGTCTCCACATGGAGGGAATTCCCATGAAACGCATTTTCGCGGCCGCGGCCACACTCGCGGGCGCCGTCGTCCTGTCGTCCGGCTTCGCATTCGCGCAGTCGCCGAGCGGCAAGGTCTCGATCGTCACCTCCTTCGCCAAGGACGTGACCGACCCGTTCAAGCGCGCGTTCGAGAAGGCCGTGCCGGGCGTGACGCTCGACGTCCAGAACCGCAACACCAATGCGGCGGTCAAGCTGCTGGAGGAAACCCGCTCCAACAATCAGATCGACCTGATGTGGGCCTCCGCGCCCGACGCCTTCGAGGTGCTGAAGGGCAAGAACCTGCTGCAGAAATATACGCCCAAGGCGACCGGCATTCCCGAAAAGGTCGGCTCCTATCCGATCAACGACAAGGACGGCGCCTATTTCGGATTCGCGGCTTCGGGCTACGGCATCATGTGGAACGAGCGCTATGCGCGCGCCAACAAGCTGCCTGATCCGAAGGAGTGGCAGGATCTCGCCAAGCCGGCCTTCTACGATCACGTGTCGATCGCCGCGCCGTCGCGCTCCGGCACGACGCATCTGACCATCGAGGCGATCCTGCAGGGCGAGGGCTGGGACAAGGGCTGGCGCACCGTCAAGGAAATGGCGGGCAATTTCCGCCAGGTGACCGACCGTTCGTTCGGCGTGCCGGAAGCGGTGAATTCGGGCCAGGTCGGCGTCGGCATCGTGATCGACTTCTTCGCGTTCTCGGCGCAGGCGGCGAATTTTCCGGTAAAATTCGTCTATCCGAGCGTCTCGACCGTGGTGCCGGCCAATATCGGCATCATCGCCAATGCGCCCAACCGCGCGGGCGCCGAGGCTTTCGTCGAGTTCATCCTGTCGCCGGCCGGCCAAGAAGTGCTGCTGGAGCCGGGGATCCGGCGTCTTCCGGTGAACACCGCCACCTACGCCAAGGCGCCCAAGGATTACCCGAATCCCTTCAAGGATCCGCAATTCCAGAAGATGGCGCTTTTCGACGTCGACGTGTCCGAGTCCCGCACCGCCGTGGTCGACACCCTGTTCGACCAGCTCATCACGTTCCAGCTCGACGCGCTGAAGGCCGCCACCAAGTCGATCCACGACGCCGAAGCGGCCCTCGCCAAGAAGGACAATGCGCAGGCGCGCGGCCTCGTGAAGGAAGCGCGCGATCTCATCGCGGCGATGCCGGTCGACGAGAAACAGGCGGCCAGCAGCGACCTTCGCGGCGCCTTCACGGGCGGCAAGCAGAAAGGCGCGCGTCAGTCCGAACTCGAGCAGCAATGGTCGAGCTTCGCCAAGGAGCGTTACGCACAGGCGAAGGCCAAGGCCGACGAGGCCGTGAAGCTCGCACGCTAAGGAACTGGAGTGCGCGGCGTCGTTTCGGCGCCGCGCATTCGACGGGGGGATTTCGCATTGAGCGCAACGGTGATGATGGGGCGGCTGCGGCGATCCGCAACGCCGGGGCAGATTGCGCTTGCGCTGTCGATCTTCGTCTTTCTTCTGCTGTTTCTGGTCATTCCCGTCGCCACGGTGATCTATGTGGCGTTCACGGAGCGCGGGACCGGCGCGTTCACGCTGGTGAATTTCCAGGATTTCTTCGCCAACGACCTCTTCCTGCGATCGCTCTGGAATTCCATCTGGGTCGGCCTGATGACGGTCGCGTGGGCCTCGGCCATCGCGCTGCCGCTCGCCTATCTGACGACGCGTTTCGAGTTTCGCGGCGCCATTCTCATCCAGACGCTGGGCTTCCTGCCGCTGGTGATGCCGCCCTTCGTGGGCGCCGTCGCGCTGCAATTGCTGTTCGGGCGCAACGGCTCCTTCAACCTGCTGCTCGACGACGCCTTCGGGTTCAAGATCCCGTTCATGGAAGGGCTCTGGGGCGTCATCTTCGTCGAGGCGCTGCATTACTTCCCGTTCATCCTGGTGAACCTGTCGACCGCGCTGCGCAACATCGACCGCAGCATGGAGGAGGCGGCGCAGAATCTCGGCTGCTCCGGCTTCCGGCTGTTTCGCCGCATCGTGTTTCCGCTGGCCATGCCGGGTTATGTGGCGGGCGCCTCGCTGGTGTTCGTGAAGGTGTTCGACGACCTGGCGACGCCGCTGCTGCTGAACGTTAAGGACATGCTTGCGCCGCAGGCCTATCTGCGCGTCACCTCGATCGGCATCGCGGACCCGATGGGCTATGTGATCTCGGTCATGCTGATCGTCGGCTCGGTGCTGGCCGTGTGGCTGTCGACGCTGTCGCTCCGGGGCAAGGACTACGCCACCGTGCAGCGCGGCGGCGGCGGGCTGACCAAGCGCCGGCTGAAGCCGCTGGAGGGCGTGCTGGCCTACGGGGTGGTGGCGTTCCTGCTGGCGCTGGTGCTGACGCCGCATGTCGGGCTGCTGATCTTGTCCTTCGCCACCGTGTGGTCGTTCAGCCCGTTGCCCGACGCCTATACGCTGACGCATTACGCGCGCGTCTTCGACGATTCCTGGGTCTATGTGAAGAACACGCTGATCTACGCCTCGCTGGCGGCGGGCATCGACGTGGTGATCGGGACCGCGATCGCCTATCTGATGATGCGCACGAAACTGATCGGCCGCTTCTGGCTCGACTGGCTCGCCACGGCGGCGCTGGCGATTCCGGGCGTGGTCATCGGCATCGGTTACCTGCGCACCTTCTACGACATCACGCTGCCGGGCGGGGCTCCGCTGGCGAGCTTCTGGTTCATCATCGTGCTGGCGCTGGCGATCAGGCGGCTCCCCCATGCGCTGCGGGCC
>JAIEQX010000322.1 GCA_019747375.1 Beijerinckiaceae bacterium | reverse complement strand
CGCGCCCATACGCCGGAGCGCCCGAACTGGTCGATTCTGTCCGCCCAGGGCTCTGTCGCCGACCAGATGGGCAACCACCCGGCCGCGCAGGATTTCTATCGCCAGGCGCTGAAGATCAACCCCGACGAGCCGACCGTACTGTCAAACCTCGGCCTCTCCTATGCCTTGTCGAAAGACCTGCGCGGAGCCGACCAGACGCTGGAGCGCGCCGCCGCAGATCCCCGCGCCGACATGCGGGTGCGCCAGAACTACGCGCTCGTGCTGGCCCTGCAGGGCAAGTTCACGGAAGCCGAATCGATCTCCCGCCAGGACCTTTCAGCCCCGCAGGCCGCCGCAAATGTCGCGGCGATCCGCAAGATGATCGCCCAGTCCGACACGTGGCGCGATATCCAGAAGCTCGACGGCCAGCAGGCCAGGGCCAACAGATAAGACCGCGGCGGCCAGTTAGGCCAGGCCGGCCACGCCGGCCGTTTGCATATGAAAAGGCCGCCTCACCGGGCGGCCTTTTTGCTTTCGCGGAAAACGCGCGCGCAGACCCGCGGTCAGGGACCGCCGAAGGTCGCGGTGATCTGGATGATGGCCGGCGTCAGGATGACGGCGAAGAGGACGGGAAGGAAGAACAGGATCATCGGCACGGTGAGCTTGGGCGGCAACGATGCGGCCTTCTTCTCGGCTTCGGCCATGCGCGTGTCGCGGCTTTCCTGCGAGACGACGCGCAGCGCGGTGCCGAGCGGCGTGCCGTATTTTTCCGCCTGGTTGAGCACGGTCACGACCTGCCGGATGGCGTCGACCCCGGTGCGCTTTCCCAGATTCTCGTAGGCCTGACGACGATCCGGCAGGAACGAGAGTTCGGCCGTGGTGAGCGTGAGTTCTTCGGCCAGCGGAATGGACTGCGGGCCGATTTCATCCGCCACCTTGCGAAAGGCGTGTTCGATCGACATTCCGGATTCAACGCAGATGAGCATCAGGTCGAGTGAATCCGGAAAGGCCCGCCGCATCGAGAACTGACGCTTCTGGGCGATGTTCTTGAGGAAGATTTCCGGAACCTTGATGCCGATGTAGAGCAGGAAGATGACGGCGGCGATGCGCATCATCACCGAATAGCCCATGTCGTTCAGCACGAAGAGATAGAAGGCGCCGAGCATGAACAGGCCGATCGGGATGACGCCGCGGAAGAACACGAAGGCGGTTTCGGCGGCCGCGCCGCGAAAGCCCGCGGACGCCAGCTGCGCCTTGGCGCCCTCGGTGCCGAGCCAGTCGGACAGTTTGAACTGTTCGACGATCGACTTCATGAACGGCTTTTCTTCCTGACGCAGCGCCACCTTGCTGGTCTTGGCCAGACGATCGCGCTCGCGCATGCGGATCCGGTCGCGCTCCGACGCCACCGATTTCATGCGGCCCGCCAGCGTGTCCTTCTCGATCAGCGGCATGGCGAGCGTGAGAACCGTCGCGACCGCGGCGATCGCCGCGAAGGCGCTGATGAGGAACTGCGGATCGTTGATTTTATCGGAGACGAGATCCCACATATCAATTGGCCTTAGAAATCGAAGGAAATCATCTTCTTCATCACGCCCACGCCGATCATCATCCAGATCGCGCAGCAGAACAGCACGACGCGTCCCGTCGAGTGCAGCCAGAGCAATTCGATGTAACGCGGGCTTGTGAAATAGACCATGACGGCCACCACGAACGGCAGAGCCGCGATGATGCCGGCCGAGGCCTTGGCTTCCGAAGACATGGCCTGGATCTTGGCCGCCATCTTCTTGCGGTCGCGCAGCACGCGCGACAGATTGCCCAGCGCCTCGGAGAGGTTTCCGCCCGCCTTCTGCTGGATCGTGATGACGATCGAGAAAAAGCGGGCTTCGGCGACCGGCACGCGCTCGGCGATGCGCTCGATGGCTTCGCTGATGGTCAGGCCCATGGTCTGGGCCTCGACGATCTGGATGAATTCGGATTTCACAGGCTCGGCCGATTCGGCGGCGACGATGCGCAGACAATCGCCCAGCGGCAGGCCGGCCTTCACGCCGCGAATGATGACGTCGAGCGCATTGGGGAATTCAACAGAGAATGACTTCAGGCGCCGCCGCTTCAGATGCGACAGGATCCAGCGCGGCAAGCCGAAACCGCCGACGAACAGGCCCAGCGCCGCCATAAACAATTCTTCGCTGACAAAGAACAGGAAGAGCGACAGGCCAAGGCCGCCGATTCCGCACCACATGAAAAACTGCGCCTTGGTGATCGAGAGACCGGCCTGAAGGATGCGCTGCTCGAGCGAAACCTTCTTGTTCTTGCCCTTCTTCTCGATTTCCTTGAGGCTGTCGGCGACCTGTTTGCGGCGGCTGGCGGTGTCGCTGGCGCGGTTGCCGACATTGCGCTGTGGGCTGTTCTGGATGAGGGCGGACTTGCGCTTATCGGCTGCGGCCTCGCCCGACAGATAGGGGTAGACGAGCGCATAGAACACGGCGCCGGCGGCGAACATCGACAGGACCACGATGAGGATTGTGTTCATGATAGCAACTCCACCCGCATCATGGCTCAACGCGCCGCGCGGTCGACGATTTCAGACGCGTCCAGCGCGGCCGCGAGCCGCTGCTCCTCATTGTAGTAGCGCGCGCGCTCCCAGAAGCGCGGGCGGCCGATGCCGGTCGACCTATGACGGCCGATCAGCTTGCCCTGCGGATCTTCGCCGACGATGTCGTAGACGAACAGATCCTGCGTGGTGATGACGTCGCCTTCGAGGCCGAGCACCTCGGTGATGTGCGTGATGCGGCGCGAGCCGTCGCGCAAGCGCGCGGCCTGGACGATGACGTCGACCGACGACACCATCATTTCACGGATGGTGCGAGCCGGGAGCGAGAAGCCCCCCATGGTGATCATGGATTCGATACGGCTGAGGGCTTCGCGCGGCGAATTGGCGTGGAGCGTGCCCATCGATCCGTCGTGACCCGTGTTCATGGCCTGCAGAAGATCGAAGGCCTCGGGTCCGCGGACTTCGCCCACGATGATGCGTTCGGGACGCATACGCAGGCAGTTCTTGACGAGATCGCGCATGCTGATGGCGCCCGTGCCCTCCAGGCTCGGGGGACGCGTTTCGAGACGCACGACATGGGGCTGCTGCAGCTGCAGTTCGGCGGCGTCTTCGCAGGTGATGATGCGCTCGTCGGAGTCGATGTAGTTGGTCAGGCAGTTCAGCAGGGTCGTCTTGCCGGAGCCGGTGCCGCCCGAGATGACGACGTTGCAGCGGACCCGTCCGATGATCTTCAGGATCTCGCCGCCTTCGGGCGAGATGGCGCCGAACTTGACGAGCTGGTCGAGGGTCAGCTTGTCCTTCTTGAACTTACGAATGGTGAGCGTGGGACCGTCGATGGCGAGCGGCGGCGCGATCACGTTGACGCGGGAGCCGTCGATGAGGCGCGCGTCGCAGATCGGCGAGGCTTCGTCGACGCGGCGGCCAACCTGACTGACGATGCGCTGACAGATGTTCATCAATTGCGCATTGTCGCGAAAGCGGATGTTGGTGAGCTGAATCTTGCCGCCGACTTCGATGAAGGTGCGGGAGGCGCCGTTGACCATGATGTCGGCGATGTCGTCGCGCGCCAGGAGGGGCTCGAGCGGGCCGAAGCCAAGCACGTCGTTGCAGATGTCGTCGAGCAGGTCTTCCTGTTCGGAAATCGACATGACGACATTCTTCAGCGAGATGATCTCGTTGACGATGTCGCGGATTTCTTCGCGGGCGCTTTCAGGATCGAGCTTGGACAGCTGCGACAGATCGATGGCCTCGATCAGCGCGCCGAAGATCATGCTCTTGGTGACGTAATATTCGTCCGGACGGCGCGCGGCTTCCTGCGGTGGAGGCGGGGGCGGAGCGGGCTGCATGATGCGCGCCGCAACGGCGGGCGCGGGCGTCGAGGCGAGGGTGCGCGGCTGCTGACGCGCCGCCGACGACGTGTCGGCCGGCGATGAACCGCCGCCGTTCCCTAGACTGGAGCGCTTGCCGAACATGAATTCTTTCCCTTACAAAAATGAGACCCGCCCGGGCAATTTCCGGGCATCAGCCAGTCTTTCGTCCCAGCCTCGCCAGCAGGGGCTCGAGCAAATTCTTCTTCGGCTTGCGAATGTCGTGGCGGCCGGTGAGCAGCCGGGCGAGTTCCGAGAAGGTCTCGGTGACCTTGTTGGCTGCGTCGATTTCGCCGATCATCTGGCCGTTGTTGCTGGCGGTTCCAAACAATTTGGCGTCGTGGGAGATGATCGCCACGGGTTCGGATTCGACCGCGCGGGTGAAATCCGCGATGGAGATTTCCGGACGCTTGAGCATGCCGACGCCGTTCATGACAATCCGGGGACGGGAGTCGTTGGCGCGGGCCGGCTTCAGAGCATCCAGTATGTTCTTGGCGTTGCGCAGGTTGGCGAGGTCCGGCGCCGCCACCAGCACAACGTCGTCGGCCGCGATGAGGGCGCGGCGCGCCCATCCGTTCCAGCTGTGCGGCACGTCGAGCACCACCAGCGGAGCGGCGCCGCGCATCAGGTCGATCAGATTATCGTAGGAATCCTCATTGAGATCATAGAGGCGCTCCAGCGTGGCGGGAGCCGCCATGATGCTGAGCTTGTCGCTGCAGCGAGACAGGAGACGCTCGATGTAATTGGCGTCGAGGCGATCATTTGCGAAAACCGCATCGGCGACGCCCTGCGCGGGGTCCTGGTTGAAGTCGAGGCCGGCGGTGCCGAAGGGCAGATCCATGTCGACAATGATGGCGGGCTGGTCGAGCTCGCGCGACAGCGTCCAGGCGAGATTGTGCGCGATGGTCGATGAGCCGACGCCGCCCTTGGCGCCCGTCACCGCGATGACGCGACCGACGAGCTTGCTGGTGTCGTTGCCATAGAGCTCGGACACGGAGCGGACGAAGGCCGTCGCGGTGAACGGATGGACGATATATTCGCTGACGCCGCGCGCGATGAGCTCGCGATAAAGCAGGATGTCGTTGACGCGCCCGATCACCACGACCTTGGTGCCGCTGTCGCACATTTCGGCGAGCATATCGAGCTGCTCGATCAGCAGGCGCTTGTCGCCCGAGGATTCGATGATGATCAGATTGGGCGTCGGCGCATCACGATAGGCTTCGACAGCCGCGGCCGCGCCGCCCATGTGGATCTTCATATGCGCCTTGGCCATCCGCCGATCGCCAAGTACGTTCGACAGAATTCCATGCGTATCCGCCTGTTCGCAGAAGGCCTGGATCGAAATGCGCGGAACCGGCGCGATCGGTGTCGAAACGTCGTTCACTTCATTCACTCCTGCCTGATTGCTAGTTCCCGACGGCGCCGATCGACGAGTTCTTCGTCGTCCAGTTGGTGCCGGGATCGATGCCGCGGCGGACGTTGCCGATCGCACGCGTGCGCATGTCCGTATCCTTGGGTCCCTCGCCGCGCTTGTCGGCAAGATCGCGCGGATCGGCGACCTGCGTGGCGATCATGTTCTGGTAGGCGCATCCGTGGTTCCAGTAGGGCCGGTTCTCCCAGCCCTGCGCGGAGGAACCGGACGCGAGGTCGGACGGCCATTCGCCACAGCGCGTCGCGACCTTGGCCTTGAGGCCGACGAAACTCACCTGGATGGGCGAGGCAAGACGCGGATTTGCGACCGGATAGGTGCCTACCGTCAACGAGCCGCGAATGTTGTTGCGGACGAGCAGCCGGCGAAGATCGTCGAGCGCGCGCTCGTTTGAATGTTCCGTGCCGGCCCCGACGGGAATCATGGCGCGAATCGGCCCGCCGCCGCGGCGACGATAGTCTTCGGCGAATTCCGAGATCTGCAGGTTGGCGCGGCTGTCGAGACCGGACGCGCTGGGGAACAGGTCGAGCTTGAAGGTCTCCTGGCGGAGTTCGATCGGATGCCGTTCCTTGAAATCATCAGGCGTAACGCTGCTGACCACAGTCCGGTCGACGCCGCAGGCGACGAGCGGCGCAGCCAGAAGCGCCAGCGCGAGGCCTCGACTCGCGCGCCTGGCGGTCATGCACGCGGATTTAAGAGCGGAAGCGGTCGACATTGGGAAAGTCCCTCGCGGAGCGTTCGAAAAATCAGTCATTGATGAACCCCACGCGTCCGTTGAAATTCGAGATGACCTCGGGATTCGACTTGGTGGAATAGAGGCGGTTGACGCGCCCGAGCAGCCACGACTGGGGGTCTGTCGCGTCGACAAAATTGTCGGTCGGCTTCATCACTTCCGACGGGCTGACCGGCTTGGCGATGTAGGGCGTCACGATGATCATCAGCTCGCTCTCTTCGCGCTGGTAATCGCGCGAGCGGAACAGCGTGCCGAGCACCGGCAGGTTCATGAGTCCCGGCAGGCCGTTGATGACCTGGCGCGAACGCACCTGGATAAGGCCTGCGGACACGATCGAAGCGCCGGACGGCAGTTCCACCGTCGTTTCGTTCTTGCGGGTGCGGAAGGCCGGGACGTTGACGGTCGAGAAGGTGAAGGACTGGGTGTTGTCGACTTCGGTCACCTCCGTGGCGACGCGCAGCAGAATGCGCCCCTCGGACAGCACCACCGGGGTGAAGTTCAGCGAGATGCCGTAAGGCTTGAACGAAATGCCCACCGTACAGGCGGCGCGGCCCGTCGCCGGGTCGGTCGCGCAGCTCTGGCTGCCGGGCACCGGCAATTCGCCGCCGGCCGTGAATTTGGCGCCTTCGCCGGAGACCGCCGTGACGGTCGGTTCCGCCAGCACGCGCGCCACGCCGTAACGTTCGAACGCCTGCAGGGTCGCGGAGGCGCTCGTGCCCGGGATCGTGAGGTTGGTGTCGGAGGGCTGTTGAAGGTTCAGCGACAGCGGGTTCGTCATGGTGAGCTTGCCCCAGCCCCCGCCGACGGTGGCGCTGGTGACTCCGAGCTGCTTCATCACCTGACGCTGGACTTCGGCGATGGTGACTTTCAGCATCACCTGATCCTTGCCGCGGATCACCAGCGAGTTGATGACACGACCCGAGGCGCCGGCGGCCGCTGGATTTCCGGCCGCGCCTGCGGCTCCGCCGTTGCTCGCGCCGCCTTGGCCGACAAAGCCGTAAGCAATGTCGAGCGCCTGCTGGGCTTCGCCGGCCGAGTCGACCGTGCCGGTCAGGATGATGGTGTCGTTGACGGTGCGCAGCGCAATGCTGGAATTCGGCATCGCGGTCTTGAGGATGCGGTCGAGCTCCTGAATGTCGCGACCGATCGAAATCTCGATGGTGGCGATCTGGCGGCCGGCGGCGTCCATCGCGAAGATGGTGGTCTGCCCGCCTTCCATGCCGATGATGTAGAGCTTGCGGGGCGAGCGGACGACCGCGTTGGCGACTTTCGGATTGCCGACGAAGATTTCGGCCGCATCGCGCGGAAGGTCAATGATGACCGACTTGCCGACGCCCATGGAAAGGCGACGCGCCAGGCCGCTGTCGGGCGCGACGGCGGCGGCAGGCTCTGCGCCGCGCTGGATCTGGCCGCGCTGGGACTGGGCCTGGGCGGGAACCGCCAGGCAGCCGAGCGAAAGGAGGCCCGCCGCGAGGGCTAGCGCCCTTCCGGCGACGGGCGTGCGCGCGGGCTCGGACATCAGGCTCACTCCTGAGTGGGTCAATTGGTTGCGACGGAAAATCGGTCTGGTCATCAGCGTCCGCCCTGCGAGATGCCAAAGCGGACGATCGCGGGACCACGGTCCGGGATCTCGGAAATTTCAGGCTGCGCGGGCCGGTTGACATCGGCCATGCTGCGCAGCGTCAGGGACAATTGCCCGACGCGCTGGGCGAGAACGAGGATTTCGGCCTGGCGTGGGTCGACCTCGAGGGTGGCGTTGGATCCGACGACGACGCGTTCGCCGTTCTTCTCCTGTACGTTCTGGCCGATCGCCAGCACCCGGATGTTGCTCAGAACGGTCTCGGTCATGAAGGCGTCGCCCGACTTGGCGTCCTCGTCGCGGGCCGTCTTGATAATGTCGACGCGATCATTGGGCAGGATGAAGCCGCCGGCGGTCGTGCCGCCCTGCGTGTCGATGTTGATGGCGACGGCGCGCGAGCCGGCGGGCAGAATCGCGGACAGGAAGCCGCTGCTGGCTCCGCTCTTGATGAGTTTCTCGCGCCGGATCGGGTCGCCTTGCGCGAATGGGGTGCGCACGAAGGCGCCGATCAGATCGGCCGAGGCGTCGGCCCCGTCGCCCTTGCGGATCATCGACGAAACGACCGCGCTCTTGGGCCAGGACTGCCAGGTCATGTCAGCCGGCGTGAGGATCTTGCCCAACGGCAGATCGCTTCCCGCCACGAGGACGTCGTCCGTTTCGATGCGCACCACGGGAGCCGGAGCCGGTTCGCCGGGGGGCGGACTGGAGGAAGATCCTGCAAGAATGGCCGCTGCGCCGCCTGCAACAAGCGCAACACCCAGGACGGCTAGACGTGCAATTTTCATGGCGTAACTCTTTTTCGAAAATTCGGTCCGTTCGTTCTTCCCGCCGATAAGAGCAACGAAACGTCAAATTAAGGTTAATCGACCCTTTCGGCCCCGGCTGGCGAGGACGGTCATCCGACGACGACGCGCAGCCACAGAACGGAGTCGGGGTAGACAAGCAGGCCGGCGGCCGCCAGCGCGATGCCATACGGGATTCCGCCCTTTGGCTCGTGCAGCCGCTCGATCCACGCCACATTTCTGATGCGGGCCGGCAGCGGCCAGCGGCGGAGCTGAAGAAGAAGGAGCGTGAGCGCCGCGCCCGCGAAGGAAGCGACGAGGCCATATTCCATGACGTGGCCCCAGCCCATCCACACCGAGGTCGCGGCGGCGAGCTTGGCGTCTCCGCCGCCAATCCAGCCGAAAGCGAACAACGAAAACGTGATGACCAGGACCAGGAAGCCGCAAGCCAGGTGCCAGCCGATTTCGACGAGCGGCAAACCGGCGGGGATCGCGATGGCGACGAAGCCGACCACCAGCGCGATGGAGATGCGGTTGGAAATGGTCATCGTCAAAAGATCGGATGACGCCGCATAGGCCATCAGAAGGGGAAAGAGAATCAGGACGGCGGGTTCCAGCATGTGCGACTCCATTCCGGCATATGCCGAATCGGACGCAAAGCTAGACCGGGCTGGCTTTAACTTTGGTTACCAAAACCGGTCCAACGAGAACGGCCCCGGCAGAACCGGGGCCGTCGTCGACCGTGAGTGCGATAGCCCGCGGCGCTCGAGCCGCCGGCCAATTCTCACACACAGGCATCAGGTGAGATTGTTCGCGACTGCCGTGAACTTCGAAGAGATCTTCGTGCCGACCGCGGACACGGAGCCGATGATCACAACGGCGATCAGGCCGGCGATCAGGCCGTATTCAATGGCGGTCGCGCCGGACTCGTCTTTCAGAAAACGTGCGATGGACTTCATGGCTAACTCCTACTCCAGACTCCACACTCCACGGTCTTCTCAAGAGCGCGAGGAGCCGTGTCGGGTGAAATGAGTATTGATATGCATGCGTTTCAAAGGGGTTAATCCGCATCTATCAGCACATTAACTAAAACGCCCCGGGTTTGGGCGAAAATTTGCGGGAAGCCTTGAGCCGCAAGCATTTCCGGTCGTCGCGGCTGTAAAGAAAATTTGCGGAGCTTCAGTCTTCATTCACCATTTTGCGTTGAATTGGGGGTCACGTCGTCCCGATCGAGGCCGCTATGTTCAATTTCAGGCACCGCATTCTCCAGCTCGTACTGCCCCCCGCGACATTGCTGCTCGGCATGTTCATGTCGCTTGACCGGGCCGCAGCGGCGGAAATCATCACGGTGATCCTGGATCAGGCCAAGATCATCCAGCTGCCCGAGCGCACCAGTACGGTGATCGTCGGCAATCCCGGCGTCGCGGACGTGACGCTGCTCAAGAAGAACGGTCGGATGATCATCACCGCCAAGGGATTTGGCGAGACCAACATGCTGGCCCTCGACGCCCAGGGGAATTCGATCGGCGAGTCGCTTGTCCGGGTGGTCGCGCCCGAACATGCGCTGATCGTGCAGCGCGGCCTGGAGCGCGAATCCTATTCGTGCAACCCGCGCTGCCAGCCCACCGTCAACCTGGGCGACACGACCCGGTTCATGACCGAGACAGCCGGCCAGGTGCAGCAGCGCAATACGTTCTCGTCGCCCGCACGCTGATAGGCGCAAACTCGTAGCGTCTTGTTAACGCGCAGCTAATCAGTCGCCACTACGATACTCCCACGGCCCCTCCCCGAAGGTCAGCCGCCGGAGTTCCTAGTCGTGTTCAAAGCGCTGCACATCAAGGTCCGATCTGAGCCCGGCAGGCCGGGACTGCGCCGCGTGATCATCCGCTTCGGCGAGGACCGCCGGGGCGCCACGGCGATCGAATTTGGCTTCGTGGCGATCCCGTTCATCGGCCTTCTGTTCGCAATTCTGGAAACCGCCTTCGTGTTCTTCACCACGGAAGGACTGGAAAGCGCCGTCGCGGATGCGGCGCGCACGATCATGACGGGGCAGGTCCAGTCGACCTCCATCGCCAATGCGGCGCAGTTTCGCGACCAGATGATCTGCAATCCGACGCCGCCGCGCAAACGCCTGCTGCCCGACTATGTCGACTGCACGAAACTGAAAGTCGACGTTCGCCAGGCGAGCGCCTTCTCGACCGCCGACATGACGCGCAGCTTCTACACCAACCCGACCATGACCTATTCGCCGGGCGGCGGCGGCTGCATCGTCGTGGTGCGGGCCGCCTATCCGATGCCGGTGTTTTTCCCGCTGCTGACGGTGTCGGGCCTCAGCACAGCCGGACAAGTCTCCTATGACGGCGGCATGAAGCACATGCTGGTCGGCACGGCGGCGTTCCGCAACGAGCCGTTCCCCGGCACTCTTCCCAGTTGCTGAGCGCAGGAACACCCATGCCGAATGTTCCAGTCTCTCCTCCGGCCCTGAAGCCCCGAAGCCTTCTGGCGCGCCTGCGCGCGGACAGGCGCGGGGTCGCGGCGGTTGAATTCGCCCTCATCCTGCCGCTGATGCTGCTGCTGTATCTGGGCTCCACCCAGATCGTGCAGAGCTTGATGGCCAGCCGCAAGCTTTCGATCGTGGCGCGTTCGCTGTCCGATCTCGTGGCGCAGCAGCCGTCAGGCACCAACCTGACGGATACGCAGCTGAACGATATTTTCGCCGCGGCCAGCTCGATCATGTCGCCGTTCTCGACATCGAGCCTGAAGATGACGGTGTCGAGCGTCGAATTCGCGGCCAAGACGTCGCCGGCCGTGGGCTTCGACGCGAAACCTCGCTGGACCGTCCAGCGCAACGGCTCGACGCCGCGCCCCTGCTCGATCCTGACGCCGGTCGCCAACGCCTCGCTGAACGGCGTCAACAACATGCCGACCGGCCTCTACGCGGCCGGCAGCATCATCGTGGCGGATGTGTCGTACACGTATACGCCCGCGTTCGGCGCCCAGTTGCTGGCATGGAGCACGAGCGACAGCACCGTTCGGATGTCGCGCACTCTCTACATGCGCCCGCGCGCCCAGACGCTGATCGCCTATTCGGGCACCGCCGGCACGAAATGCGCCGCCTATTGAGACGTCTTGGCCGGACGCCGGCGCCCGCATGAAAAAAGCCGCAGCCAGATGGCCGCGGCTTTTTCATTTCTGACTGACGCGATCAGATCGTCTGATTATAGGCGCCGACTTCCGGGTTCTCGCGCATCACCGTATCGACCGCCTTGAACATTTCGCGCATGCGCGCTTCCGACACCGGGCTTTCGACCACGACCACGAGTTCGGGCTTGTTCGACGAGGCGCGCACGAGGCCCCAGGTGCCGTCCTCGGCGGTGACGCGTACGCCATTGACGGTGACGAGATCGCGGATCGGCTGGCCCGAAACCTTCTCGCCGCGCTTCTGCATGTCCTGGAAGCGCGCGATGACCTTGTCGACGACGCCGTATTTCACCTCGTCCTCGCAATGGGGCGACATGGTGGGCGAGCCCCAGGTCTTCGGCAGATCCTTGTAGAGATCGGCCATCGACTTGTCGGGATTGCGGTCGAGCATGTCGATGACGTGGATGGCGGTGAGCACGCCGTCGTCATAGCCGCGGCCGACCGGCTTGTTGAAGAAGAAGTGGCCGGACTTCTCGAAACCCGCGAGCGCGTTCAGATCGTTGACGCGGCGCTTGATGTAGGAATGGCCGGTCTTCCAGTAATCGGCCTTGGCGCCGAGCGACTGGAGCACCGGATCGGTGGCGAACAGGCCCGTCGACTTGACGTCGACCACGAAGGTCGAATTGGGATGCAGCTTCGACAGGTCGCGCGCCAGCATGACGCCGATCTTGTCGGCGAAGATTTCTTCGCCATTGTTATCCACCACGCCGCAGCGGTCGCCGTCGCCGTCAAATCCGAGCCCGACATCGGCGCCGACTTCACGCACCTTGTGGGCGATGGCGTGCAGCATTTCCATGTCTTCGGGATTGGGATTGTAGCGCGGGAACGTGTAATCGAGCTCGACATCGAGCGGAATGACTTCGCAGCCGAGCTTTTCGAGAATCTGGGGGGCGAAGGCGCCAGCCGTGCCATTGCCGCAGGCCGCGACGACTTTCAGCTTGCGCTTGATCGGCGCGCGATCGGTGAGATCGCGGAAATAGCGGGCGCCGAAATTGTCGACGTAGTGATAGGAGCCGCCTTCGGCCGTGCGCCATTTGGCGTTCAGGACGATCTCGCTGAGCCGGCCCATTTCCACCGGGCCGAAGGTGACGGGACGCTGCGCGCCCATCTTGACGCCGGTCCAGCCGTTGTCGTTGTGGGAGGCCGTCACCATGGCGACCGCCGGCACGTCCAGTTCGAACTGGGCGAAATAGGCCATGGGCGACAGGGCGAGGCCGATGTCGTGCACCTTGACGCCGCCGGCCACGAGGCCGGTGATGAGCGCGTGCTTGATGGCGCTCGAATAGGACCGGTAATCATGGCCCGTGACGAGCTCGGGCTTCACGCCCATTTCATGGAGCAGCGTGGCGAGGCCGAGGCCCAGCGCCTGCACGCCCATCAGGTTCAGCTCCTTCTCGAACAGCCAACGCGCGTCATATTCGCGAAAGCCCGTGGCCTTCACCATCGGCTGGGTTTCATAGGCATAGGTATTGGGGACCAGCGAAGGTACGGGCTTGGGAAACATAGAAGCCTCTGGATCACGTGGGAGAGAGTGGCTGACGCGACGAGTCTCGTCGGCGCCGACACAATAGCCAAGAGCGCGTCAAAAGCGAGGCGAGCACTCAGATAAGGATAACGCCCGCCGATGACGCCCGCTAACGCGCATCAGGGCTTAAGGATCAGATTTCCCGAAGCTATTTCGAAGCCCCCGAGTTTTCGCAGGAAGCTCATCCCGAGCAGGCTTTTCTCCGCGGCGCCCTGCGGCAGCACGATCGCCTGGACGTCCACGGCCCGGATCGAGCCGATGCGGACCTCGCTCAGCCGCACCTCGGCGGCTCGCGAGACGCCATTGGCGGTGGAGATCGGCACCTTGAAGTCGCCCGGGCCCGGACGCAGGCCGAGGTTCTGGGCGTCTTCATAGCGCAGCGACACCACGGTCGCGCCCGTATCCACCAGCATGGAGAGCGTCCTGCCCCCGACCTCGACGTCGGCGGTGTAATGGCCGACCCGATCCGGGCGCAGTTCCACGCGGCCGTAGCCGAACGCCCGCGACGGGTTGAGCGGCTGGACCGCCTGGGCGGCGCGCGGCGCCGGACTGACCGGATTCGCCTGAGGGATTCGATTCGAGAGGATCGCCACGGCGGCGACGGCGGCCACGCAGGCGATGATTGCGATCTTGATGGCGTTGCCGAGCATGCTGGAAGTCCCGCGGCCCTGTTGAGCGCGCGAGCATGCAGGACAGCCCGCTTCGAAAGGCTTAAACGTAACGCTCGAATTATCCGCCATCGGGCTCGCGCAGACGCTTCAGCGCATAGAGCGCTTCCAGCGCGGCCTTGGGGCTGAGGTCGTCCGGGTCGATCGTGTCGAGGTGGGCGCGCAGCGCGTCCCTGGGCGGCGGACCGGGGGGCTCAGCGGCCTTGAGGGCGGCGAAGAGCGGCAGGTCGTCGATCATCCGCTGCACGGGGGCCTGGCGCTCGCCGGCTTCCAGCTCGGCCAGCAGTCGCTTCGCGCGGGCCACGACGGGCGCCGGCAAGCCGGCGAGCTTGGCCACCTGGATGCCGTAAGACCGGTCGGCGGCGCCGGCGATCACTTCGTGGAGGAAAATCACGTCGCCGTTCCATTCCGTGACCCGCACGGTCAGGTTGGTGAGGCGGCCGAGCTTGCGCGACAGCTGCGTGAGTTCGTGGAAATGCGTGGCGAAGAGCGCGCGCGACCGGTTGACGTCATGCAGGTGTTCGACGGTCGCCCAGGCGATCGACAAGCCGTCGAACGTCGCCGTGCCGCGGCCGATCTCATCCAGGATCACGAGGGAGCGCGCCGTGGCCTGATTGAGGATGGCGGCCGTCTCGACCATCTCGACCATGAAGGTCGAGCGCCCGCGCGCGAGATCGTCGGCGGCGCCGACGCGCGAGAACAGCCGGTCGACGACGCCGATGACAGCTTCGCGCGCCGGAACGTAGGCTCCCATCTGGGCGAGCACCACGATCAGGGCGTTCTGGCGAAGATAGGTGGATTTACCAGCCATGTTGGGGCCGGTGATGATGGCGATGCGACCCGCCGCGCCGCCCGCGTCCGCAAGATCGCTATCATTGGCCACGAACCCCTGCCCGCGCGCGCGCAACGCCGATTCGACCACCGGATGACGGCCCGCGACGATGCGGAACGACAGCGAGGTTTCAACCTGCGGGCGCACCCAGTCCCGCAGCGCCGCGAGATCGGCGAGCGCCGCCGCGACGTCGATTTCCGCAAGAGCGTCCGACGCCTGCTTGATCGCCTGCGTGGCCCCGAGAACGAGGCCCGCGAGATCGTCGAACACGCCGAGTTCAAGCGCCAGCGCACGGTCGGCGGCAGAGGCGATGCGGGATTCGATCTCGGCAAGCTCGGTGGTCGAAAACCGCATGGCGTCCGCCATGGTCTGGCGGTGAATGAAGGTCTCGTTGAAGGGCGGGCGCAACAGCCGCTCGCCGTGCGCCTGCGGCACTTCGATGAAGAAGCCGAGGAAATTGTTGTGCTTGATCTTGAGTTGCTTCGTCTCGGCCTTGTCGCAATAGCCGGCCTGCATGGCGGCGATCACGCGACGGCTCTCATCGCGCAGGGCCCGGACCTCGTCGAGCGTGGGCTCGTAGCCGGCCCGCACGAAACCGCCGTCGCGCCGCACCAGCGGCAGGTCGTCGGCGAGCGCGGCTTGCAGGCGGGCTTGGATCTCGACCGGCAGAGCCGCCAGTTTTTCGACCGCCAGGCCGAGATCGGGCGGCAAGGCTTCGAGCCCGCCGAGCAGGACAGCGACGTCCCGCGCCGCGCCGAGGCCGTCGCGCAGACATGCCAGATCGCGCGGGCCGCCGCGCTGGAGCGCCAGCCGCGACAGGGCGCGGGCGAGATCG
>JAIEQX010000179.1 GCA_019747375.1 Beijerinckiaceae bacterium | reverse complement strand
TTGGCCCGCCGCGTGCGCGCCGAACTTGCCCGATGGAATGTCGAGATTGACGATTCAGGCGGAGAGCCGCTCGCAACGTCGAGCTATGGCGTATTGGCGCGTCTCGCGCTCGCCAGTATCGAGGAGCCTTGCATGCCGGCCGAATGGCTGGCGCTGCTCGCGCATCCGCTTGTGAGTCTCGGTGCGCCGCGCAACGAAATCGAGCGATTGGCGGGCCTCCTCGAGATCGGCGTTCTTCGCGGCGTCCTTGCGGAGAGGGACGACCCGCTCGCCATGGTGGCGGCCGCGCGTCTGGCCGCGGCCGAGAAGCATGCGCATCCCGCACTTCGCCGCATTTCGGAGCGAGACTGGGGAGCCCTGGAGCGTCTTGTGACAGCGCTCGTGGACGCGCTGAAGCCGCTTCGCGACATCGTCACGAAGGCCGGTCTTGCAGAATGGATCGAGGCTCACCGCGCTACGCTCGCAAGGCTCTTGGCGACGCACGACGGCCAGACGCCGCGCTTTGACGAGTCCGCTGAGACGCTGGAGTCGCTGCTCGTCGAACTTTCGGCATGCGCGCAATCAATGCCCGAATATCACGCTGTCGATTATAGCGCTTTCATCGATTTGGTGACCCGCGAAACCGTGGTGCGCGGACCCGCGCGCGCTCACCCTCGCCTGAAAATTCTCGGGCTTCTTGAAGCGCGCCTCATCAGCGCGGACGTCATGCTGCTGGGCGGTCTGGACGAGGCCATTTGGCCGCCAGCCGCCACCACGGACGCTTTTCTCAATCGGCCGATGCGCGCCGAGATCGGGCTTTCCATGCCGGAGCGGCGCATAGGACAAACCGCGCATGATTTTGTGCAGGCGCTCGGCGCACGTCATGTCGTCATCAGCCACGCCGCCAAGCGCAATGGCGCCCCTACGGTGCCGTCGCGTTTCCTGCAGCGGCTGCAGGCCCTCGCGAGCCCCGCCTTCGCGCAATGCGAGGCGCGTGGCGACAGATTGCTGGCGCTCGCGCGCCGTCTCGACAAGCCGAAAGCCATCAAGGCCGCCTTGCGCCCGCGCCCGCGCCCGCCGCTGGATCTGCGGCCGCAGTCGCTCAGCGTTACTGAAATCGAAACGTTGCGTCGCGATCCCTATTCGATCTACGCGCGACACGTGTTGAAGCTTGAGCCGCTGGAAGCGCTCGGCGCGGTTGCCGGCGCGCGCGAGGCCGGGACGCAATTGCATGACGTGCTCGCCGCATTCGTCGAGCGTCACAGGACCGGCGCGCTGCCGGTGGAAGCCATCGTTGAATTGCGCGCCCTCGCGTTGGAGCGGCTGGAGGAATTGCTCCGCAACGCCGACTTCCGCGCCTTTCAATGGCCGCGGATCGAAACTGGTCTTTCGCGCTGGTTCGAGTGGGACGCCGAACGCCGCCCAAAACTGGCCAGCATCGAGGTCGAGGCGTCCGGCACGCTTGCCGTCACGTTGAAGGACGGCAGCATATTCACGCTGCGGGGCCGTGCCGATCGCGTGGAGCGGCTCCACGATGGCAGCGTCGTGATCCTGGACTACAAGAGCGGGCGTATCCCGTCCGTGCGCGAGATCAATGCCGGATTCGCACCGCAGTTGCCGCTCGAAGTGCGGATGGTGGAGGAGGGGGCCTTCGCAGCTATCGGACCTTCGGCCGTATCCGACGCATGCCACATCAAGATTGGCGCCAGCGGCGAGATCGATCCCAAGACCGTCGTGCCCAAGGGGTCGACTCTTGCGACGCTTGCAGCCGACGTCTTCACCGGCATGCTTACACTTCTCGAAGATTTCCGGGACGAGGAGACGCCCTTTCTGGCGCGGCCCTTCCCGCAATTCGCCAGCCGGTTCTCGGCCTATGATCATCTGGCGCGCGTCAAGGAATGGTCGTCCGGCGCCGAGGGCGACGACTCATGAGTCCGCGCGAGATACCGCAGGAAACGCGCGACCTTCAGACGCGCGCATCTGATCCGGCCGTGTCCGCCTGGGTCTCCGCCAATGCAGGCTCGGGGAAAACGCATGTGCTGGCGCAGCGCGTCGTGCGCCTGCTTCTGGCTGGCGTGCCGCCCGCCCGCATCCTGTGCCTCACCTTCACCAAGGCGGCGGCTGCGAACATGTCGATGCGCGTCTTCGGAATTCTGTCGAAATGGACGACGCTCGACGACAAGGCGCTCGCTGACGCCATCAAGCTGACCGGAGCGCCCGCGCCAAGTAAAGAAAACCTCGTTTTCGCCCGGCGCCTGTTCGCCCGGACCGTCGAGACGCCTGGAGGTCTGAAGATCCAGACCATTCACGCATTCTGCGAGAAGCTTCTGCACCTTTTTCCGTTCGAGGCGAATGTCGCAGCGCGCTTCGAGGTGATAGAGGATCTGCGCAAGGCCGAGTTGCTGGCGCAGGCTCGGCGCGAAACGCTGGAGCGCGCGATCCGCGACGAACATGGCGCGCTCGGCCAGTCCCTGCGAGTTCTAGCCGCCGAGACCAGCGCGTCCAGCTTCGACGACCTCATCTCGGAAGCGTTGGGCAAGCAGGACCTCTTCGCGCGCGCCGAGGAACTCGGCCGCGATGTCGAAGGCGGCTATCCAGTCCTGCTGGCGGCGCATTTCGGCCTGTCCTCGGGCGACACCGTCGACACGATCAACCGCGCCATTGTCGAGGACGGAATCCCGGCGAGCGAGTGGGAACGGCTGGCGGACATCATCGCGCAAGGCGGCGCGCAGGACGGCAAGATGGCGGCTTCGCTTCGGTCGGCAGCGCTCGTTGCAGATCCGACGGCGCGACGCGACATCTACGAGCTCGTCTTTCTGACAAAAGACAAAACGCCGCGCGGCGCCGGCAGAACCAAGATTGTCACCAAGGCCGTCGCCGATCAGCGCCCGGATGTTCTGGCCCGACTGGAGGCGGAGCGCGACCGCATCTTTGATCTGTGCGAGCGCCGCAAGGCGGCCGCCGTCGTGGCGCGAACGGGCGCGCTTCTGGTCCTGATGCACGGCATTCTGCATGCTTATCGTGAAGAGAAGGAGGCGCGTGGCCTGCTCGATTTCGGCGACCTCATCACGCGCACGCTGGCGCTGCTCGAGAGGTCTAACGCCAGTTGGGTGCTGCACAAGCTCGATCGCGGCATCGATCATATTCTCGTCGACGAGGCGCAGGACACGTCGCCGGAGCAATGGCGAATTCTGCAGAAGATCGCCGAGGACTTCACCTCCGGGGCGGGTCAACGCGATGTGCTGCGTACATTCTTTGCGGTGGGTGACGAAAAGCAGTCGATCTTCTCGTTCCAGGGCGCGCGCCCTGAAGAGTTCGCCGCCATGCGAGACATGTTCAGGGCGCGGGTCGCGCAAGCCGGTCTGGATTTCGCGCCTGTGGAACTGAAGCGATCGTTCCGCGCCAGCGGCGGATTGCTCCAGTTCGTAGATCATGTTTTTTCGATCGAACAGAATTATTCCGGCCTTTCTTCCGATGCAGTCGCGACAGTGCATGAAGCCTGGAAGGAGGACTTGCCGGGACTGATCGAGCTTTGGCCCATCGCGGCGCCCGCGCAAAAGGACGAACCGCGAGACTGGAAATTGCCGGTCGACGTGTTGGAAGAAAGCGACCCTCCGGTTCTCGTCGCCAAGCGCATCGCCCAGGAGATCAATGCGTGGCTCGCCTTGGATGCGCGTGACAGCGTGGAGGATCACGCAGGCGGACGCCGCCGCATTGCGCCCGGCGACATCATGATCCTGGTCAGAAGTCGCGGGCCATTCTTCGAGGCGGTGATCCGCGCTCTGAAGGAGGCGCGCGTCCCTGTGGCGGGCGCGGATCGCCTGCAACTCACCCAGCATATCGCCGTCATGGATCTGATTGCGGTCGGCCGTGCGGCTCTTCTGCCGGCCGACGACCTGACCTTGGCGACCGTTCTGAAATCGCCCTTCATGGGTTTCGACGACGACGACCTCATGCGGATTGCGACTGGCCGCAAGGGCTCGCTTGCAGAGGCGCTGGCGTCGTCCGATCATCCACGCGACAGAGCGGCGCAGCAGAAGCTCGCGCGCTGGAGCGAGGCGGCGTCGCGCCGCACGCCCTTCTTCTTCTACGCACGCCTGCTCGGCGCCGAACACGGTCGCCGCGACATTCTGGGACGGCTGGGGCCGGAGGCCGGCGACGCCGTTGACGAGTTCCTTCGCCTGGCGCTCGAGCACGAAACCCGCGATGCGCCCTCGCTCGTGAGCTTTCTCGCAGGCCTCGAAGGAGCCGACCTTTCTATCAAACGCGACATGGAATCCGGCGCCGATGCGGTACGGGTGATGACGGTCCATGCCTCCAAGGGCCTTGAGGCCAAGATTGTTTTTCTGGCTGACACATGCGGCCTTCCGGCCGCGCAGCATGATCCCAAGCTGTTCGGACTCGCGACTTCGAATGCGGGCCCGTTGCTGGCCTGGTCCAAAGGCTCGAAAAGCGAACCGCAGGCGTTGGCCGATGCCCGCGAAAGCGAGCGTCGCCGGACACGCGAGGAGTACAGGCGCTTGCTCTATGTCGCGATGACGCGCGCCGAGGAGCGTCTCTATATCGCGGGCTTTCGCGGCGTGCGGGATGTCCAGGATGGGTCTTGGTACAGGATGATCGAGACGACATTGGAAGGCCGCCTGTCACCCGTGCCGGCGCGCTGGAATCCGGAAGAAACGATCTTCCGGACGATCACGCGCGAAATGCCGAGCCTTGCGGCCTTGGGGCATGTGGAAGAATTGCCGCTCGAAGAGCCGCTGCCGGACTGGATTCTCGTGCCTGCGCCACACGAGGCGTTGCCGGTGCGACCCATCTCTCCCTCGACTGCGCTGGCCGCAGCTGATCGCATCGAGCCGGCGCAACGCGAAGGAGCCGCCCCTGCGGGAGATGCGGCGGAAGCCGGCCGCGTCATGCATGCTCTGCTGCAGCATCTTCCCGAAATACCTTCGGAAGGGCGCGAGGCCGCGGCGGGCCGCTTCGTCAAGGCCCGGGCCCGCCTCGATGAAGTCCGGGCGGAGACGCTCGTGCGACAGGCGCTTGAGGTCTTGGCGGATCCACGGCTGGAAGAACTGTTCGGCCCGGGGTCTCGCGCAGAAGTGGGCCTCGGCGGACGCGTGGTGATAGCGGGCCGCGAGATAGAGATCGCGGGTCAAATCGATCGCCTGGCCGAGACGCCCGGCGCGGTGCTGATCGCAGATTTCAAGACCGGGCGACCGCGCGCCGCCGAGGCGACGCCGGATGCCTATCTCGTCCAGCTCGCTCTCTATCGGGCTGCCGTGGCGCCGCTTTATCCGGGCCGGCAGATGCGCATCTTCCTCATCTGGACCGAGGGGCCCGAAGTGGTGGAGCTGTCCGAGGCCGTCCTCGAAGCGGCCTTGGTCAAGCTGCTGGCGCTGCCGTGAGGCCTGCGGTCCTTGACGGAAGGGGGGCGCCTTCCTAGGTTCGCTGCACGCAACGCGGGACTCAGCCCGCGCTTCACAAGGCACGAGGCAGATCATGACCGAAAAAGTCACCGACGCGAATTTCGAAGCTGAGGTGCTTCAGTCCACGCAGCCGGTCGTGGTCGACTTCTGGGCCGAGTGGTGCGGCCCGTGCCGCATGATTGCGCCGGCGCTCGAAGAAATCGCCAAGGAACTCGACGGCAAGGTGAAAATCGTCAAGATGAATGTCGACGAAAATCCCGGCGTTCCGGGCAAGTTCGGCATTCGCTCCATCCCCACGCTCATGCTCTTCAAGGGCGGCGAACTGGCGGCCCAGAAAGTCGGCGCTGCGTCCAAGGGCGAATTGTCCAAGTGGATCTCCGGCTCGATCTGAGCGGGCGGTACGCACGGCAGTCAGCCAACTTGATTCGGAAAGGGCCGCTCAGCGGCCCTTTTTCGTTGGCGGGAACCTGCCCCGGACCTTTATGGTCTTGTTCGGACAAACATGAGCAGAAACGTCACCATGGCAGAACATCGGCCCGTCGGCCCCGGCGACCACGTATTCCTTATCGACGCGTCGAATTTCGTGTTCCGCGCCTATTTCCAGTCAATGAACCAGCCGGCCAAGTTCAATTACCGGACGGACCGCCTGCCGACCGGCGCCGTGCGGCTTTTCTGCACCAAGCTTTTCCAGTTCATCCGTGAAGGCGCGGCTGGCATCAAGCCAACCCACCTGGCGATCATCTTTGACAAGTCCGAGAATTCGTTTCGGAAGGAACTATACCCTGCCTACAAGGCCAATCGCTCCGAGCCGCCGGAAGACCTGGTTCCGCAGTTCCCGCTGATGCGCGCGGCGGTCCGCGCGTTTGGACTGCTGCCGGTCGAGCAGGACCGCTACGAGGCCGACGATCTGATCGCCACCTATGCCCGCCAGGCTCGCGAAGCGGGCGCCGACGTTCTGATCGTCTCCGCCGACAAGGACCTGATGCAATTGATTGGTCCGGGCGTCGCCATGTTCGATCCCGCATCCGGTCAGAAGGGAAATGCCGGCGCGCGCGAGGAGCGCCGTATCGGCGAAGCTGAGGTCGTCGAATATTTTGGGGTGCCGCCAAACCGCGTGGTTGACGTGCAGTCGCTTGCCGGAGATTCCACCGACAATGTGCCGGGCGCGCGCGGCATCGGCGTCAAGACGGCGGCGCAGCTGATCACCGAATACGGCGATCTCGACAGCCTGCTGGCGCGCGCCCACGAGATCAAGCAGCCCAAACGCCGCGAAACGCTGACGGATCCAGCCAATGTCGAACTCATTCGCGTGTCGCGGCAACTGGTGAAATTGTGCGACGACGTCAATGTCGAGACGCCGCTGGACGATCTCATGCTGCATCAGCCTGAGGGCAAGTCGCTGGTCGCCTTCCTGAAGGCGATGGAATTTTCCACCATTACCAAGCGAGCCGCTGAAACCTACGACGTCGACGCCGCAGAGATCGAGCCTGATCCCGAATTGGTCGGCGCCGGCGGATGGCGCGGCCGCAACGGAGAGTCGGTGGAGCGTCCGCCCGAGCCCGTCACGCCTGCGCCAGAAGGCGCTTCGGCGCTCATGCCCGCGGCGCCGGGCGCGCCTCTCGCCCTGTCGCCTGCCGCATTGGCGGCCGCGCGCATCACGGAAGCCGCCGCAAGCCAGATCACGCGCGATCGATACGAAACGGTCCTCACCATGGACCGGCTCGAGGCCTGGATCGCCGAATGCTTCGAGACCGGCGTCTTCGCCATCGACACCGAGACGTCATCGCTCGATGCGATGCAGTGCGATCTGATCGGCGTGTCCATTGCGACGGCGCCGGGGCGGGCGTGCTATATCCCCGTTGGGCATCGCCGCGAGGGTTCGGGCGATTTGTTCGGCGGCAACGATCTCCTTCCTGGCCAGCTCGCGTGCATGGAGGTTACCGAACGGCTGCGGCCGCTGCTCGAAGACCCGGGCGTGCTCAAGGTCGCCCACAACATGAAGTTCGACTGGCACGTCTTCGCCGCTTTCGGCATCGAGACACGCGCCATCGAGGACACGATGCTGATGTCCTACGTGCTCGACAATGGGCTCAACGGCCACGGCATGGATGAGCTCTCGGCCAAGCATCTGGGGCACAAGACCATTCAATTCGGCGAAGTGGCGGGCGTCGGCAAGAGCTTTATCGGCTTCGCCCGGGTCCCCATCGAACGCGCCACCGAATATGCGGCGGAAGACGCCGACGTCACCTTGCGCCTGTGGCGGCTGTTCAAGGCGCGGCTTCCGGCCGAGGGCATGACGCGCGTCTACGAATCGTTGGAGCGGGCGCTCTCGCCGGTGCTGGCCCGCATGGAGCGGCGCGGCGTCTCGATCGATCGCTCGATCCTGTCGCGCCTTTCGGGTGAATTTGCGCAGGGCATGGCCCGGCTGGAGGCCGAGATCCACGAACTCGCGGGTGAGAGTTTCAATCTCGGGTCACCCAAGCAGCTTGGCGACATCCTCTTCGGCAAGATGGGCTTGCCGGGCGGCAAGAAGACCGCGACCGGCGCCTGGTCGACATCCGCAAGCGTTCTCGACGACCTTGCCGAGCAGGGCAATCAACTGGCGGCGCGCATTCTCGACTGGCGGCAACTGGCCAAACTGAAATCAACCTACACGGATGCATTGCCCGGCTACGTCAATCCGACGACCAAGCGCGTGCACACGAGCTACGCGATGGCGCTGACGACGACCGGCCGCCTGTCCTCGTCCGAACCCAATCTGCAGAATATTCCCATCCGCAACGACGAGGGCCGCCGCATCCGCACGGCTTTCATCGCCGCGCCCGGCAAAAAGATCCTGTCGGCGGACTACTCGCAGATCGAGCTGCGCATTCTCGCCCATGTGGCTGAAATTCCGCAGTTGCGCCGAGCGTTTGCAGAAGGTCTCGACATTCACGCCATGACCGCGTCTGAAATGTTCGGCGTGCCGATCGAAGGCATGCCGTCGGACGTGCGGAGGCGCGCCAAGGCCATCAACTTCGGCATCATCTATGGCATTTCCGCATTCGGGCTCGCCAACCAGCTCGGCATTCCGCGCGAGGAGGCGGGCGCCTACATCAAGCAGTATTTCGAGCGTTTTCCGGGCATTCGCGACTATATGGACAAGACCCGGAGGATCGCGCGCGAGACGGGTCTTGTGACCACTATTTTCGGCCGGAAATGCCACTATCCGCGCATCAACGCCTCAAACCCCTCCGAGCGCGCATTCAACGAGCGCGCCGCGATCAATGCCCCCATCCAGGGCTCTGCCGCCGACATCATACGCCGCGCCATGGTGCGGATGGACGATGCGCTTCTGGCGGCCCGCCTCTCCGCACGGATGCTCCTGCAGGTGCACGACGAACTCGTCTTCGAAGTGCCCGAGGACGAGGTCGCCGCGACGATAGAGGTCGTGCGCCGCGTGATGGTCGATGCGCCTCATCCCGCCGTCCAACTGTCCGTGCCGCTTCAGGTTGATGCAAAAGCCGCGCATAATTGGGATGAAGCTCACTAGCCGAATCGAAGCGAGAACCCGCCAGCATGAAAAAAATCATCCAACTGGCGGCGCTCTGCTGCGCTCTGCCTGGTCCCGCTCTGGCGGCCGAGGGTCTGGACGGCGCCAGCCTGTCGCTGGTCTGGGCCGCGCCCTTCGTGGCCATGCTGCTTTCGATCGCCATCGGTCCGCTGCTGGCGCCCTCGTTCTGGCATCATCACTACGGCAAGGTCACGGCGCTCTGGGCCGCACTCACCATCGTCCCGCTGCTGCTGGTCATGGGGCCGGCGACGACCGCCCAGACGCTGTTTCACACGGCGGCTGCCGAATATATTCCGTTCATTCTCATGTTGCTGGCGCTGTTCACTGCGGCGGGCGGCCTCGTGCTGCGCGGCAACCTTCACGGATCGCCGGTTCTCAACGTCGGCCTGCTCGCCATAGGCACATTGATGGCGAGCGTCATCGGCACGACCGGCGCAGCCATGGTGTTCATACGCCCGCTGCTGCGCGCCAATGACAACCGCCGTCACAACGTTCATGTGGTGATTTTCTTCATCTTTCTCGTCGCCAACATCGGCGGGTCGCTGACGCCAATCGGAGACCCGCCGTTGTTTCTCGGCTTCCTGCGTGGCGTCGAGTTCACCTGGACGCTGTCGCATCTCTGGCCCGAAACGCTGTTCGCCGCCGCGATCCTGCTGGCGCTGTTCTTCGCGCTCGATCTTTACCTCTACCGGCGCGAGGGCGTGGTGCGCCCCGACCCGACGCCCGATACGCCTCTGCGCGTGACCGGGCTGGTGAATCTCCTTCTCATCGGCTGCGCCATTGCAGCCATCGTGCTCAGCGGAGCCTGGAAGCCGGGAATCGGGTTCGAGATCCTGGGGACGCGCATCGAACTACAGAATCTCGTGCGCGAGGCGACCATGGTCGTCGTGGCTCTCGCATCCCTGGCGCTGACGAAATCCAGCGAGCGTCTGCACAATGGCTTCGAGTGGGGCCCGATCGTGGAAGTGGCGAAGCTCTTCGCTGGCATTTTCATCACCATCGTGCCCGTCATGGCCATGCTCAACGCGGGATCCTCCGGGGCGTTCGCGCCGCTGGTCGCACTGGTGACCGGGGCGGATGGCGCTCCCAATCCGGTCGCCTACTTCTGGCTGACCGGACTGCTCTCGTCCTTCCTCGACAATGCTCCGACCTATCTGGTCTTTTTCGAACTTGCGGGCGGAGATGCGCAGCGCCTGATGGGACCCTTGTCCTCGACCCTGTCCGCCATTTCGCTCGGCGCCGTTTACATGGGCGCGAACACTTACATCGGCAACGCGCCGAATTTCATGGTCTACGCCATCGCCCGCACCAACGGCGTCGCCATGCCGAGCTTCTTTGGATACATGCTCTGGTCCACCGGCATCCTCGTGCCGCTCTTCATTCTCGTGACGCTTTTGTTTTTGGTCTGAGGCGGCGCCGATCTCGAAAACGAAAACGGCGGCCCCGGTGGGGCCGCCGTTTCAGTCTGCGGATGCTTGGCCGGGCTTATTCGGCCGCGATCTTCGAGGTCGGTGCGGCTTCGCGCACCTTCTCGTCGACATGCTTTTCGAAAGCCACGAAGTTCTTGCGGAACATTTCGCGCAGGTGTTTGGCCGTTGCGGCGAATTCGGACTTCGACGCCCAGGTCTTGACGGGATCGAGAATGTGCGGCTCGACGCCCGGCACGGAAACCGGAACCGCAAGGCCGAAATAGGGATCGGTGCGGAACTGGACCTTGTTGAGCGAGCCGTCGAGAGCGGCCGTCAGGAGGCGGCGGGTCACCCGGATCGGCATGCGGCGTCCGACGCCTTCCTTGCCGCCGGTCCAGCCGGTGTTGAGCAGCCAGCAGTCGACGTGATGCTTGGCGATGAGCTCGCGCAGCAGGTTGCCATAGGCAGACGGATGCAGCGGCAGGAAGGGATGGCCGAAGCAGGTCGAGAATGTGGCTTCCGGCTCGGTCACGCCCTTTTCGGTGCCCGCGACCTTCGCGGTATAGCCGGAGAGGAAGTGATACATGGCTTGAGCCGGATCGAGCTTGGCGATGGGGGGCAGCACGCCGAACGCGTCGCAGGTCAGCATCACGATGTTCTTCGGATGGCCGGCGCGGCCGGTTTCCGAGGCGTTGCTGATGAAGTGCAGCGGATAGGCGATGCGGGTGTTCTCGGTCTTGCTGTCATCGTCAAAATCAGGCTGGCGCGTGATTTCGTCGAGCACGACATTTTCCATCACGGTGCCGAAGCGCTCGGTCGTGGAATAGATTTCCGGCTCGGCTTCGCGCGACAGCTTGATCGCCTTGGCGTAGCAGCCGCCTTCGAAGTTGAACACGCCGTCGCGGCTCCAGCCGTGTTCGTCGTCTCCAATGAGCACGCGGTTCGGGTCGGCCGACAGCGTCGTCTTGCCTGTGCCCGAAAGCCCGAAGAACACAGCCACGTCGCCGGCGTCGCCGACGTTTGCCGAGCAATGCATCGGCATGACGTTCTGCTCGGGCAGGATGAGGTTGAGATAGGTGAACACCGACTTCTTCATTTCGCCGGCGTAGCTGGTGCCGCCGATCAGCATGATCTTGCGGGTGAAGTCGATCGCGATGACGGTCTCGCTCTTGCAGCCGTGACGCTTCGGATCAGCCTTGAAAGAAGGCAGATCGACGATGGTCAGGTCGGCCACGTAGGAGGCGATTTCCTCACGCGTCGGACGGATCAGCAGGTTGCGAATGAACAGCGAGTGCCAGGCCAGTTCGCAGATGACGCGAGCCTTGACGCGCAGGGCCGGATCGGCGCCGCCGTAGAGGTCCTGGACGAAAAGGTCCTTGCCTTCAGCGTGCTTGATAAAGTCGCCCAGAAGGGTCTCGAATTGCTCTGGCGTGATGGAATTGTTGTTTTCCCACCAGATTTTCGCTTCGGTGTGGGCGTCCCGGACTGTGTGTTTGTCCTTCGGCGAACGGCCCGTATGAACGCCCGTCTCAGCATTGAGTGCGCCGCCCGGCGCGATGACCGCTTCGCCGCGGCGAATGGATTCCTCGTAGAGCATCGGCGCTTCGAGGTTATAGGCGACATTGCCGAGGTTCTTCAGGCCGAATGCTTCGACACTGAATGACGGATTGAAAATTCCGGTCTGCTTCATCGCCTTCTCCAGGGTGGAACCGCACCAAGCCGGTCAGGTCAAAGGCGGCCTTTCCGGAAACGCGTAGTGCGGATCGTTTATTCTCCGGAGCGCCGAAGGGCAAGGGTAACGATCACGAACCTGCAAACACCGTGAATCTCCCGCATTGCACAAAGCCTTGCGGATCAGCTAGTTCGTGCCTTAGCGGCCAGATCGACCAGAACCGCACGCAGGCCTGACGACGTTTCGACCCGGATCGGAAAGACGAGCCTCGCTGTCCGGTCCCCGCAGGCGAGGTCCAGTCCCTCTGGATCGAGCCCGCTCGCTCGCCAGCGTCCTTCACCGGCGCCGCACAGCTTTGCCGCATAAAGCGCCAACGCATCGGCATGGTCCGCATTGAGGTGCGCCAACGCGCCCTCTTCGGAGGCCATCAGGTCTTCTGCGCCGGCCGTGTCGAGCATAAGCTCGGCCTTTTCGTAGGTGGCGGCTTTGGCGAAGCCGCCATTGAGGTGTCCCCGGTCGACGTCCAGCCGCCAGAACGAGAAATCCCCAAAATCGGCGTAGAGGGCTGATTTGGGGTGACGGGACAGGAAACGGGTCCGCGCAAGGCTCCGTCGAGGTTCGTCCAGCCTCGTCGCGCGGCCTGTCAGAGTCAGCCTTGGATGGGCCAGCGGATCCCCCTTGCCGTTTTCAGCCAGCAGGATCGAAGCGCGGCCGTCAGCCCCGAGATGGCGCGTATGGGCCGAGAGCTGCGACATCAGCAGCAATGGCGACCCGTCGGCGTCCGTCGCGAGATTGACGAGGGAGCAGAAAGGCGCGCCTCCGGGATCGAGCGTCGCCAGCGCGCCCGCCCGGATCGAACGCAGCAGCCTTCGGGCTTCCGCGCGCCCGTCATAGCCCGCTGGGAGCTCGAAGCTGCGTTCCGGCTCGGGCATGGCGGGCGTTTCCAAAGCGGTCATATCGGCGTCTCCGGTGAGTAATAGGACGGCCGGGGTGTGAATTCCCGTTGACTGATGTATATAAGACCCGTGGAAGGGGAGCCATTCAGCCCCTTCCAGGATCCGTTCACGGTGCAGGAAGCGGAATCGGAGCCGTCACATTTCGGCCCTCAACCGCGCCGAATGTCTTCTCGCCGTGCCGAATGGCTGACTCGATCCTGTCGGGTCAAGCGAAGAGGTCTCCGCCGGAGACACAATTCTAGGTTTTGGAATACATGCCGACCATCGCCCTCGTCGACGACGATCGTAACATTCTGACATCGGTCTCCATCGCTCTCGAGAGCGAGGGCTACCGGGTCCAGACTTACACGGATGGAGCCATGGCGCTCGACGGTCTGAAGACGAATCCACCCGATCTCGCCATTTTTGACATCAAGATGCCTCGCATGGACGGCATGGAGCTTCTGCGCAGACTGCGTCAGAAGTCGGACCTTCCGGTGATCTTCCTGACGTCCAAGGACGAAGAGATCGACGAATTGTTCGGCCTCAAGATGGGAGCCGACGACTTCATTCGCAAACCATTTTCGCAGCGTCTTCTCGTCGAGCGCGTCAAGGCGATCCTGCGCCGGGCCAATCCGAAGGAAGCCGCAGCCCAAAAGGAATCCGAAGCCAAGATTCTCGAGCGCGGACTTCTGAAGATGGATCCGGAGCGCCACACCTGCACATGGCGTGGCGAGGCCGTCACCCTGACGGTGACGGAGTTCCTGATCCTTCAGGCGCTGGCCACGCGGCCCGGCGTCGTCAAGAGTCGCAACGCCCTGATGGATGCGGCCTATGACGATCAGGTCTATGTCGATGATCGAACCATCGACAGCCACATCAAACGCCTTCGCAAGAAGTTCAAGATCGTCGACGACGACTTTGAAATGATCGAGACGCTTTATGGCGTTGGGTATCGCTTCAAGGAAGCGTAGCGTCGGCTGTAACAGGCGCGTCCGCGGGCCTTCCGCTGTGCGCGTCGCGACGGGATTTCATGAGCGTCGAGGCTGAATCCGACCACACCGCAAATGCGCCCCCGGCGGACGCCGCACGACCGCGCGCGGCGCGACTGCGGGGCGTGACGGGCGCTGTCGCGGCGCGGTTTTCCTCTTCCCTGACGCGCCGCATCGTCGTCCTGAATCTCGGCGGCCTCGTGGCCTTGCTGGTCGGCTTTCTGTACCTCAACCAGTTTCGCGCCGGCCTTATCGACGCGCGCGTCCAGAGCCTGCAGACGCAGGGCGAGATCATCGCGGCGGCGGTCGCAGCCTCCGCCACGGTCGAAACCGATGCCTTGACGCTCGACCCGGAGCGGCTGCTTCAATTGTCTCCCGGGCAGACCTATGGTTTCCGGGACGAACGAGATTCGCTCGAATTCTCCATCAATCCTGAGCGCATCGGACCCGTGCTGCGCCGTCTTGTGACGCCGACGCGGACGCGCGCCAGAATTTACGATCGGGAAGGCTATCTGCTGCTCGATTCCCGCTCGATGACGGCGCGCGCCAATATCCTGCGCTTCGACCTTCCGGCTGCCGGCCAGGAGGAGACCGCGCCGACGATCGTCGAGCGTTTCTGGAACGATCTGAAGCGCCGCCTCGGCTCGACCGAGCTCCCTCTCTACGAAGATATCGGCGTCGCGAATGGCCGGGCCTATCCGGAGGTCGAGCGCGCCCTTAGCGGAGGCGCAACGTCTGTCGTAAGGATCAACGCCAAGGGCGAGACCATCGTCTCGGTGGCCGTGCCGGTGCAGCGCTTTCGCGCTGTTCGCGGCGCGCTCCTGATGTCGACGCAAGGAGGAGATATCGACAAGATCATCGCCTCGGAACGTTGGGCGATCATCCGGATCTTCCTTGTCTCCACCGGCGTCATGTTTCTCCTGTCGCTGTTCCTCGCCGGCACCATCGCCGAGCCGATGCGCCGGCTCGCCGAAGCCGCGGATCGCGTTCGCCGCGGCATCAAATCCCGGCAGGAGATCCCGGATTTCACCGATCGCTCCGACGAGATCGGCCATCTGTCGGGGGCGTTACGCGACATGACGAAAGCCCTCTACAATCGTATCGAGGCGATCGAAAGTTTCGCCGCCGATGTCGCTCACGAACTGAAGAATCCGTTGACGTCGCTGCGCAGCGCTGTCGAGACGTTGCCGTTGGCGCGCACCGAGGCGTCGAAGACCCGCCT
>JAIEQX010000162.1 GCA_019747375.1 Beijerinckiaceae bacterium | reverse complement strand
CATCCGCGCCGCGCATTTCGAGATATCGCTTCAGGCGGACCTCGGGAAAAATCGTCGAGAGATGGTTCGCCCAGTCGGACAGCGTCGCGGTCTCGCCGGGCAGTTGCGGCAACCGGCCGGCCAGAAGATCACGGAAATCAGCGCCTGACACGTCGTGATAGGTTTCGCCGCGCTTGACGAAATACATCGGCACGCCGAGCGCGTAATCGACATAACGCTCGAAGCCCATGCCGGGCTCGAAGGCGAAGGGAAGCATGCCGGCGCGCTGGTTGTCGGTGTCGCGCCAGATTTCCGAGCGGGCCGACAGGAGACCGTTGGGCCGGCCCTCCGTGAACGGCGAATTGGCGAACAGCGCCGTCGCCAGCGGCTGCAGGGCGAGCGACACCTGCAGCTTGCGGACCATGTCGGCTTCCGACGAAAAGTCGAGATTCACCTGCACGGTGCAGGTCCGGTACATCATGTCGAGGCCGCGCGTTCCGACCCTGGGCATGTAGCGGGTCATGATCTTGTAGCGGCTCTTGGGCATGGCGGGCGTCTCGGCCAGCGACCAGAGCGGGCTCATGCCGAGGCCAAGGAAGGCCTGGCCGTGTTCGGCCGCAACCTTGTTGGCCTCGACAAGGTGGGTCTCGAGTTCGGCCCGCGTCTGATGCAGGTCGTCGAGCGGGGCTCCCGAGAGTTCGAACTGACCGCCGGGCTCCAGCGAAATCGCCCCGCCGCCTTGGGGATCATACAGGCCGATCAATGCGTCGCCGTCCGAAATCGCCTCCCAGCCGAGGCGCCGCCCCAGTCCTTCGAGCAATGCCCGCACGCCCCCTCGCCCGTCCCGCCCCTCATAGGGAACCGGGGCGAGGCTGTCCGTATAGAAGGGAAATTTTTCGTGTTCGGTGCCAATCCGGAACGTGTCCTGCGGCTTGTTACCATCCTCGAACCAGGCCACGAGTTCGTCTCGCGACGAAATGGGCGTCTGGTCGGTCACGTCTCGTGCCATTTTGGGGTCCTGGTGAGCACTTTCGGCGCGCCGCGAGAAACGCCGGAGCGGAGAGGCCTACATAGGCCGGGCCGCGTCCAGAAACAATGCTGGGCCATTGCGCAAGCAGGGCGAAAGCGCAGACGCGGCGAGAGCAAAACGCCCAAAATTCTTAACGTCAAAGCAATGTCCTGATGGCAAATTTCGAGCATATGGAGCTCACATGAACTTATTGCTCAGTAGATTCGCGAACGACGAACGGGGCGCTACGGCGATTGAATACGCCATGATCGCCGGTCTCATCTCGGTTCTCATCGTCGGCGGGGTCACCTCGATCGGCACCCGGATCAAGACCTTGTTCCTCGAGCCGATCGCGGGCGGACTGAGCTGAAGCCGGTGCGACTGGCGCGCTCCGCGCCGCCGGGATAGGGATCATCGGTCGTCGAAAACGAGGCCGCGCATCTTGCCCCGATATGATTTCTCCGCCCCCCGCCTCTTTGTCGCCGCTCCCCTGACCGCGGGCGAGGAGATCTCGCTCGACAAGGACCAGTCCAATTATCTGCTGAATGTCCTGCGTCTGGCGGACGGGGCCACGGTGCTGGCGTTCAACGGGCGCGACGGCGAATGGGTCATGCGCCTGCATGCGCTGTCAAGGAAAGCGCTGGCCCTGCGCGCCGAGACCTTGTCCCGCGCCCAGACGCCAGCCGGCGACCTGCACTATCTCTTTGCTCCGCTCAAGCACGCACGGCTTGACTACATGGTGCAGAAGGCCGTGGAGATGGGCGTATCCAGGATCTCCCCGGTGATGACGCATCGCACGCAGGCGACACGCGTGAATCTCGACCGGATGCGCGCCAATGCGATCGAGGCGGCGGAGCAATGCGGCGTTCTGGGCCTGCCCGACATCAGCGACGTCATCAGGCTCGACAAGCTGCTGGCCGGATGGCCCAAAGAACGCCGCCTCATTTTCTGCGACGAGGAGGCGGAGGTGGCGGATCCGGTCAAGGCCCTGCAGGCCATGGCGCCCGGACCGCTGGCCGTCGTCATCGGGCCCGAGGGCGGCTTCGATCCTCAAGAACGTGCGGCGCTGTTGCGCCTGCCGCTGGTGACGCGCCTTTCGCTCGGGCCCCGGATCCTGCGGGCCGATACGGCTGCGGTCGCGGCGCTGGCGTTGACGCAAGCCGTGGCGGGCGACTGGGCGACCAGCTGAGCTATTGTTACAACACGTATAAATTTGTGAGTTTACCTCTTCGGCGGTTTCACGATGCTGCCATTTTGCAGGTCTTAAAAGCCGCATCGCAGGATGTTGCGCCCCTTCGCGGCGCGCCTCATGAACCAGACAGGTTTGAATGAAGAACGCGCTCATGTTCCGCCCGTCCCGCACCGAGGCCATGCCGCCCGCAGACGGCGGACTGGCGTGCAGGCTGCTGGCGAAGGGCGTGAGATCAGGGATGTTGCTGGCCGGAGCGGCGCTCCTTTGCGCTGGCGGCGCGGGAACCGTGTCGGCGCAGATGCCCGATCATCGGCAGGCGCCTGTTCTGGGCAAGCCCGCAAAGCCGCTGCCGCCCAATCGCTGCGCCCGCTACGGCGAGGGCTATGTGGCGGTGGAAGGCAGCGACGCCTGCGTGCGGATCGGCGGTCGCCTGCGCATCGACATCGGCGGCTCGGCCCGTTCGGGCGTCGCCCCCATGAGCGGATATTCCTTCGGGGATAATCTGCCGGGCGAGAGCGATGGCCTGAGCCGGGCGCATATCCGGCTGCCATCGTCCCGCCAGGACGGCGATCCTATCACCCGTTGATCCGCCTCAGAAAGCGACCGCAAGCTTGGCGCGGAAATTGGCGCGCTCAAACGAATCGAGATCGAGCCTGCCCGGGACGCCCGTGGCCTTGCCGGCGACCTGCGGCTGGAACGTCACGTTCAGCGCGACATTGGCGGCCGGCTTGACCAGAAGGGTCGGCCCCACATAGACCGCGTGGCCGGTGAGCGAACCGAAAAAGGCGCGGTCCCAGCCCTGCAGCCAGCGCGCTTCGGCGCCGAGATAGAGCTTTTCATCCACCACCGCATAGGTGAGCGCGGTCGAGACGGCGCTGCCCGACGAGGCGATCCAGTCGCTCCGGTTCAGCGGATCCTGCTGCCGGCCCGTCGCGAAATTGACGTTCATGGCCCAGAACAGCCGCTCGTTGATCGGCGCATCGATCTGCACCTTGCCTTCAAGGCCGAGCGAATCGGCGCGCAGTCCGCTGCCGCCGTCGACCCTGCCCCAGCGGGGTTCGAGCGCCAGCGTGAGGGCGAAAGGCTGACCGACCGCGCGCTCGATCACACGGTGGCGCAGCTCAACCGACATTCCGTCGAACTGGTAACCGGACCGGTCGATGCCGAAAATGCTGACGTTCTGGACCTTCCGCCAGTCGCCAAAGACCGAAACGGCGCCAGACCAGTTTTCGGCGAAGGTGCGGGCGAATTCCAGTTTTTGGGAGAGGACGCGATAGCGCCCGTCACGCTTGCCGAGACGACCGTCGTTTTCAAGCGCCATGCCGGTGTCGCCCACCGATCCGACGTCCGTGGCGGAGGTGTAACCAAAAATGTCGTCGCCCGGAACTTGCGTGACGGATGCTTCGGGCGCCGTCGCGTCTGCGACTTTGCGGCCCTGCAGATCCGCCGCCGTGGCGATGGTCGACATCAACACAGACGCGGCGATCACCGACATTCCGATCTTCATTTTCAGCTCCCTGCCGTTACGTAATACGAATCTATCGATTCATCATACGTTTACCGTTTTGCATTGTCATTCGGAAAAGTGAGCACGTCGCGCGGGTCGATTCGCAGTCCGACTTTCTGGCCGGGCCGAAAGGCCCGGGCGTCACGAAGGCGCGCGTAGAGATCCCGTGGCAGGCCCGGGACCCTCAACCGAATGCGGTCGACGCGTCCCAGAAACCGCCGCGACACAACCTCGGCGGGATGCCCCTGCCCTTCGGCGTCGATCTGGAGCGCCTGCGGTCGAATACAGACGAGGCAGGGTTCATCGGGTGAGTCCGCGGGCGACGGGAAGGTACCCAGCGCCGTGGGAATCTCGCCGGCGACGCTGAGGGCCTCAATCTCGTTGAAGTCGCAAAAGAAGCGCGCGGCGAAAAGCGTCTCGGGCCGAAAGTACAGATCCTCGGCCGTGCCTGTCTGAACGATGCGGCCGGCGCGCATCAGCGCAATGCGGTCAGCAATATGCATGGCCTCTTCGGGATCATGCGTGACGACGACGGCCGAGATGCCTTCTTCGCGCAGCAATGCGATCGTTTCGTCGCGAATGGTCTCGCGCAGGCGCTGGTCAAGATTTGAGAACGGCTCGTCCATCAGGATGACGCTCGGACGCGGCGCGAGCGCGCGGGCCAGCGCCACGCGCTGCTGCTCGCCGCCGGACAGCATGTGGGGGAAATCGTCCGCATAGCGGGAGAGCGCCACGCGGTCGAGCGCGCGCAGCGCCAGTTCACGCGCCTGCGCCTTGCGCATGTGGCGCAGGCCGAACATCACGTTGTCGATGATGCTCATGTGCGGGAACAAGGCGTAATCCTGAAACACCAGACCGACGCCGCGTTCTTCCGGAGCCACGAAGACCGAAGGGCCCGCGACTTCACGTCCATCAAGCGAAATGCGCCCGGACGTCGGGGCTTCGACGCCCGCGGCCAGACGCAGCAAGGTCGTCTTTCCGCACCCGGACGCGCCGAGCAGGCAGAGGATCTCTCCCGGCGCGACGGCGAGCGACACATCGTCAATCGCCACGAGATGTCCGTAGACCTGACGCACGTTCTCGATCAGCAGGAAGCCGGCGCAGCGGCCGCGTGGCGAGCCGCCCTCATTCTCGGGAGCAAAAAGTCTTTTCAATCTGGCTTTCATCCGCGTTCGTCGGACCCGCTCACCGGGATCGGCGCGGCGTCGATCGCGGCGCCTCCCAGAATTAAGCTATCGGTCGCCCCATTGTCGACCGGGGCGGCGATGCGGCCGCGGGCGACGATGCGACGCTGGCCAAGACGCGCCAGCAGGACGACGGGGACAAGGCCGAACAACACGATGGCGAGCGCCGCCACCGAGCCGTCCTCGTAAGTGCCGCGCGCCGCTTCGCCATAGAGATGCGTCGCCAGGGTTTCAAAATTCAACGGCCTCAACAGAAGGGTCGCGGGCAATTCCTTCATGCAGTCCACGAACACGAGCAGTCCGGCGGACAGGAGCGCCGGACTGATCAGCGGCAGATGGATGCGCGTCACGACTCCCAGAGCGCTGGCGCCGAGCGTGCGTCCCGCGTGATCGAGCGACGGTGAAATACGCGCGAGGCCGGCCTCGACGCCGCCGGTCGAGATGGTGAGGAACCGCGCGGCATAGGCATAGACCAGCGCAGCGCCCGAACCAAACATGAGGAGACCCGTCGCAATCCCAAAAAGCGCACGCGATGCATCGTCAATCAGGGCGTCGAGCGCCGTCAGCGGCGCCAGAAGGCCGAGAGCCAGAACTGTTCCGGGAACCGCATAACCGAGGCTTGCGACCCGCAGCATCAGGCCCGACAGAGGGCCCTGCGCGAGACGGGCCGTGAAGGCCAGCACAAGGCCGAGCACCAAAGCCACCGCGGTGGCGATGGCCGAGATCAACACGGTGTTGAAGGTTTGCGCCGCAATTTCAGGCGAAACGCCCGCGAAGCGGATGCGCTTAACGGCTTCGGACACGAGATAGATCGCCGGCATGACGAAGCCGATGCAGATCGGCGCGATGCATGCGGCGACCGCGAGCCCGGCGCGCCAGCCCCTCAGACGATGTGGGGTCAGCTTGCGGGACCGTTGCGCCGCCCCCGCGTAGCGCTGCCGGCGACGCGCAAATCTCTCGATCACGATCAGCGACACCACGACCAGCAGCATGAGCAATGCGATCTGCGCCGCGCCGGGCAGATTCGAACGGTTGATCCACGTCGAATAGATCGAAACCGTCAAAGTGCGCACGCCCAGAAATTCCGAGGCGCCAACGTCGTTCAGGGCTTCCATCAGGGCGAGGCTTGCGCCCACCACGATGGCGGGTCGCGCGAGCGGCAGGGCGACGCGAAAGAAAACGCCGACGCGACTTGCCCCCAGCGTGTGGGCGACCTCGACGAGGTTGGCCACCTGCATGAGGAACATCGCGCGCGTGGAAAGATACACGTAAGGGTAGAGCACGAAGCCGAAGAGCAGGATGCAACCGCCCATGGACCGGATGTCTGGCAAAACCAGATCCCGCGGCGACGTCACTCCGAGCAGCGCCCGCAGCGCCCCCTGCACCGGGCCGATCGGATGCAGCAGATCGAGATAAGCGTAGGCGATGATGTAAGTCGGCATCGCCAGCGGCAGCAACAGCCCCCATTCCAGCCATCGCCTGCCCGGAAAATCATAGGCGGTGACGAGCCACGCCGCCGAGGCGCCAATGGCCACCACCAGGACGCCGACGCCGCCCAGCAGCAGAAGCGTGTCGCGAAAGGCTTGCGGAAGAATGTAGGCGACCAGATGCGGCCAGAGGTCGCCGGAGCCGCGAGACGCGAGGATCGCCAGCGACACGATGGGCGCGGCCACGAGGCACGCGATCAAACCGGACCCCAGAAGCCAGCCGGAAACGCCTCGTCGAAGACGAGGCGAAAAGCGCGACGGCAATGTGGACGCGGAACTGGACATTCAGGTTCGGCTCGCAGCGGGCATGAGCGTAACGACACAGGCTGTTGCGCACTTGCCTGAAGCGACGCCGCGAGGCAAGTCCCACGCAGTCGCGGGTCCGCCTCGCAGCGTGCGGCCGCCTAGTTGTCGAAGCCGACCTTGTCGACGAGGACGCTCGCCGCCTTGCGGTGTTTGGCGATTTCGGCCAGCGGCAGAGTGTCGGGTTCGAGCTTGCCGAGCGCCGCAATGATCGGGTGCGTCTGGGCGCCCGCCTTGACGGGATATTCGTAATTGGCCTCGGAGTAGATCTTCTGGCCCTCGTCGGAGACAAGAAACTCCAGGAATTTCACCGCATTGTCGCGGTTCGGCGCGTGTTTCGCCACAGCCGCGCCGGACGCGTTCACATGCGTCGCGCCATTCTTGAAGGTCGGGATCACGACATTGATCGCATCGCCCCACTTCTTCTGGTCCGGTCCGCCGGCTCCCGAGCGCATCAGGCCGACATAGTAGGAATTGCCGACGCCGACATCACAGAGGCCGCCGAGAATGTCGCGCGCGACCTCACGGTCGCCGCCGCCGGCCTTGCGGGCGAGGTTCGCCTTGACGCCCTTCAGCCAGGTCTCGGCCGCAGCCTCGCCGTGATGGGCGATATAGGCGGCGATCAAGGCCACATTGTACTGATGTTGGCCTGAACGGATGCAGACCTTGCCCTTCCACCTGGGGTCGGCGAGATCCTCGTAATTGAGAGCCGTTTCCTTCACGCGATCCTTCGAGGCATAGACGAGGCGGGCGCGCAGCGAAACCGCGAACCACTGGCCGCCCGCGTCACGCAACTGGGACGGGATGGCGGCTTCGAGCGCCGCAGACTTGACCGGCTGGGCGACGCCCTTTTCGACGATCTCGACCAGATTGGCGACATCGACCGTCATGAGAACGTCGGCGGGCGAGCGCTCGCCTTCGGCCGCGACACGCTCGGCGAGGCCGTCCTTCAGGAAGACCGTGTTGACCTTGACGCCGCTTTTCGCCGTAAAGGCTTCGACCAGCGGCTTGACGAGCCCCGGTTCGCGGACGGTGTAGAGATTGACCTGCTGGGCCAGCGCCGAAATGCTGCCGACGCCCAAAAGGGCGGCTGCGGTGATGAGCGACTTGAGCGCACGCGCATTCGTCAAAGCAATATCCTCCATTGAGCGCCGCTTCGCCTGAAAGATCCGCGCCGGCCGCGAATCACCGCCCACACATCGGTCCTGGGCCTGGCAGGCGAACAACCGTTCCGTTTCAGGGCCATTCCGCGAAAGCTTGGGTTGCGGAATAGATGGTCGAGTAACAAGGCAAGAAGCAAAGCGTCAAGAATTATGTTCTTTATTTATTATAGTTCTAAACTGGGAATACTGCATTTGCCTGATGCTTTACTCATGGAGACTAGCGTCTGTTGACGGCTGAGCCTGAGCATCGGGGCGGCGGCCATCGTGACGCTTGCGCCCGGCGAGTCGCGGCCCTACATCTGGGTCTTCCCGTTGTTATCCGGCGGCCGGAGTGCGCCACACTGCCGCGCAGGCTTTGCGACGCAGAGCCGGACCGCAAATCGCAAGGCCGCATTGTTGAACTCGATCCGGACACCCGCGACGCTGCTGCCAGCAGTCTTGGCGGCCGCACAGCGCGCCGGCGAAACCGCGATGGCGGCCTATCGTCCAGGCCAGCGCACCAGCGCTGCGGTTGAATCGAAGGAAGGCGGGTCGCCCGTCACCGAAGCCGACAAGGCCGTCGATCGCTATCTGCGCTCCGTGCTCGGCGATCTCGTTCCGCAAGCCGGCTGGCTGTCCGAAGAGAGCCCGGATACGCCTGAACGTCTGGACCGCCGACAGGTCTTCATCGTCGATCCCATTGACGGCACGCGCGCGTTCATGGCGGGCGATCCGCGATGGGCGGTTTCGATCGCGCTCGTGATCGATGGCTCGCCCGCTCTGGGCGTGCTGCACCTGCCGGCGCTCGGGCGAACCTATGCGGCGATCGCCGGCCAGGGGGCGACGCTCGACGGGCTCCCGGCGCGCGTCTCGCAAGGCGCGCTGGCGGGCGGTCGCATCGCCGGTCCCGCGCCATTGATCGACCGGCTGACCCGCGGCGGCCTCGCGGTCGCGCCACAGCCGAGGATTCCCTCGCTCGCCTACCGACTGGCGCTTGTCGCTTCCGGCGACCTCGAGGCCGGGCTCGCCTCGACCAATTCGCATGATTGGGATATAGCCGCAGCCGACCTGATCGTTCATGAAGCCGGGGGACGCCTCACCGATCTTGAAGGGCGCAGACCGCACTATAATCAACCCTCTCCACGGCATGGCGTACTCGCCGCCGCGCCGTCTCACGCGCATGCTGAACTGACGAGCCGAATGCGAGCCTCTTGAGCCTGAACGCCATTTCATTTCCTCAACGTTTCGACCCTGACGAACGAAAGACCGGCAAGACGATGAACGACAAGACGACGCGCGAATCCCAGCAATTGCTCCACCTCGTTTTCGGCGGCGAGCTCGACAGCCTCGACGGAACAGAGTTTCGCGACCCCTCGAAGATCGACATCGTGGGCATCTATCCGAATTACGCCTCTGCGCATGCGGCCTGGAAGTCGAAGGCGCAGGCGACGGTCGACAACGCGCATATGCGTTATTTCGTCGTCCATCTGCATCGGTTCCTCGATCCGGCCTGACGCCGGCTCGATCGCCGCAGGATTCAGAAGGGCCGCATGCTCAAGAAAATCGGCCGTTCCCAATTCGCCCGCAGCGCGCTTGGCGCGCTGGCCACGAAATATCTGAAGCTGGTGCGCTCCACGACGCGTTTCGTCACGGAGCCCGCCGACTTTCCGCAACGGATCGCGCAGGAACTGCCGGTCATCGCGGCCATGTGGCATGGCCAGCATTTCATGATTCATTTCGCCTGGCCGCAAGGCGCTGATGTAAGCGCGTTGATTTCTCGTCACGGCGATGGCGAAATCAACGCCCAGATCCTGAGTCGGCTCGGCGTGCGGGCGATCCGGGGGTCTGGTGGGGATCCTGCGAAAATGCAGAAACGTGGCGGCGCGGTGGCGCTGCGCGAAATGCTTCGTGCGCTGGAACAGGGTTCGACCATGGTTCTCACGGCCGACATTCCAAAAGTCTCGCGGCGCGCCGGCGCCGGCATCGTGACTCTGGCGCGCATGTCGGGCCGGCCGATCTACCCGATCGCCGTCGTGAGCGGCCGCCGGGTGGACTTCAACTCGTGGGACCGGGCAAGCCTCGCGCTGCCGTTCGGGCGCGGCGCCATGGTGCTGGGCGATCCCGTTCATGTCGCCAGAGACGCCAGCGACGCCGAACTCGAAGCGGCCCGGCAGGCCGTGCAGGACGGGCTCGACGCCGTGCATGCGCGCGCCTATGCGCTGGTCGGCGCAAAGGATCCCGGCGCACGCCCGACCGAAACGTCCGGCGTCGGCGCATGATGGCGAAACTGCCTCTTCTCGCGGCCTATCGTGGCGCCACAGCCATGCTGGGCCCGTTCGGCCCTGCGCTGCTGACGTGGCGGCGACAGCGCGGCAAGGAAGACGTGCGCCGCATGAACGAGCGCATGGGCCATCCCGGCCTGCCGCGCCCGGACGGCCGGGTCGCCTGGCTGCATGGCGCCAGCGTGGGCGAGGGATTGGCGTTGCTGCCGCTGGTCGAGCATCTTCGGGCGCGCGGCTTCAGCGTGCTGATCACCACCGGCACAGTGACGTCGGCGCAAGTGCTGGCAGGGCGGATGCCGGGCGGCGCGATACACCAATACGTGCCGATCGATGTGCCGAAATTCATGCGGCGTTTCGTCGATCACTGGAAACCCGACCTCGTGATGATCGCCGAATCCGAACTTTGGCCGAACCTCATCATCGAAGTCACCAATCGCGACATTCCCCTGGTGCTGGTGAATGCGCGCCTGTCCGAGCGCTCGTTCCAGCGCTGGCAACGCCTGCCGGGTTTCATCTCGGCCCTCCTGCAGCGCATCGATCTCTGTCTGGCGCAAACCAAAGACGACGCCGCGCGGCTGATGATGCTCGGCGCGCCGCGCGTGCAGGTGTCGGGCAACCTGAAATTCGATGTCGGGGCGCCGCCTGTCGACAGCGGCAAACTGGCGGAACTGGCAGGCCTCATCGGGCCGCGTCCCGTTTGGGTGGCGGCTTCGACGCATGCGGGCGAGGAAGAAGTCGCGCTCGCGGTCCATCGTCAATTGCTCGCGCGCTTTCCCACTTTGCTCACCATCGTGGCGCCACGCCACGCCCATCGCGGCGCCGAGATCGCCGCCATGGCGACCGCGCATGGCGCAGCATCGGCGCTGCGCTCGCAAGGCGCCATGCCGGGCGAGGACACGGGCTTTTATATCGCCGACACGATGGGCGAACTCGGGCTGTTCTATCGCCTGTCCAGCGTCGTCTTCGTGGGAAAATCCATGACCGGCCGGGGCGGCCAAAACCCGATCGAACCGGCGAAACTCGGCAGCGCCATCCTGCATGGTCCGCACGTGGCGAATTTCGCCGAAGTGTACCGGGCGCTCGACGCCTCGCGCGGCGCCATGCAGGTCGGCGACGCCGACACGCTGGCGCGAGCGCTGGCGCTTCTCTTTTCGGACGTGGCGCATCTGCGCCGCACCGCGCGCGCCGCCGGCGATGCGGTGGAGAAACTCGGCGGCGCCTCCGCCAATATCGTTCGCGCGCTCGAACCCTATTTCATGCAGATGCGCATGGAGAGCCGCTGATGCGCGCGCCTGCCTTCTGGTGGCGGGACGAGCCCGATCTGATCGCACGGCTCCTGACGCCCTTCAGTCTCGTCTACGGCGCCATCGCGGCCCGGCGCATGAAACAGCCGGGCGAAACCATCGGGGCGCCGGTTCTGTGCGTCGGAAATTTCGTCGCAGGCGGAGCCGGCAAGACCCCCACGGCGCTGGCCCTGGCGGATCTGCTGGCGCGGGCGGGCGAAACGCCCGCGTTTCTGTCCCGTGGCTATGGCGGCGCGCTTTCGAGCTCGGTGCCGTTGCGGGTGGACCTCGCGCGCCACGATTCAGCCATGGCGGGCGATGAGCCGCTTCTGCTGGCGCGCGCCTTTCCGACGTTCATCTGCGCGGATCGCGTGGTCGGGGCTCGCGCGGCCGCGCGCAGCGGCGCCAGCGTCGTGGTCATGGATGACGGGATGCAAAATCCCTCTCTCGCCAAGACTCTCTCGATCGCTGTCGTGGATGGCGCGACCGGCGTCGGCAACGGTCTTTGCATGCCCGCAGGGCCCTTGCGCGCGCCCCTCGAGGCACAAGGCGGCGTCGTCGACGCCATGGTGATCATCGGCGAGGGAGCCTCCGGGGAAAGGGTCGCCGCCATGGCGCGGGAGGCTGGATGCCCGGTCTTCACCGCCAGGCTGTCGCCCGATCCGTCGGTCGCCGGCACGCTCAGGGGAAAGCGCGTTTTCGCCTTTGCGGGCATCGGGCGGCCGGAAAAATTCTTCCGGACACTGGAAAGCTGCGGAGCCACTCTCGATGCGCGACGCATGTTCGACGATCATCACGCCTACAAGCCGGATGAACTCGCGGCGATTGCGGCTGCGGCCAAAAATCTTGGTTCCGAAATCATCGTGACGACCGAGAAAGACGCATGCCGCCTGCCCGCGCGACATGGAATCACCGGGCTTTTGGCCCTGCCGGTGACTCTCGCGTTCGACGACCCTGCCGGCGTCTCGGCTTTTTTGACAGCCGGACTCAGGGCTGATTGACGCCCAGCCGCTTGAGCTTGGCTTGCGGGGTCGAATAGGCTTCCTGCCGGTCGACATCCCAATAGCGCAGATCCTCGATGGCGATCGGTTCGCCTGTCACGGCGCAACGCACGAAGGAGCCCGGGCGGAGGACCCGGAAGTCTCCGTCGAGGAATTCGATCTGTGCCTCACCCGCAGGCAGGGGACGGCGTTCGAATCGGTTCATGGCGTCTTTGCCCGATGACAAGATGATAAGGCTTCGTCTTTATCCCGAAATCGACCGAAAGACCACCCGAGCGCCTCAGGTCGACCTCATGACCGACAGGGACTCCTCTCCCGCCGCGTCGGGGGCGTTCTCCGCGCTCTGCGCGGCGTCGTCATTCTGGCGCACGCGCACGACCGTGACGGTGCATGGCGCTTCAGCGACCACCTGCGACGAAACGCTGCCGAGATAGCGGCGCAGGTTCGAACTGGCGCGCGCGCAAATCAGGATTTGGTCGACGTGATTGGTCTTGGCGAACTCGAGCAAAGCCGAAGCGGGATCGGCCGCCTCGAGCACGTGAAACGTCACGTCGCCCGACGCGAGTTTGAGCGGGCGCGCCCATTCCTTCAGCTCGACGAGACGGCGCATATGAATGTTTCGCCCTTCCTCGTCGCGCGAATAGTTCAGCGCGATGCGGTTCTGCTTGAACACGTTGATGCAGGCAAGCCGCACGCCCGGCGTCGAGCCCAGCACGCGTCCGACCTCCACGAGGAGCGCGGCCGAGAGCCGCTCCATACCTTCGCTCAGATCCACCGCCGCCATCACGATGGGAGCGGCCGTGGTGGCCTGCTCGCCGGGGTCCTGCGGGTGCGATTCAAGCGCCGCCGCTTTGATCCGCCGGCGCAACGTGGGGAAAAACCCGGAGCGCTCCATGCGCGACGAGCGTTCCGTCAGCCTGATCTCATCGGGATGCTGGAGATCGAAAGCGAGTTGCGCGGCTGTCGGATAGCGCAGGAGCGGATCGGGCTCCAGACACCGCAGGATGATCTCCTGCAACCAGGGCGGAATCTCGGGGCGCAGCTTGCGCGGCGGCACAGGATCGCGCCAAAGCCTGCGGCGCAGCGCGCGGCCGGACTTGGGCAGGCCCCATGGCCGGACCTTGGTGGCGAAATGATAGAGCAGCACGCCCAGCGAAAAAATATCCGACCGCGGATCGGAGCGGTTGTGGAGCACCTGTTCCGGCGAGATGTATGGTCCGGTGCCCATCGGCACATGAAACTCCTCCTCGAGGAGGTCCGGCAGCGACAGATGCCGCGACAGGCCGAAGTCGATCAAGGCCGCTTCGCCCGTGTCGCGCATCATGATGTTCGAGGGCTTGATGTCGAGGTGCACCACCCCCTGGCGGTGCAGATCGATGAGCGCCGAAGCCACTTTTGAGCCGATCTCCGCGACGCGTTCGGGCGCCAGCGGCGCTTCATCAAGCGTCTTCAGCAGCGAATGGCCCTGAATGTATTCCATCACGACGTAAGGCTGCTGGGCCAGATCATTCACCGCGATGCAGCGCGGCACATGCACGCCCGAAAGTCGCGGCAGGATCATCATCTCCATTTCGAAGCCGACGATGATCGTGGCGTCGTCGCCGTCAAGAATGGTCGGCACTTTCATGACGATCGGAATATCGACGCCGGGCTTCGTGACGCGCCAGAGCGTCGCCATGCCGCCCGCGTGCACCTTTTCGCCGATCAGGAAACCATCGATTGTCGAGCCGGTCTGAAGCTGCTGCCGCGCCATGTCGTCACCGGCCTATGTACAGACGCGCCGCGAGGATCTGCGGCAGATGGGCGGCGTGGATTTTGCCCGCCGCCGTTTCAATGTCGTAGGGCACGCGCATATAGGTGAACTCGCCCTTGTCGGTGTCGAAAAGTCCCCATGCGGCTGCAGGATTTTCGTCGCGAGGTTGACCGACCGCCCCCTGGACGGCGAGCCATTTTCGTTGCCCGACAAGCGGAATCGCCTGTCCGCTGGGCGGCTTGAAATAGACCGCAGGCTTCATGGCCGTCATATGATAAAGCTGCGGTCGATGGACGTGTCCGCAGAAGGTCAATCGCTTGTCGGTCGCCCGCAGACTGCGTTCCGCCTCGGACGCATTGGTCACGTAGTTCCAGGAGCCGGGCGATGCTGCTTCCGAATGAACGTAGAGCCTGTCGTCCTCCGACGCGGATGAACTCAGGTTTCTCAGAAAGTCGATCTGCGCGTCGTCCAGTTCGTCGCGCGTCCACCGGATCGCGTCCCGCGCATATTGGTTCATCCCCTCGATGTCGCCGCTGACCGCGGCGGCATCGTGATTTCCGAGCAGCGCCAGCGCGCCGTCTTCGACCAGACCCGCGACCCTGTCGATGACATAGACGGGATCGGCCCCGTACCCGACCATGTCGCCCAGGAACACATAGCGATCCACGCCGACGCGCGCGGCATGGGCGAGACAGGCGTCGAGCGCCTCGCGATTGCCGTGGATGTCGGACAGGAAGGCGATGCGCATGGATATCTGCTCCCGGTATCTTTTATTTTAATCTAAAGGTTTTCGGGCCCGCTTCGATCTGGAACAAAGACTGACGCGACGGGCGGCGCCTGCGTCGCTCTAGAACAGGCTTCCCTGACCGCCCGCCACACTGCTTCGCGCTGGCGACGTCTTGTCGGCCGACTGCCTTGCGGAAGCTTTTTTAGGCGCCTGGCCTCCTTCGGACGGCGCGCCTTGCGGCGACCCACCTGTGGCCATGGCCCCGATGCGGCCGTCGGCAAACTC
>JAIEQX010000223.1 GCA_019747375.1 Beijerinckiaceae bacterium | reverse complement strand
ACTGCCCGCACCCAGACCAGCACCTCGGAACTCTCGTCTAGCCCGCGCGCGATGAACACCGACATGACTCGCCAGATTTCGCTCGGCAGGAAGCCGAACACGAGCAGCACGAGATAGGGCGCGAGATCGCCGGCGAATTCGAAGGTCATTTGAGACCCTCGACGCGGCGAAGATCGAGAAACTTCTGGATGGCGTAGGCCGCCGTCCCGCCGACGATGCCGATGGCGAACAGATCAGGGCCCGAGCCGAGAAAGGTCGCCACGATAGGCGTCAGCGCGAGGCCGAAAACAAGCGCCAGCCAGTCGATCGGACGACGAACGCCGCGCAGCAGCGTCACGATGAAATAGATCGGCGTGAGCAGCAGAAGCCCGGCGGCGAGCGGCATGGGCAGTTGCGCCGCCAATTCATAGCCAAGCGCTGTCGAGATCGAAGTGCAGACGATGCAGGCGACGCCAAATCCAAAATAGAAAGGCAGCCGGCCTCCCTGTGGCAGCGCCGGCAGACGCCTCATGGATTCCGCCCAGACCGTCACGGCGGTGAAATGAGCCGCGGCGATCATCGTGAAGACGCCCGTGCGCCTTGTCCGCAGGAGAGGCAGCAGGGCGACACACATCGGCAAAAAGCGGATTGAAGACAGGCCAACAGAGAGAGCGACGGCGGGCAGCGGCGTCTGCGTGACCAGCGCGGCGAAAAAAATAACCTGTGCCGGCCCGGCCCAGATGAAGATTGTGGAGGCGACCGCGACGCCTACGGAAAAGCCCGCGTCGCGCGCCAGAGATCCCACGCCGAACAGACTGGCGGCCACGATGAACATCGGTCCGGCGGCCGCCTGCCGCAGGCCCTCCAGGAACCAGCGGGCGCGCGTGCGGCCGCCGAGGTCTTCGGATGCATCGCCAGGGATGGAGGACGCCCCGCTCAAGCGACGGCGCGCCCGTCTTCTCCGTCAGGAGCAATGGCGATCATAATAGCGGAGGGGCTGGCCGTCCTTCTGCTCAAAGACCCGATCCTCGACCGCTTGGCTGTCATCAGGAAAGACGCGGCCGCCGTTCTGGATAAGGAACGGCGGCCGCTATGGCGTCAGCCTTTCAGCGGCACTTTCGGCACCACCGGCGAACCACCCTTGCCTGCTGGCGGCGAACCGGGCCCGGCCTTGGTGGACGCTTTCTTCGTCGCCGCCTTGGCGCGACGGACTTCCGGCTCGGCGCGTACGCGCTTCTTGCCCGCCTCGACGATATCCCGCTCGGGACGCGGCAGAACCGGCCCCTCAGGGAAAACGAAGCCCAGCGACTTCGCGCCATTGTCGTCCGTCTTGACAACGACCCTCACCGTGCCGCCGCCCTTCAGTCGACCGAACAGCACCTCATCCGCCAGAGGCGTCTTGATATACTGCTGGATGACCCGCGCCATGGGACGCGCGCCCATGGCCTCGTCATATCCGTGCTCGACCAGCCAGTTGCGGGCCTCGTCGGTGAGCTCGATCGAGACGTTGCGATCCGCCAGCTGCGCCTCGAGCTGCATGATGAACTTGTCGACCACCTTGGTGATGACGGTGGACGGCAGATGGCCGAACGGCACGATCGCATCCAGCCGGTTGCGGAATTCCGGCGCGAAGAGACGGTTGACCGCCTCCACGTCGTCGCCTTCCCGCTTGCCGCGGTGGAAGCCGAACGCCGCCTTTGCCATGTCGGCGGCGCCGGCGTTCGTCGTCATGATCAGGATCACGTTACGGAAATCGATCTGCTTGCCGTTGTGATCCGTCAGTTTGCCGTGATCCATGACCTGCAACAGGATGTTGAACAGATCCGGATGCGCCTTCTCGATCTCGTCGAGCAGCAGCACGCAATGCGGATGCTGGTCGATGGCGTCGGTCAGCAGGCCGCCCTGGTCAAAGCCGACATAGCCGGGAGGCGCTCCGAGCAAGCGGCTCACCGTATGGCGCTCCATATATTCCGACATGTCGAAGCGCGTGATTTCCACGCCCAGACTCTTGGCCAGCTGGCGCGCGACCTCCGTCTTGCCGACGCCGGTCGGACCCGAGAACAGATAACAGCCGATCGGCTTTTCGGCGTCGCGAAGTCCTGCCCGCGACAGCTTGATCGCCGAGGACAGCGCGCCAATGGCCGCGTCCTGCCCGTAGACGACGCGGCGCAGGGTTTCCTCGAGATGCTGAAGCACCTCGGCGTCGTCCTTCGAGACCGTCTTGGGCGGAATCCGCGCCATGGTCGCGATGGTGGCCTCGATCTCCTTGATGCCGATCGTCTTCTTCCGACGGGTCTCGGGCAGCAGCATCTGCGAGGCGCCCGTTTCGTCGATCACGTCGATCGCCTTGTCGGGCAGCTTGCGGTCATGGATGTAGCGCGCGGAAAGCTCCACCGCGGCCTTCACGGCCTCGTTGGTGTAGCGCACCTTGTGGAATTCCTCGAAATAGGGCTTCAGGCCCTTCATGATCTCGATCGCGTCCGGCACGGACGGCTCGTTCACGTCGATCTTCTGGAAGCGGCGAACCAGCGCGCGGTCCTTCTCGAAATACTGGCGATATTCCTTGTAGGTCGTCGAGCCGATGCAACGCAGCGACCCCTGCGCGAGCGCGGGCTTGAGCAGGTTGGACGCGTCCATTGCGCCGCCGGAGGTCGCGCCCGCGCCGATCACCGTGTGAATTTCGTCGATGAACAGGATCGCGTTGCGATGCTGCTCGATTTCCTTCATCACCTGCTTCAGGCGCTCTTCGAAGTCGCCACGATAGCGGGTGCCCGCCAGCAGCGTGCCCATATCGAGCGCGAAGACGGTCGCCTTGGCGAGCACTTCCGGCACCTCGCCCTTGATGATCTTGCGCGCCAGCCCTTCCGCGATGGCGGTCTTGCCGACGCCCGGATCGCCGACCAGCAGCGGATTGTTCTTCTGCCGACGGCAGAGCACCTGGATCGTGCGCTGAACCTCGGACTCGCGGCCGATCAACGGATCGATCCGTCCGTCCCGCGCCTTCTTGTTCAGGTTGACGCAATAAGCCTCGAGCGCGCCCTCCTTCTTCTTTCCGTCGGGCGCCTCTCGGGTCTCGCGCTGTTCGCGGCCGTCGCTTTCCTCGTCGGCGCCGCGCGGCCCCTTCGAAGGATCGGACATGCCCGGACGCTTGGCGATCCCGTGGCTGATGTAATTGACCGCGTCGTAGCGCGTCATGTCCTGCTCCTGCAGGAAATAGGCGGCATGACTCTCACGCTCGGCGAAGATCGCCACAAGCACGTTGGCGCCGGTCACTTCCTCGCGGCCGGACGACTGGACATGGATGACGGCGCGCTGGATGACCCGCTGGAAGCCGGCGGTCGGTTTCGCGTCCTCGCGGCCTTCCGTGATCAGGTTCTCGAGTTCCTGGTCGATATATTCGACCAGATTCTTCTTCAGAACCTCGGTGTCGACCGAGCAGGCGCGCATGACGGCGGCCGCATCCTGGTCGTCGAGGAGGCTGAGAAGCAGATGCTCGAGCGTCGCATATTCATGGTGGCGCTCATTTGCCACCGCGAGAGCCCTGTGAAGCGACTGTTCGAGATTTCTGGAGAAGGATGGCATAGCGGCTCTCACTTCTTTTCCATAATGCACTGCAGGGGGTGCTGGTGCTTTCGTGCGAAATCCATGACCTGCGTGACCTTGGTTTCCGCGACTTCATAGGTGAACACGCCACATTCGCCCACGCCATGGTGGTGCACATGCAACATGATGCGCTGGGCCTCTTCCGGGCCCTTGTTGAAGAATTTCCGGAGGACCGTGACCACGAACTCCATCGGAGTGTAATCGTCGTTCAGGATGAGAACGCGATACATGCCGGGCTTCTTGGTCTGCGTCTTGGTGCGGGTGATGACGGCCGTGCCTGAGCCGTTTCCGCCACCCTCGCCGCCTTTGCGCGGCTCCTTGGCCGCTTCAGGCCGCCGGTTCTGACGCTGCTGGCCGCGGGGCGTGCCGACCGTCCGGATTCGTGAGTGAGTCTGCTCTCCGGTGAACGATGCACCTTCCTGCGTCACGCTCTTGCGTCCGTATGCTCTGAAGAAAATTTGGCCGACCGTCACAGTGACTTATCCCTGTCCCGCTACTCTATGTAGTTCGATCCGCGCGCCTGATAAGGGGTCCCCTCGCCACCTTTCCTGCGCGTTTTGGCCGCTCCTCCCGGAAGCGTCTCGTTCCGCCAACCCGTGCAAATCGGTCGGCATACGATCAGTCTATGTGCGTTGCGGTCGACGCGCCAGCCAAGACGACAGCGCAGGGATTCGAAAGCCTTTCCGCACCGCCGGCCTGTGGAGAAGCGCCGGAACGCAAAAGGCCCGGCGTGAGCCGGGCCTCGAAGCCGGTATCCCGGCGATGGTCTCAAGATGCGCGTGGCCCCTGAGGGCGCGAGCGCAGGAATTACTTGGCGACGGCCTGCGCCTTCGCGACGACGGCTTCCACCGGCTTGAAAGCTTCCTTGGCCAGGCTCGTGTACATTTCACCGAACTTGGTCGCCTGAGCGACGAAGCCCTCATAGGCCGACTTGGCGTATTCGGACTGGATCTGGACGGCCGAGTCGAGCGACTTGGCGCCGAGGAGCTTCTCGACGAACTGCGTCGAGGTCTCGAGCGACTTCTTGGAATAGTCGGTCGCCTCGATGGCGATCTGCTGGACGCTCTTGGACAGGGTCGTGGCCGCAGCGGCCGCCGAATCCATCTGGTCCTTGCTGAATTTCTGCATCTCTTCCAGGTTCTTGAACATGGTCTCTGCCCTCGATGATGGCCGCCAGGCGGCTCCTGAGCGGACCGAGCAAATCCGGCCTGCTACCGATTTCGGTTATATGTGCACTGCACCAATTCTGTCAATATCATTTTGCAGTGCAACATAAACCGTCCGAGGGACACGACAGCTCCGCTCCAGCAAGCGATGAGAATGTTGCGGAAAAGAGTCCTCCTTTCAACGCCCTATTAACCGCCGCGTAACCGCGCTCCCGTACGGTTCTCTGATGTTGTGTTCAGGTGACGCATCGCCTTCCGGCAGCGCCACCGCCTCCGTCAAAGAGGACCCAGTGATGTTCATGAGTGGCGTTGCCAGCCGGCGTGGTCGCATTTGTGCAGTTCTGACAGGCGCCAGCCTCGTTCTGGGCATGGCCGTGCAGACGTCCGATGCCGAAGCTCGTCCCCGCAAGGGCAAACAGGCGCGCGCCGCCAAGGCGGCGCCCTACTCTCCTCCCTATGCTTCTATCGTGGTGGACGTGAATTCCGGCCGCGTGCTGCATGGCCAGAATGAGAACGAGCTGCGCCATCCCGCCTCTATCACCAAGGTGATGACGCTGTATCTCCTGTTCGAAGCCATGGAACGCGGCAGGTTCCGGCTCGACAGCCCCATCACCATGACGGCGCACGCCGCCTCCATGCCGCCTTCCAAGCTCGGCCTCCGTCCGGGCCAGTCGATCACGGTCGAGAACGCCATCAAGGCGCTGGTCACCAAATCGGCGAACGACGTCGCGGCCGCGGTCGCCGAAGCCGTCGGCGGCTCGGAAGAGAAATTCGCCGAGATGATGACCGCCCGCGCGCATTCGCTTGGCATGACCCGCACGCATTACGCCAATGCGTCCGGCCTTCCCGATCCCGAACAGATCACCACGGCGCGCGATCTCGTCACGCTGGGCCGCGCGATCCAGGAGCGCTTCCCGCGCCAGTACGCGTATTTTTCCACGCATAACTTCCGCTACGGCAATTCCGTGATGCGCAACCACAACCGCCTGCTCGGCAAGGTGGAAGGCATCGACGGCATCAAGACCGGCTATACCCGCGCCTCGGGCTTCAATCTGCTGAGCTCCGTCAAGCGCGGCGACCAGCACATCATCGCCGTCGTCCTCGGCGGCAAGAGCGCCGCCGGCCGCGACCAGATCATGGCCAAGCTGATCGAGAACAAGATCGAACTGGCCTCCCGCCGCCGAACCGCTCCGGCGATTGCGCAGGCCCGCTTCATCGAGCCGACCGTAGCCGTCGCCCAGGCGCCCGCCCCGGCTCCAAAGGCCGCCCCCGTGGAGATCGTCCGCGCCGAACCGGTGCGCGAGGCCACAAGCCGGCTTGAACCGATGCGCGGCGAGTCGATCGAAACCGCCCGCCCGGTGCAGGTCGCCTCCAATGGCCCGGTGTCGATCGAGCGCGCACGCCCGGCCTATGTCTCCGGGCTCCAGCGCATGTCTGACCCGCAGCCGACCGGTTCGACCGAATATCGGGGCGTCTCGCTCGACGGCTCGACCGGCCCTCGCCTGGTCGCCGCCGCCGTCGTCCCGACATCGACGCCCTCCAACATGCGTTGGGTGACAGGCCCGACCGCCGCCGCCGAAGCGCCCCGCCAGAAAATCGAGTTGCGCGCAGAAACCCGCGTCGCCCGGGTCGAGGCCGCCGTCCTGACGCCTCCGGCGAAGATCGAAACGGCCCGGGTCGAAACCGCTCGCGTCGAAACCGCTTCGCGCATCGAGCCGCGTCCGGCGTCGCGCACGGATTTCTCGCGCCCCGCCTCGGCCCGCTCCGGCTACATGATCCAGATCGGCGCCACGGACGACGCCGAAAAGGCTCAGGACCTTCTGGCCCGCGCCAAGGCTTCGAGCCGCAGCGCCCTGGGCTCGGCCACGCCTTTCACCGAGCCAGTGAAAAGCGGCTCGGGCACGCTTTACCGCGCCCGCTTTGCCGGACTCGACGAAAATCAGGCCGCCAATGCCTGCAAGGCCCTGAAGCGTTCAGGCTTTGGCTGTTTCGCCACCAAGAATTGAGTTCAAGACTCGGCAGCCGAACATGACCGACCTGCCGACCCTTCATCTTCCCTGTTTCCGCGTAGCGTGTGTGGAGTTTTACTGATGGCGACGCATCAGGACGTCTTTGGCCTCATTCACTCTGGCGGCGAGGCTCGTCGTCCCCCCGTGATCGGGATGCAGTTTCTTCATGAGCGCCCTGTGCGCACGCGCAATCTCGTCCCGCGAAGCGCTCTTCTGAAGTCCCAGGACTTCATAAGCTTCATCTTCCGACATAGCGCCAGGCTGACGCGACCCGCCGCTCCGCCCGCCCGTGTCGCCATCACTCTCAGCTGCGTCACGCCAGCCGGCAAACCGGCGGTCAAGATAAGCCTCTAGCAGGCGCGCGCCTTCCGGGTCGTCGCTGCGGCAGGTCACATAAAGCGCCTCGCATTGCGGGCGCGTGAGCTCCGCCAGCGGCCGCCCCTCGAAAGCGCCCGCCAACACCACCCCCTGCAGCGTCCCGCTGGCGTGGTCGAGCTGCATCTCGATCATGGCGGATCGCACCCGGGAGACCTTGGGCGCGCCGCCGACAGACTTGAAGCCGTTCGGCATGCCGCTCCAGCCCAGCAGCCAGAGCCCGAGCCCGCCGAGCCCGGCGCCCATTTCAAACCTTCCCCGGACCATCAGGAACGCCGCCAGCCCGAGCGCGCCGACGCCGGCGGCCTGCTTGCCGACGCGCATGATCGTCGCCGGATTCGTCCGCGCGAACCAGCGAATGCCGTAGTAGAGGCCGAAGAGGATCGCGAGGGCGATGAGCAGGTTCATGTTTTCCGGTCTGCTCAGCGCATCTGCGTAAGAAGGCGGCTGGCGGCCGGGCCGCCGTGCTTTTCAAGCGCCGGGCGACCGCCCGCCGCATAGGCCGCCGCAGCCGAAAGAAGCGCCGCGAGCCGCTCGGGAGCCGAAGAATCGAAATGCGCGTGCACGCCCCCGGTAAGGCGCGCCAGATCCTTGAACACGAGTTCGGTGCGCGTGTCGCGCCCCTCCTGGAACATGAACGCCTTGACGCCGAGCAGCCCGAGTTCGCCCGCCACGGCGGCGAGATCGTCCGGATTTTCCTCCATGGCGTCGCCGACGAAGACCATCACGGCGACGGGAGCCGTCCGGGCCTCATCGCGGGCATGCCGGAGCACCTTGCCGATCTGCGTCTGGCCGCCCTGCACCTGAATCCTGGACATGAGCCGCGCGAGCCCCTCGCCGCCGGCCACGAAGGAGGAGGCCCGGCACTCGCCGAAGCCGCGGAAATAGACGAGCTGCACGTCGAGCCCGCCCAGGATGGCCGCTGTATCGAACATGCGCCCCTGCAATTGCTGGGCGAGATCCCAGGTCGGCTGTCGGCTCATCGTCGCATCGAGGGCGAAGATCAGGCGGCCCCGCCGCGGGCCCTTGGGCGCCACGGAGGCGGCCTTGTCGAGGAAGGCGTCCACGGGCGAGCCCGTTCGGCCCTGATGCGGAACCGGAGCCTTGTCGTCCCGTCCGCTCATCTGTCAGCCCTGCGTGTCACGATCGGTGCGCGATTGATCATGAGGGAAAGATCGTATGCGCCGGGCTGATCGGCAAGTGGCGCCCCGCCGGCTGATCCTGGAGGACGATCAAAGCAGGCCCAGTTCGCGCAATTCCCGCCGCAGCTCTTCCGGCATGTCCGCAACCTCTCCAAGCCCCGCCCCCAGATCCTGCGGCGCCTCCTCGGCTTTCAGATAGCGCCATCCCTGAAACGGCCGGCAGGGGCGTGGCAACACTGGAATCACCTTGGGCTCCAGCACCAGATGGCAACGCGAAACGCCCTCGCGATCCGTGAACGGCCGGATCGCCAACAGGGTCTGGCGCGCGGCGACCTGTCCCTTGATGACCCAGAACAGAGACCCGCCATCGAGCAATTCCTCGAGCCGTTTCGGCGCCATGCGGGTCGTGTGGAGCTGCTCCGCCGGTTGCCTGAGGCGACGCGACTCGGCCAGCCGCATCTCGATCCAGTCTTCGAGATCGCGGATCGATTCGGCGCCGACGCAGAGTTTCAGCATGTGGAGTGCCATGGGGCTTCTCTATCGCCCGGCCGCGGCAGTGGCGAGGGGCATGGAGCCGCAGCCCACAGGCTTGGCCTCATTCGCCGATCACGATCAGCCGATCACCCTGCGCCACCTGAGCGCCTTCCACCGCCAAAATCTCGGCTACCACGCCCGACCTTGGCGCCACGAGCGCGTGCGACAGTTTCATGGCCTCGATCGTCCCGACCCTTGCACCCTGCTCCACAATCTCGCCGACCTGCACCCGAACCTCGACCAATCGGCCATGCAAGGGAGCGCGCACGCTCTCCTCGCCACCGGTGACCGGCCGGCTTTCATGGTCGCGATCATCCGGCAACCGGACCTCGACTTGCCGTCCCGCGCGCGTGACCAGCATGGCGCGCCCCGACGGAACGAGGCGGATGTCGCCGCCGGGTCTTGCGCCAGGCACGCCGTCGATCTCGACCCGAAGCCCCTCGGTCCCGGCGCTGACATGCGCCACGTGTCCCTGACCGTCGGCAAAAAAGGGACGCAGCACGGCCCGCTTCGGCGCGAGCGTAAAGCCGTCGGCAAGACTCCACGGACCGCCACCGCCCGACGCCTCCGCCTGCTCGCGCTCGAGAAGATGCGCCATGGCCGTTGCGACAGCCTGCCGGTCGAGGTGACGCGGTCCGGCGCCGAGCGCCTGCGGATCGCGTTGAATCGAACCCGTGTCATAGACGCCGCTGCGCATGAACGGCGCAACACAGAGCGCCCGAAGAAACGCAAGATTGCTCTTTGGCCCGGCAACCAGAACGCCCCGCAATGCCTTGCTGAGCGTCGCGAGAGCGTCGTCGCGAGACGCGCCATGCGCGACGATCTTGGCGATCAGCGGATCGTAATCCGGCGGCACGACATTTCCGGCCTCGTAGCCGGCGTCGACGCGGACGCCGTCGCCTTCCGGCAATTCCAGCGCCACGAGCCTGCCCGGCGTCGGCAGAAAATCGCGCTCCGGGTCTTCCGCATAAAGCCGGGCCTCGACAGCATGGCCCGTGACGCGGATGTCCGCCTGACTGAAACCCAGCGGTTCGCCCGCCGCGACCCGAAACTGCAAGGCGACCAGATCGAGCCCGACAATCGCTTCCGTGACCGGATGCTCGACCTGCAGACGCGTGTTCATCTCCATGAAATAGAAAGGCGCATCGTCGAGCCCTTTCGAGCCGTCCACGATGAATTCGACAGTGCCCGCGCCTTCGTAGGAGACTGCCCGCGCCGCCGCCACCGCGGCCGCGCCCATCTTTTCGCGAAGCGCGCCGGACAGTCCCGGCGCCGGCGCCTCTTCGACGATCTTCTGGCGACGCCGCTGCAGGGAGCAATCGCGTTCGTGCAGATGCACGATGGCGCCGGTCGTGTCTCCGAACACCTGGACTTCGATGTGACGCGGCGCGGCGATGCATTTTTCGACGAGCACATGGGCATTGCCGAACAAGGCCAGCGCCTCGCGCTGGACATCCGCCAGGATCGTCTCGAATTCGACATGGGCGTCGACACGCCGCATGCCGCGCCCGCCGCCGCCCGCCACCGCCTTGATCAGCACCGGGTAGCCGATCTCATACGCCTTGTCGCGCAGAAATCGCGGCTCCTGCCGCTGTCCGTGATATCCCGGAGTCACAGGCACTCCGGCCTTCTGCATCAGCGCCTTGGCGGCGTCTTTCAGGCCCATGGCCCGGATGGCGGCAGGCTTCGGGCCGACGAAGACGACGCCAGCCGCCGCGCAGGCTTCGGCGAATTCGGCGTGCTCGCTGAGAAAGCCGTAGCCCGGATGAATGCATTCGGCGCCGCTCACGCGCGCCGCCTCCAGGAGCGCCGGGATCGACAAATAGCTTTGCGCCGCCGGCGCCGGACCGATGCGATGCGCCTCATCGGCGAGCCGCACATGCAACGCGTCCTTGTCCGCATCGGAATGGACCGCGATGGTCCGCATGCCGAGCGACCGGGCGGTGCGGATGATCCGGCAGGCGATCTCCCCACGATTGGCGATGAGCACGGACCTGAACATCATGCCTCCACGACTGCGGCGCGCCGCTTCCGCGCATCGCGCATGACGTCGCGGGTGATCACATAAGCGCCCTGAAAGCAGAGGCCCGCGGCGAAGACGTCGAGCCCGTATTCCATGTGGCGCGACGTCGCCAGCCGCGCGAACAGACTGACGCTGGAATAGAGCGCCGTCGAGATCATGGCGTTGCGGGACGAGATCCACGTCGCATGAATGAGCGGATTGTCCGAACGGCGAAACCGCAGCAGAAGCGCCACGACGACGACGCCGAACAGCGCTGCGGACAAGGCTGAAAATCCGAGGGTCACAGGCTCGATCGGACGCGGATCGACGATTTTGTCCCAGAGATCGTAGAGCGTGTGCAGGCCCGCAACCGCCAGCACGACGGCGATCAGCAGCGCGCAAACCCGTTCCGCCTGCGCGCTTCGGCCGTAGACGATGGCCGACATCGCGAAGAGAACGACGTCGTAGCTCCAGTCGAATCCATCCTTCAGCAATTGCCGCGAGCCGATATACATCGCCACCGCCACCACACAGGCGGCGAAGACAGCTGTCCCTATAGCGATGCCCCAGATGCGTCGGGCATAGGATTGTCCTTCCGGATCATGCGCAAGCCGGCTCATGCGATCATCGCCCTTGATTCAGAAAACGCATGCGGCTCACATCCTGAAGACGCCGTAACGCGTCTCCTGCACGGGCGCGCCGAGACATGTCGCGAGCGCCAGAGACAGAACGCGTCGCGTCTCTCCCGGCAAGATCACGCCATCGTCCCAAAGCCGCGCCGTGGCGTAATAGGGCGAGCCTTCGCGCTCGTAATTTTCGCGGATCGGCGCCTTGAAAGCCTCCTCGTCTTCCGGGCTCCAGCTTTCGCCGCGCGCTTCCATCCCGTCACGCTTCAGCGTCGCCAAAACAGACGCCGCCTGCTCGCCGCCCATCACGCTGATGCGTGCGTTCGGCCAGGTGAACAGAAACCTCGGCTGATAAGCCCGGCCGCACATCGCATAATTCCCGGCTCCATAGGATCCGCCGATCACCAGCGTCAGTTTTGGGACATCCGCGCAGGCGACCGCCGCCACGAGCTTGGCGCCGTCGCGCGCGATGCCGCCGGCCTCCGCCGCCTGCCCGACCATGAAGCCGGCGATGTTCTGGAGGAACAGGAGCGGGATGCGCCGCTGCGTGCAGAGCTGGATGAAATGCGCGCCTTTCAGCGCGCAGTCGGAAAACAGAAGTCCGTTGTTGGCGAGAATGCCGATGTCCATCCCGTGCAGCCGTGCGAAGCCCGTCACCAGCGTCGGGGCATAGCGGGCCTTGAACTCGTCAAACCGCGATCCGTCGACAAGCCGCGCGATCACCTCGCGCACGTCGTAGGACTGGCGAAGATCGACCGGCACGATCGCTTCGAGATCGGCTGCGTCATGAAGAGGTTCGCGCCATGCCGCAGTTTCGATCGTCGCGCGCTTCGGCAGGCGCGCCACGATGCTCCGGGCCAGGGTCAGGGCATGCTCGTCATTTTCCGCCAGATGGTCCGCGACGCCCGACACACGTGTGTGGAGGTCTGCGCCGCCAAGCTGTTCCGCGGTAACGATCTCGCCGGTCGCGGCCTTCACCAGCGGCGGACCGGCGAGAAAAATCGTCCCTTGCCCGCGCACGATGATCGTCTCGTCCGACATGGCCGGCACATAGGCTCCGCCCGCCGTGCAGCTTCCCATCACGACGGCGATCTGCGGAATGCCCTGCGCCGACATGCGGGCCTGATTGAAGAAGATGCGGCCGAAATGATCCCGATCCGGAAAGACATCTGTCTGGTGCGGCAGGTTGGCGCCTCCTGAATCCACCAATGTCACGCAGGGCAACCGGTTTTCCTGCGCGATCTCCTGCGCGCGAAGATGTTTCTTCACGCTGATCGGAAAATAGGCCCCGCCCTTGATGGTCGAATCGTTGGCGATGACCATGACCTCGTGGCCGGACACCCGGCCGACGCCCGCGATGAGCCCGGCGCCATGCGCGGCGCCGTCGTACATGTCGACAGCCGCCAGCGGAGCGATCTCCAGAAACGGCGAGCCGGGATCGAGCAGCCGCATCACCCGATCGCGCGGCAACAGCTTGCCGCGCGCCTGATGCCGCTTGCGGACTTCAGGAGAGCCGCCCTCCGCCGCAAGCGCGCGGCGCGCCAGCAATTCGTCGCGCAGAAGCGCCCAGGCGGCCCGGCTTTCGCCGTCGCTGGCGGGATCATACGCAGTTCTCAGTTCGCTCATGCGGCTGACCGCTCCCTCATCTCGCCCCAGCAGAGGATGCGGCGCGGCCGGCGTCAAGCGCTCCACCCGACACAAAAGTCTCGCCCGGGACAAGGTGGGCGGCTAGGCTCGCGCCATTCGCGGCGCCGCCACGAATCGAGACGCGGGCAGCAGGTGTGAACAATATTCTGACGACGGCCGACGTTTTGGCCCTGGCGTTTTTCATAGCCGCCTGGGCGGCCTACCACGTGCTGCTCGGGCATGGGCCAGGCGCGGCGCGCGGCCTCAATCACCAGATGAACCGCTATCGCATCCGCTGGATGCTCGAAATGTCGGAGCGCGACGTGCGCATCGTCGATGCGTCGCTCATGGGCTCGCTGCAGAACGGCAGCGCCTTCTTCGCCTCGACCTCGCTGCTGGCCATCGGCGGCACGGCAACGCTGTTGCGCGCAGCCGACGACGTTCTGAAAGTTTTCTCCGATCTGCCCTTCGGTCCCGGCGCCAGCCGCCAGATCTGGGAGGTCAAGATCATCGGGCTTCTGATCATCTTCGGCTATGCCTTCTTCAAATTCGCGTGGTCGTACCGACTGTTCAATTACGCCGCCATTCTGGTCGGCGCGACCCCGTCCCGCACCTCCGCGGATCAGCGCGAGCGTCGGCGCATCGCCATGCGGGCCGCCCAGATGAATATCGCGGCCGGCAGACATTTCACGCGCGGCCAGCGCGCGTTTTTCTTCGCGCTTGCCTATTTTGGCTGGTTTCTGGGCCCATGGGCCTTCGTCGCCACCACGGCCGCCGTGCTGGTCGTCATGTCGGCCCGCCAGTTCGTTTCGGACGCGCAGCATGCGGTCATGTACGAGCCGCCGGAAAAACCCGAGACTTGACCGCGAGCGCCGTCGCGCGCATTTGCAGGGCATGAGCGAGACACCCAAGACTGACCAAACCGCCGAAGAGGCCCCCGCCAGGCGCGCCAAGCCCCCCAAGGGCGAAAGCCGCCCCGGCATCGAGGACGTGATCGTCAGCCTCTGCACCGAGCGCGGGCTCGGCAAGACCATCAGCCCGACCGAAGCCGCCAAGGCCTTCGCCGAGGGCCGACGCGGCGAAGGCGCCGATTGGCATCACTGGATCCATCATGTCCGCCGCGCCGCCATCGGGCTCGCCCGCACCGGCAATATTGCGATTTATCGCAAGGGCAAGCCGGCGGATCCGGAAGACTTCCGCGGCCTCTACCGGCTGGGGCTGCCGCCCGAGGCCTGATCGGGTCCCGGAAACAGCGCGTCCGTGCGCCCCGTGAGCCGGTAGGCCACGAGGCCGATCCACTCGCGCACCGCCACCTCCAGCGTTCGCAGGCCATAGCTCACTTCGAGCCATCGGATCAGGCCGGGCGCCGTATAATAATGCGCAGGCCACGGGGTGACCGCGAAGCCTGCCTGCCGGAAAATTCCCATTGACCGTGGCATGTGGAATGCCGACGTCACCAGATACCAGCTCTCGCCGGGTCTGGGTTGAAACAGGTCGCGCGTGAACACGGCATTCTCATGCGTGTTGCGTGATTTGGTCTCGAAAAGCACCCGCTCGTCGGCGACGCCCATTTGCCGGAAGAACGCCTGTGCGGCGAAGGACTCGGGGATGGCCTTGCCGATCAGCTGTGCGCTGCCGCCGCTGAAAACGATTTTGGCGGATGGAAAGCGGTTGGCGAGCGCCACCGCCTCCGTCATCCGCCCTGCCGCATCGTTCAGGCTCACCAC
>JAIEQX010000152.1 GCA_019747375.1 Beijerinckiaceae bacterium | reverse complement strand
TCCGTGACCGGCGGACATCTGGGCGCGGGCCTGGGCGTCGTCGAGCTCACGGTTGCGATCCACCATGTCTTCGATACCCCTCGCGACCGCCTGATCTGGGACGTCGGGCATCAGGCTTATCCGCACAAGATCCTGACCGGCCGCCGCGAGCGCATTCGCACCTTGCGACAGGGTGGCGGCCTCTCGGGGTTCACCAAGCGAAGCGAGAGCGAATACGACCCCTTCGGCGCCGCCCATTCCTCGACATCGATCTCCGCCGGACTCGGCATGGCGGTGGCCCGGGACCTTTCGGGACGCCACAATAACGTCATCGCGGTCATCGGCGACGGCGCCATGTCGGCCGGCATGGCCTACGAGGCGATGAACAACGCCGGGGCGATGCATTCGCGCCTGATCGTCATATTGAACGATAATGACATGTCGATCGCCCCCCCGGTGGGCGCCATGTCGGCCTATCTGGCGCGGCTCGCGTCAGGACGCACCTATCTGCGCCTGCGCGATGTCGGCAAACAGCTCGCCAAGCACATGCCCGCGAAGATCGACCGCGCCATTACGCGCGCCGTGGAACATGCGCGCGGCTATGTCACAGGCGGGACCTTGTTCGAGGAACTGGGTTTCTATTACGTCGGTCCGATCGACGGGCATAATCTCGAGCACCTTCTGCCCGTACTGAAAAATGTCCGGGATGCAGATGTCGGCGGCCCGGTGCTGATCCATGTCGTCACCCAGAAGGGCAAGGGTTATCCGCCCGCCGAGGCGTCAGACGACAAATATCACGGGGTCAACACGTTCGACGTGGTGACAGGCGCTCAGGCCAAGCCCAAGGCGAACGCCCCTGCCTATACCCGCGTGTTCGCAGAAAGCCTCATGAAAGAGGCCGAGCGCGACGACAAGATCGTCGCGGTGACGGCCGCCATGCCCACCGGGACCGGGCTGGATCTTTTCGCCACCAGGTTTCCGGGTCGCAGCTTCGATGTCGGCATTGCCGAACAGCATGCCGTGACCTTTGCGGCCGGCCTCGCCACCGAAGGCTACAAGCCGTTTTGCGCGATCTACTCGACCTTCCTGCAGCGCGCCTATGATCAGGTGGTCCACGACGTGGCCATTCAGAAGCTGCCGGTGCGGTTCGCGATCGACCGCGCGGGGCTCGTGGGCGCGGATGGGGCCACCCATGCCGGCTCCTTCGACATCGCTTATCTCGGATGCCTGCCCGACATGACAATCATGGCGGCCGCCGACGAAGCGGAGCTTGTCCATATGGTGGCCACGGCCGCGGCCTTCGACTCTGGTCCCATCGCGTTCCGGTACCCGCGCGGCGAGGGCGTCGGCATCGACATGCCCGAAGTCGGCGTTCCCCTGGAAATCGGACGTGGTCGGATCGTCCGGGAGGGCACCCGCATCGCCCTGCTGTCGCTTGGCACGCGCCTGGCCGAGGCTCTCAAGGCGGCCGAGTCGCTCGCTGGTTACGGCTTATCCACCACGGTGGCGGATGCGCGCTTCGCAAAGCCGCTGGACCGGGACCTGCTGCGCAAGCTCGCGGCTCACCACGAGGTCCTGGTGACCATCGAAGAGGGTTCGATCGGCGGCTTCGGATCTTTGGTGCTGCACGCGCTCAGCGAGGACGGCGCGCTGGACGGCGCCGGGCGCACACCGCTCAAGGTGCGCACCATGGCGCTGCCTGACACGTTCCTGGACCATGACAAGCCCGACCGGCTGTACGCGCAGGCAGGACTGGACGCCAAGGCCATCGTGGCCAAGGTTCTGGACATGCTGGGCCGCAGCGAAGAGGCGGCGAAGTCTTTGATCGCCTGATCTCGAGCCGCCCTCGCACCCTCAGCGGATGACGCCATGCGCCAGCGCGCCGATCTGCTTCTTCTCGAACGCGGCCTGTTCCAGAGCCGGGCCAAGGCACGCGAGGCGATCGAAGCCGGGCTGGTCACGTCAGCCGGCGAGACGGTCAAGCGCGCATCCGACATGCTCGACCCCAAAGCGCCCCTGACGGCGACGCCGGCCTATGAATGGGTCTCGCGCGGCGGGTTGAAGCTGGTGGCCGGGCTGGATCATTTCGGCGTCGACCCGACCGGCCTCGCGTGCCTCGACGTCGGCTCCTCCACCGGAGGCTTCACGCACGTCCTGCTCGACCGCGGTGCCGCAAGGGTCTATGCGGTGGACGTCGGCCAGGGGCAATTGCACCGGCGCTTCCTGACGCACCCCCGGGTGACCGCCATGGAAAAGACCGACGCGCGGGACCTGACGCCTGATCTCGTCCCGACGCCCCCGGCCCTGATCGTCTGCGACGCCAGCTTTATTTCGCTGAAGCTCGTGCTGCGGGCGGCCTTGGCGCTGGCTCCACCCGGGGCGCGCCTGATCGCGCTGATCAAGCCGCAGTTCGAAGCCGGCAGGCAGGCCGTCAAGAAGGGCGTCGTGCGGGACGCGGAAATTCACGCGGCGGTTTGCCGCGACATCGAGAGCTGGCTCACATCGATGGGCTGGAAAGTGCTAGGTCTCGTCCCCTCCCCCATAGCGGGCGGGGACGGCAACGTGGAATTTCTGGTCGGGGCGATGCTCCCCGGCCCCGAAACGGACAAATGATGACGCGGTTCGACCTGAATGCAGAACTCACCATCGCGCGGCTCGGCCAGCGCGGGGAAGGACTCGCGCTCTCCGACCGCGGCTTCATCGCAGTGCCTTTCGCCCTGCCGGGGGAGATCGTGGTGGCGGAAATCGACGGGGACCGCGCGCGGCTGGCGGAAATCCGCCGTCCAAGCCCTGACCGCATAGCGCCCTTCTGTCCCGTCTACTCGATCTGTGGCGGCTGCGCCGTGCAGGCCCTCGCGCCTGCGCCTTATGCGGAATGGAAGCGTGGGCTCGTGGTCGACGCTTTTGCGCGGGCCAGACTGGAAGCGCCGGTCGCCGCCCTGATTGACGCACATGGCGAAGGCCGTCGTCGTGCGACCTTCCACGCCCGCGTGGAAGAGGACGCCGGCGGGCGAAAGCGTGTCGACCTGGGCTTCATGCAGGCACGTGCGCACCGCATCGTGCCGATCGACGCCTGCCCGATCCTCAGCCCCGGAATGGCGGGCGCGATCGAAGCTGCGCGCGCGGCCGCAACGGTCTTGATCCCGCTCGACAAGCCGCTGGACATCGTCGTAACCGCGACGCTCGAAGGGCTGGACGTCGACCTCCGGGGAGCCGGGCCGCTGTCGTTCGCGTACCGTCAAGCCCTGATTACCGTGGCGGAGCGCTTTGATCTGGCCCGTATCTCCAATCATGGCGAGACGATCATCGAGCGACGCGCGCCCTTCGTGCGCATGGGCGCAAGCCTTGTCGCGCCGCCCCCAGGGGCCTTCCTCCAGGCGACTGCAGCCGGCGAACAGGCGCTGGCCGATCTGGTGCTCGCGGCGACGACGGGCGCGGTTAAAGTCGCGGATCTGTTCGCGGGCGTCGGCACCTTCGCCTTGCGGCTTGCCGAGCGCGCCACCGTGCATGCGGTGGAAGGCGAGAAATCCGCCACCATCGCTCTGGCGCGCGCGGCAGGCGCCTCGAAGGGACTGAAGGCGCTGACTGTCGAGACGCGGGACCTGTTCCAACGACCGCTAGCCGGGCTTGAGCTTGCGGCCTACGACGCAGTCGTGTTCGACCCTCCCCGCGCGGGAGCCGAGGCGCAGGCGCGCACGCTGGCGGAGTCGAAGGTTCCTCTTGTCGTCGGAGTGTCGTGCAACGTCCAGAGCTTCTCGCGCGATGCAAAAATCCTCGTCGACGGCGGCTACCTGCTGGAAAGCGTGACGCCGGTCGACCAGTTCCGTCACTCCGCCCATGTCGAGATGGTGGGCGTTTTCCGCCGTCCGGTCGTCGCCCGCAGCAAACGGCCGCGCCGTCTGCTGGGTTAGAGGCCTCGAACCCGCCGCCGGCCCGCGCTATATGTCGATCCTGTTCCAGACCCAGAGCCGAACATGACCCTCGCCACACTCTCCCGCACCGACAACCTTCTCGATCGGCTCGCCGCCATCGTGGGCCAGAAACACGTCATGACGGACGTCAGCGACATGGGCGCCTATCTGACCGAACCGCGAGATCTCTTCGCCGGCCGGGCGCGCTGCGTCGTGCGGCCAGGCTCGACTGCGGAGGTCGCCGCCATTCTGGCGCTGTGTTCGGAAACCGGCACGCGCCTTGTGCCGCAGGGCGGCAATACCGGCCTTGTGGGCGGACAGATCCCGGGCGAGTCCGGCGACGAGGTTCTGCTGTCGCTGAAGCGCATGGACAAGGTGCGCGAGCTCGACATTTCGTCCAACACCATGATCGTCGAAGCCGGCATGACGCTGCTGCGCGTACAGGAAGAAGCCGACAAGGCCGATCGCCTTTTCCCGCTGTCGCTCGCCTCCGAAGGCTCGTGCACGATCGGCGGCAATCTCGCGACGAATGCCGGCGGCACAGCCGTGCTCGCCTACGGCAATGCGCGCGATCTGGTCACCGGGCTTGAAGTGGTGTTGGCGGACGGACGCGTTCTGAGCAATCTGTCGAAGCTGAAGAAAGACAATACCGGCTACGATCTGAAGCATATTTTCATGGGTTCGGAAGGCACGCTCGGCGTCATTACGGCGGCGGTGCTGAAGCTGTTTCCGAAGCCGCGTAGCGTCGAGACTGCGTTCATCGGCCTGACAGATCCGCACAAGGCTCTGGCGCTGCTCAACCTTTCGATGAAGCTTGCGGGCGGCGACGTGAAGACGTTCGAGCTCATGCCGCGCATCGGCATCGACTTCGTTCTGCGGCACGGCCCGGGTACGCGCGAGCCGCTGGCGGAACCGCATGCATGGTACGTGCTGCTCGAACTCACCTCGCAATCGGATGAAGGCCTGTCCGACAGAATGATGGCGCTGCTTGAAGCCGCCATGGAGGAAGGCCTGATCGACGACGCCGCGGTGGCGGCCTCGCTCGACCAGCGGAAGGATTTCTGGAAGCTGCGCGAGCTGCTCTCAGATGTGCAGAAGCTAGAAGGCGGCTCGATCAAACATGACGTTTCGGTGCCGGTGGCGCTTGCGCCGCAGTTCCTAGACGAGGTCTATGCCGCGATGGAGGCGCATATTCCGGGCGTGCGCATGGTGCCGTTCGGACATCTCGGCGACGGCAACATCCATTGCAACATTTCTCAGCCGATCGGCGCTGACAAGGACGCTTTCCTGAATCGATGGTCGGAGGTGAACGACATCGTGCACGGGATCGTCGCGAAGCTTCACGGGTCGATTTCGGCGGAGCACGGCATCGGCCTCCTGAAGCGCGACCTGCTGCCAGGCGTCAAGGATCCGGTCGCCATGGAGGTCATGCACGCCATCAAGAAGACGCTCGACCCCCAGGGCATTCTGAATCCTGGCAAGGTTCTCTGAAAGCTCAGAAAAGCGTTCCCTGCGGATCTTCCGCGGGGGCCGTCGCCACAGGCTTGGCGCCGGCGCGCGCCGACGGGGCGACGGGCTCCTGGATCCAGAGACCGTCATTCGCCACCTTGTTGACCGCAGTTCCTATCTCGAAAAACTCCAGGACGTCGTCTTCCGCCGGCTTCATCAGGCGCTGCGGGCGTGTATCGCGCTCGTCATCCATGGCGAGCCATCGATCGAAATCCTTTTGCTCCACAATAACCGGCATCCGGTCGTGAATCGCAGCCAGCGAACCGTTGGCATGGGTGGTGATCGTGCAGGCGGTTTCAAGCTCTTCGCCATTCGGCCCCATCCAGGATTCCCAAAGGCCTGCCAGCCCGAGCGGAGCGCCGTCGCGCCGGCGGATCAGAAACGGCGTCGAGCTGCCCTTTCCTTTCAGGCCCGGCGTGCGGCGCCATTCGTAATAGGCGTCGGCGACGAAAAGGCAGCGTCGCCGCCTGATGGCGTTACGGAAGCTCGCCTTCTCGTCCAGGGTTTCGGCGCGGGCGTTGATGACGAGCGGATAGTCCTTCGGATCTTTCACGAAGGGCGGCAGAAAACCCCAGCGCACCAGCCTGAAATGACGCGCCATTGTTCCGTCAGGCATGCGTTCGACGCGGACGATCGGAATCGGCTGCGTCGGAGCGATGTTGGCGCGTGGCGGAAAGTTCGGGCGCTCCACGTAGTCAAAATACTCACGAACCGCCTCCGGCGGCAGTGTAATGGCGATACGGCCGCACATGAGCTTCCCTCGTCGAGGATATTTTGCGCATCTGGCGCGGCGACGATGAGCCGCGAAACATTTCCTTAGATATATGCGCCTATGTTGAAAATATTAGACGGCGGAATTTTCATCATGGAATTGCAAGAAACGCTCAAGGCGACCTTTGGCGATCGCGTTTTACAGACCCGCGCCGACAAACTGGTCAATCCCGCGTCCGGTCTCGCCAATGATTATCTGAACCATTTCAATGAAGTGGTGATGATCATCGAGCAATTGCCGACGATGCCCGATCTCATAGAAGATCTCTTTGCATGGCGCCCCATCTCGTATGACGACTATTTCGCCCTTTCGTCCCTGCCGGGAAGGCATGCGGCGCGCGATGCCTATGCAAAGCTCGACACCCAGTTCCGACGCGAATTTGAAGACGTGGTGGCGGATCTCGATCGTCTGGCGACGGGAAGTCTCGCGGCTTTACGCCGCCATCTGAAGTCCGACGCTCGCCACGACCCTGTGAAGCTGAGCGAGATCTGTAACCGCGCCGGCCGCGCTATCCGAGCGGTTCTTGAAAAAGCCGCCGGTCTGGTCAATTCGGGATCGGCGGCCGCTGATCTTAAGGCGCAGGAACGAGCCGATCGACTGCTGGCGATCCGCCGGTTTGCGCTTCGCGACATCAATGATTTCGTCAATCGGCCGAGATACGCGCAAGACTGACGGGCGGCGCTGAATCGTCCGGGACAAAAAAATCGACCGCAAGCGCAACGCCTGGATCAACGCGATAATGATCGAAATCGCGGACGCCGCGCTCGTACAAAAACGTATCGTCGATCAAAAACTTTCCACTCAGCTCGCGCGACGGCGTCGTGAAAACTTCATGCGCGGCGTCGGCGATGATGTCGGGTTTTCGCGATGCGCGCATCAGACTGTCCCCACCCAGAAGGTTCTGGACGGCCGACGTGGCGATCGTGGTGCGCGGCCAGAGCGCGTTCACGGCGATGCCCTTGCGGCGCAGTTCGCCCGCCAACCCCAGCACGACAAGGCTCATGCCGAACTTCGCCATCGAATATGCCGTGTGGGCGGCGAACCACTTTTCTTTCATGTCGAGCGGCGGCGACAGCATAAGAATATGCGGGTTGGCTGATTTTTCCAGATAAGGAATCGCGAATTTCGACACCATGAACGTTCCGCGTGCATTGATCTGCTGCATCAGATCGTAGCGCTTCATGTCGGTCGCCTGGCTGTCGGTCAGCGAGATGGCGCTGGCGTTGTTGACCACGATGTCGAGCCCGCCGAAATGGGCGACGCTCCTTTCCAGCGCGGACCTGACCTGATCATCATCGCGGACATCGACCATCAGGGGCAGCGCCTTCCCGCCGGCCTTTTCGATCTCCTCGGCAGCGGTGTAGATCGTGCCGGGCAATTTTGGATGCGGATCTGCGGTCTTGGCCGCGATAATGACGTTGGCGCCGTCTCGCGCGGCGCGAAGCGCGATGGCGAGACCAATGCCGCGCGAAGCGCCCGTGATGAAAAGCGTCTTTCCTGCCAATGAACCCGCCATGTTCAGCCCTCTCAATGCGCCGGTTTGGACCGAGCCATGAAACTTGCGAATGCCTGTCGCGCCTCGTCCGACTGCATGGCTCGTGAAAAAGCCTGCGCCTCTTCGCGCATGCGCGCGTTCAAGGCGGAGCGGTCGCCGCGCAGCAGTCGGCGGGTGGTCGCCATGGCGGCGCGCGGCTTCGAGGCAAGCATGCGCGCGCGTTCGGTCGCGTGGGAATAGAGGTCTGCGTTCGGCAATATGGCGTTGACAAGGCCCAGGCGATGGGCTTCCGCGGCATCAAAGCTCTCCGCCAGCATCAACATTTCGCTGGCCCGCGCGAGACCCACGCGCTGCGGCAGCAGAAGCGACGAGCCTGCCTCCGGCACAAGGCCCAGATCCACAAACGGCATTTTGAACTTTGCATCGGGGGCGGCGTAAACGAGGTCGCAATGCAGGATGAGCGTCGTACCGATGCCGATCGCCAGGCCTTCAATCGCCGCGACGAGAGGCGTTTCCAGCGAGGCTAGATTTTCAACGAAGCGCCAGGCCGCCATGGCGGTCGGCGTCTGAGCGGAGGCGATAAAATCGCCAATGTCGTTCCCGGCCGTGAAGACACCTTCGGACCCGCGAATGAGGATGGCGCCCGTTTGCGGATCACGATCAGCTTCGTCGAAAGCCGCAATCATGGCTTCATACATGGCGCCCGTGATGGCGTTCTTTTTTTCCGCACGTCGGAGTTCGATCGTCAGGACGCCGTCCCCGCGGGTCAATTCGATGTCATGCGTCATGGTTCACCTGCGAGCGCGGATTGGGCCGCGAGAATGGGCCTGGCGTCGTCACAGACCGTGAGGGCAAGCGCGGGCGCAGCGCAAGCGATGTTCTGCGCATAGACGCGCGCAAGCGTCAGCCATTTGTCGCCCGAGTCGCCTTCCGCCAGGGCGAGAGCCGCAAGAGCAGAACCGCCCCGCGCAAGCGCGAAGAGGCGCAGATAAGGCGTTGCGGCTGCGAGCGCCGCCGCGGGATCGGTTTCGAGCGTACCGGTCATATGGGCGGAGGCCTGCGCCAGAGCTTCGACGGCGGCGCCTATGCGGGCAGGCATCGACCCCATGCGCGCTGCAGGCGCGGCGCGGAGCCGTTCGACCAGCGCGCTCATGTCGGCGAGTTCGGCCTTGAGGGCGGCGCCGCTGGACAGGGCCAGCTTGCGGCCGACGAGATCAATGGCCTGAATGCCATTCGTGCCCTCGTAGATTCCGGCGATGCGGGCGTCGCGCATCATCTGGGCGGCGCCCGTCTCCTCGATGAAGCCCATGCCGCCATGCACCTGAACGCCCTGCGAGGAGACTTCGTTTGCGACGTCCGTGGCATAGGCCTTGGCGACCGGCGTGAGCAATCCCGCGCGCTCGAGCCCGCCGCGACGGATGTCCGGCGTCTCGCCGCGATGAGCGAGGTCGAGCGCCTGGGCGGTCATGTAGCAGATTGCGCGTGCGGCCGCGGTGGCGGCGCGCATTTCCAGCAGCATGCGGCGAACGTCCGGGTGCGCCACGATGGGGCTCATGCCATCGCTTTTCTCTCCCGGCGCCCGGCCCTGCCGTCGTTCCTGCGCGAAGGCGATGGCGGTCTGGGTTGCGCGCTCGGCCACGCCGACGCCCTGCAGCCCGACCGACAGGCGCGCATTGTTCATCATCGTGAACATGCAGGCGAGACCGCGATTTTCTTCGCCGATCAGGAATCCCGTGGCGCCGCCATTGTCGCCGAAGATCATCGTGCAGGTGGGCGATCCGTGAATGCCCATCTTGTGTTCGATGCCGCCACAGCGCAGATCGTTTCGCGCGCCCAATCCGCCATCCGGCCGAACCAGAAACTTTGGCACGAGGAACAGCGAGATGCCGCGCGTGCCGGCCGGAGCATCCGGCAGGCGCGCAAGCACCAGATGGATGATGTTCTCCGTCAGGTCGTGCTCGCCATAGGTGATGTAGATTTTCTGCCCGGTGATCTTGTACGAGCCATCTCCCGCCCGCTCGGCGCGCGTGCGCAGGGCCGCGAGATCGGAGCCGGCCTGCGGCTCCGTGAGGTTCATGGTTGCGGCCCATTCTCCCGACACGATCCTGTCGAGATATGTCGCACGAAGCTGCTTGTCGCCATGCGCCACAAGCGCCTCGATGGCGCCAACGCTGAGCAGCGGCGCCAGCGCAAACGCCATGTTTGCGCCGTTCCACGCCTCGATGCAGCCGGCGTTGAGCAAATGCGGCAATCCCATGCCGCCATGCGCTTCCGGCGCGGTGACGCCCATCCAGCCGCCTTCTATCCAGCGGCGATAGGCTTCAGGCCAGCCAGGCGCCGTGGTGACTGTACCGTTGGCGAAAGTCGCGCCCTTCTGGTCGCCGACGCGATGCAGCGGCGCCAGCACGCCCTCGGCCATTTTCGCGGCTTCGCCCAAAATCGCTTCCGCTGCGCCATCCGCAAGATCCGGATAGAGGCTTGAGGAAAGTCCCGCCGCATGTGTCATGGTGAAGAGCATGTCGGCGACAGGCGCGCGATATGGCATGGATCGATTTCTCCCGGCAGAGTCCCTCGGACGCCTGACTTGACGCCCAAAGCAGCAGGCCTGACAAGGCCCCGCAGAAATGCGTTAGTTTAAGTGTAAACAATTTAACGGAAGAGCTCAAATGAATCTCGGTCCCGCCGACGCCTCACCTGCCGTCGAGACGCGCCTCGTCGTTGCGGATGCAAAGTCGATCGGCGACGCCGCGAATATACTGCGCGCCGGCGGGCTCGTGGCTTTTCCGACAGAGACTGTCTACGGACTTGGCGCAGACGCCACGTCCGGACGCGCGGTTGCGAAAATCTATGCCGCAAAGGCTCGGCCCCAGTTCAATCCACTGATTTCGCACGTGCCGGACCTCGCATCCGCAAAGCGCGAAGGCGACTTCGACGCCAAGGCGCACGCCTTGGCCGAAGCGTTCTGGCCGGGGCCGCTGACGCTCGTCGTGCCGGTGGCAAGCGGCTGTTCCGTGTCCGATCTCGCCCGCGCCGGCCTCGCCAGCGTGGCGCTTCGCGTGCCCTCCCATCCTGTTGCGCTGGAGCTTCTGCGCGCCTTCGGGAAGCCGGTCGCCGCCCCTTCTGCGAATCGGTCGGGACGCGTCAGCCCGACGCACGCTGCCCATGTCATGGGCGACCTGGATGGCCGGGTCGACATGATCCTCGACGGCGGGCCGACCGAGGTCGGGCTGGAGTCGACGATTGTCGCGTGCCTGCCGGATGGTGTGAGGCTGCTGCGTCCCGGCGGCATTTCGCGCGCCCGCATCGAGGAGCTTCTGGGCGAGCCGTTGCTCTCGATCACGCGTGAGGGCGTTGTAACGGCGCCTGGCATGCTCGCCTCGCATTACGCGCCAAACGCCGCCATGCGCCTGGAAGCGACTGCGATACGGCCCGGGGAGGCTGTTCTGGATTTCGGCGGACGCTTCGCCGATGTGCAGGCCGCGAGTTTCGATCTCTCGCCCAGAGGCGATCTGGCGGAAGCCGCCGCCAACCTGTTCGCATTCCTGCGTGCGCTCGACGCAACGGGCGCGGAGGTAATCGCCGTCGCTCCCCTGCCGCACGAGGGACTTGGGGAAGCGATCAACGACAGGCTGACGCGGGCGGCGGCGCCGCGCTGATTTTCCGTGACTTGCTGGTGGGGGAAGCCTCGCCTAGACTGCCCGGAACAACGCCCGAAGGGCGGACGACCGGGAGGAAGATATGCTGACGAGACGCCATGCGCTCGCGCTCGCCTTGGCTGCGGCCACCACGAGCCTGCCCGCGCAAGCCGACAGTGTCGCGGATTTCTACAAGGGCAAGAATCTGATCGTCGTGGTCGGCTATGGACCCGGCGGCGGCTATGACGTCTACGCCCGCCTGCTCGCGCGCTTTCTCGGCAGGCATGTCCCGGGCAATCCGAATGTCGTGGTCCAGAACATGCCCGGCGCCGGCAGCCTGAGGGCCGCCAATTACCTCTACGTCACCGCGCCGCGCGACGGCACCGTGATCGGGACGTTCGCCCGCAACATGCCATTGCTCGGCGTGATCGGCGGCAATTCCAACGTGCAGTTCGACCCGCGCAAATATACGTGGCTCGGATCGCCCTCAAGCGCCGAGAATGACGCCTATCTGCTGTTCGTGCGGAAGGACGCTCCGGTCAAGTCGATCGCAGACGCCCGCAAAGCCGACGGACCGCCGCTCGTCCTGGGCGGCACGGCCGAAGGAGCCACCGGAAACGACGTTTCCATTCTTCTGAAGGATGTGCTCGGCCTCAACATCAAGGTGATCGCAGGATACCCCGATAGCGGCGCGATCTTTCTCGCCGCCGACCGCAAGGAAATCGATGGGCGCTTTGTCGGCCTGTCCGCCGTGTCGTCGTCCAAGCCTGACTGGCTGAAGAAGGATGGGACCATGCGGGTGCTCATGCAGTTCGCCCGCCAGACGCGCCACAAGGACTTTCCGGATGCGCCGACCGCGCGAGAAATCGCCCCCAACGATCGCGCCCGCGCGCTGATCGAATTGGCCGAGATCCCCTATTCGCTGTCGCGGCCCTATGTGGCGCCTCCGGGCTTGCCGGAAGATCGCGCCAAAGCCCTGCAGAAGGCGTTTCTCGACGTCAACGCCGACCCCGAGTACATCGCGGAAGCTGCAAAGCTCGGCGTCGACATCAGCCCGGTCGGCGGACCGGAGGCGCTGGAAATGCTCGACAAGCTGGCCTCCTCGCCGGCCGACCTGATCGACTACATCAAGAAGCTGCAGTAAGGCGCGGCAAAGCGCCTGCACACGGGAGAACGACATGCTGAGACGTCAGGCGCTGGGAGTCGCTACTTTCGCAATGTGCGCCCTCGGGGCGACATTGGCCGTTACCGCAACGGCGCAGACCGCCCGCGCTGACGCCGTAGCGGACTTCTACAAAGGAAAATCCGTACAGCTCATCGTCGGCTACGGTCCCGGCGGCGGCTACGACGTCTATGCGCGCATTCTTTCGCGCTACATGAGCAAGTACATCCCGGGCAACCCGAACATCGTCGTGCAGAACATGCCCGGCGCCGGCAGCCTCGTGGCGGCGAACTACATCTACAATGTCGCGCCCAAGGACGGCACGGTGTTCGGCACATTCGCGCGCAACATGCCGCTCCTGTCGGTGCTCGGCGGCAATCCGGCCGTGAAATTCGACGCGCGCAAGTTTTCCTGGCTCGGCTCGGCGTCAAGCTATCAGGAAGATTCCTACATCATGTGGGTGAGAAAGGATGCGACCGTGCAAAGCGTCGCGGATGCGCAGAAGCCCGGAGGACCGCCCGTCGTCCTTGGCGGCACGGCGGAAGGCGCGACGGGCAATGATGTGCCGGTCATCCTGCGCGACGCGCTCGGCATGAACATCAAGCAGATCGTCGGCTATCCGGACAGCAACGCGATCTTTCTGGCCATCGAACGCAAGGAGGTGGAAGGACGAACCACCGATCTTTCGGCGGTCCGCACCAACCGTCCGGAATATCTGAAGCCGGATTCATACGTTCGCGCTCTGCTGCAATTCGGCCGCGCCACGCGCCACCCGGACTTCCCCGACGTGCCCACGGCGCGTGAGCTGGCGAAGGACGAGAAATCGCGCTCCCTGATCGAGTTGACCGAACTCCCCTATGTGCTGTCGCGTCCATTCGTGGCGCCGCCCGGCATTCCGGCGGATCGCGCTCAGGCGCTCGAGAAGGCGTTCATCGCGGCTTACAAGGACCCTGAACTCGTGGCGGAAGCCAACAAGCTCGGCATCGGGGTCAGTCCCATCGGCGGCAAGGAGGCGCTTGCATTGATCGACAAAATTGCCGCCGCCCCGCAGGAACAACGCGACTACGTGCGCAGCCTTCTCAATGAGAGCAAGGGCGCGAAGTAAGTCGCCGGATCAACAACCGCCGCTTCGCGCAACGCAACGACGGGCGCACAGGGAGGACCAGATGCCACGAGGAGTTCGGCAGGTCATGGCGGCGCTGGCTTGCGCTTTTGCATGCGCACTTCACATGCCGCTTCCGGCGCAGGCGCAACAATCGGTCGAAGAGTTTTATCGTGGCCGGAATCTGAATCTGGTCGTGGGCTATGGCCCGGGCGGCGGCTACGATGTCTACGCGCGCCTGGTGGCGCGGCATATCGGGAGATTCATCCCCGGGCGTCCCAACGTCGTGGTGCAGAACATGCCCGGCGCAGGAAGCCTGGTGGCGACGAATTTTCTCTTCAACACCGCCCCGAAAGACGGTTCGACCATCGGGGCGTTCGCGCGCGACATGGCCTTGATGGGCGTACTCGGAGGCAATGCCAACACGCGTTTCGATCCGCAGAAATTCACCTGGCTCGGGACCGTGGCGAGCGGCGCCGACGACGCATATCTGATGATCGCCCGCAAGGATGCGGCCGTGCAGTCCATCGACGACGCAAAGCGGCCCGGCGGCCCGACGCTTCTGCTTGGCGGCACGGGCGAAGGCGCCGGCGGCAATGACTGGGCGACCATGCTGCGCGACACGATTCCGCTGCGGCTGAAAGTGATCGCCGGCTATCCCGACAGCGCCGCCATGTTTCTGGCGATCGAGCGCAAAGAGATCGACGGTCGCTCGCTCGATTATTCCTCGTTGAAATCGTCGCGTCCGGACTGGCTCAAGACAAACTCCCCGGTGCGCGTCGTCCTGCAGTTCGGACGGCGAACACGCCACCCCGATTTTCCGGACGTGCCTACGGCTCTCGAACTGGCTCCGGATGACCGCGTTCGCGCGCTGATCGACATGGCCGAACTTTCCAACACTTTGTCTCGCCCGTTTGCAGCGCCACCCGGCATTCCCGAGGATCGTGCGACTGCGCTGCAGGCAGCCTTCTTGGCGATGTGCGGGGATGCATCCTTTCGCGCGGACGCCGAGAAACTGCGAGTCGATGTCAGCCCGCTCGACGGGAAGTCGGTTCGCGATGTGATCGACAAGCTGGCGACGGCGCCCAAAGATGTGCGTGATCAGATGCGACAGATCCGTTACGAAAGCGAAAAGAAGGGCGGCTGAGCCGTCCCGGTCAAAAAATCTCAAACCAACAAGAGGAAGCAATGCCCCACGACGCAAGCGAAGG
>JAIEQX010000100.1 GCA_019747375.1 Beijerinckiaceae bacterium | reverse complement strand
GCCTCCTGATGCAGGCGCTGCGGATCGAGCGCTGACGTGGCGCTCGTGAGGGTCTCGATCGACTGCTGCAGTCGTGCGCGCACCGCTTCAGCTTTGCGGCCGGGCGTTGCCTCGGCGGCGTCGGTCAGCCGCTGCATTGCTCCCAAGCGCGCATCCAAGACTTCTCCAAGCGCCGCTCCCTCCGTGACCCTTGTCGCAACGAGTTCGTCCAGGGCTTCGTCGAGACCGGTGATCGTGGCGGCGGCGACCGCTGCGATGGTCACGTCGTCGTCAGCCGTTTCGGTCACCTCCACGACGCCCCGAACCGCCAGCAGGCCGTCGAGCGACGCTGGCTGCAGCGATCCCGCGATCGGAATGCTCCCGATGGACGCCACCAAGGCGCGCAGAAGCTGTTCGTTGACCCGCACCTGGGCCGTCGAGCCTTCACGCTGCAGGGTCAAGGTGGCGTAGCATGTCCCGCGTCCCAGTCTCCGTGCGAGCCTGGTGCGCGCCTCGGTTTCGATCATATCGAAACCCGGCGGCACGCGAACGCGGAGATCGAGCCCTTTCGCGTTGACGGCTTTGACCTCCCACGCCCAGCGGTATGGAGGATGGCTTCCCGACGTGCGGGCAAAGCCCGTCATGCTCTTGAGCGTCATGTCGCCATCATATCTTCGGATCCGGGTGTCGGACCCTCGGTCAAGGCGGCACCATAGAGCGATGAATCGCCCGCCTCAACCCCGGCAACGCGTCGGAATTCGAAGTTGAGGCTCAACGTAGGTTCGGGACAGTCTGCGCCGAGTTAAGATCCCACGACTTATTCAGCAAAGGATCAAGCGCGGTCCCTTCAGACGCATCGATAATGCGCGGGCGACCGTTTGCAGCCGGGCCACTGCTTTGTAGAGCGAGGGCCCGCGTCACGAGCGTCGGATCACGCTCGGGTTCGCTCAACTCCGTCCCGCCACTTGCGAGGCCGTACCGGGAAGCACGCGCCTTCTGATCCGCCAGTCGCTGCGGGCTGACCGGGTAAAGTGTGGAATCGGCCGATAGTCCATCTTCCGCCGTCTCGATGGGACCATCAAGTTGCGGGCGGTCGCCAATTCCCCGCACCGTAATTCCGAGTTCTTCGATGCCGGGACCGAGGACAAAGCTCGCTATGGAGTTTTGCGGCGCGGCCTGCGTCTTTTTCGCGTCCGCCAGCGCCTTCTGATCGGTCCTGCTCCTGGACGCCTTCGTGTCCGGCTTCCCGGACTTTGCAACCTTGCTTTGCGCTTGTTCAGCATAGGCGGGGGCAGTCACCACCGCTGGACCAGCAAGATCGAAAAAGCCAGCCGCATATGGGGCGTTCTTGGGTAACGAGCCAAACAGCGGATGACCGTTGTTGTCAGCAGGCTTTTCAAAGGCGCCACGCTGTTGGCGGCGGGCGGGCGCGGGCGTGGAATTCACCGGCGGTGAGCCGACTTCGCCCGGAACCAAGGGCGGGGCGCGATCAACATCCGGGGCGGCAGGATCGCGCTCCCGCACTTCCTTTTCAAGCTGGCGCCATCGCGCAACATTTTTCGTGTGCTGCTCAAGCGTCTCTGCGAAAGCATGTCCGCCAGTGCCGTCAGCGACGAAGAACAGATCTTTCGTGCGAGACGGATTGGCCACCGCCTCAAGCGCCGCACGACCCGGGTTTGCTATCGGCCCGGGAGGCAATCCGTCAATGACATAGGTATTATATGGGGTCGGCTGGGTGATTTCGGTGCGCAGGATCCCGCGCCCGAGGGTGCCCTTCCCGCCGACCAAACCATACACGATGGTCGGATCGGACTGGAGCTTCATCCGTCGGCCGAGACGATTGAGAAAGACCCCGGCAACGCGGGTCCGTTCGTCCGCGCGCCCGGTCTCCTTTTCGACGATAGAGGCCAGCGTCACGAGCTCATAAGGCGTGCGAAGCGGAAGTTCGTTCGAGCGGCGCGCCCAGATCTGCTCCAGCAGCTTCCGCTGTTCATCCTGCATCTTGCGCAGCAGATCGCCTCGTCCCATGCCACGGGCGACGCGATAGGTCTCGGGAAGCAGCAGGCCTTCCTTGGGGATCTCGCGAATGTCCCCCGCCAGGACGTCATTGTCGCGCAGGCGTTGCACGATCTGCTCGCTGGTCAGGCCTTCCGGAATGGTGATCGAATGCAGCACCTGGCGACCGGACACCAAGGTGTCGATGACGTCGCGCAAGCTCGCCTCGCGTTTGAACAGGTATTCGCCAGCCTTGACGTTGCTGCGGTTTCCTTCGAGCACCAGGGCGAGATTCAGGAGAAACGGGGTGTCGATGACGCCCTCACGCTCCAGAAGCCCGAGAATTTCAGGGACTTCCGTGCGAGGCGCAATGAACAGCACCTTCTCTTCCTTGAGCGGCCCAGGCTCGCGAATCTTCTGCTGCCCCATGACGGCGCCGATGGCTGCCGCGATCGAGGCCACGAGGAGAAATGACAGAAATCCGCTGAGAGCGGAGAGGGTCGGCCGACGTTTGCTTGGAGGAGGCGTGGGCGGCGCCGGCGGAGCGTCCGGGTAGAGAGCTTCGCTGGGGCTCTGAAGCGACGGGCCCCGCTGGAAGAAGCGGGCGCCGGAACGCGGGCTTTCGGAAACCTTGGGGGGATCCGTCGGATCTACCATGCGCGCTACACCGCTTTTTCAAATCGCAGACTGGCCTCTGGATGAAGCTAGCCTATTCCGCATTATGGCGAAACATCGTCACGGCAATGATTCACGGTGATTATGCCAAGCTGATGGCGGCAGGATCAATTTACGCGACGAAAAATCAGCGACGCATTGGTTCCGCCGAAGCCGAAAGAGTTCGACAGGACCGTATCGATCTTGCGCTTGCGAGGCTTGAGCGGAACGAGATCGATCTCCGTCTTGACGGTCGGATTCTCGAGGTTGAGCGTCGGCGGCGCGATCTGGTCGCGCATGGCCAGGACAGAGAACACGGCCTCAACCGCGCCCGCGGCGCCGAGCAGATGGCCAACCGACGATTTGGTCGATGACATGGACAGCTTGGATGCCGAGTCGCCGACAAGACGCTGGACCGCACCGAGTTCGATCTCGTCGCCCAACGGCGTCGATGTCCCGTGCGCGTTGATGTAATCGATGTCGCCAGGCTCGATGCCGGCGCGCTTGAGAGCCGCCTTCATGCAGCGGAAAGCGCCGTCGCCGTCCTCTGTCGGAGCCGTAATGTGATAAGCGTCGCCGGACAGGCCATAGCCGATCAGCTCGCCGTAAATTTTGGCGCCGCGCGCCTTGGCGTGCTCGTATTCTTCAAGCACCACGCAGCCGGCGCCCTCGCCCATGACGAAACCGTCGCGGTCACGGTCATACGGACGCGAAGCCATTTGGGGCCGGTCGTTGAAGCCAGTCGACAGCGCCCGGCAGGCGGCAAAACCCGCCAAAGAAAGCCGATTGACGGCCGATTCGGCGCCGCCGGCCACCATCACGTCCGCGTCTCCGAATGCAACCAGACGAGCGGCGTCGCCGATGGCGTGCGCGCCCGTGGAGCAAGCAGTGACGACAGCATGATTTGGACCTTTCAGACCATGCTGAATGGATACGTAACCCGAGGCGAGATTGATCAGACGGCCCGGTATGAAGAACGGCGAAATCCGCCGCGGGCCCTTTTCCTTCAAAGTGATGGAAGCTTCGTAGATGCCACCAAGGCCGCCAATGCCGGAACCAATCAGCACGCCCGTGCTGGTCTGATCCTCATAGGACTTCGGCGCCCAGCCAGCGTCGGCAAGCGCCTGAGTGGCGGCGGACACCGCGAAAATGATGAAGTCGTCGACTTTGCGTTGTTCCTTGGGCTCCATCCACTGATCGGGATTGAACGAGCCATCGGAACCGTCGCCGCGCGGAATCTGGCAGGCGATCTGGCAGGCGATGTCGGACACATCGAAGTTTTCGACGCGATTAGCGCCATTCTCTCCTGCGATCAACCTGGACCAGGTCGCTTCGACACCGCATCCGAGTGGCGTGACAAGCCCGAGACCGGTGACTACCACCCTTCTCATATCGCTTTTCCAATCATGGCTTTTCGCTAATCATCCGAGCAGCGCTTCGTGCATTCGCCACGCGGCGTCCGTTCGCGGAGTTAGAAACAGACGGAGGGCCGGAACGACCGGCCCCCTGCCAAACCGACCGAACAGGTCAGTGATCATACCGTCGTGTTTCAGGCGGCCGAGGCTTTTTCGAGAAACTTTACCGCATCGCCGACGGTCACGATCGTCTCTGCGGCATCGTCGGGGATTTCCACGCCGAACTCTTCTTCGAACGCCATCACCAGCTCGACGGTATCGAGCGAGTCGGCGCCGAGATCGTCGATGAAATTGGCATTCTCGACCACCTTGTCGGCATCGACGCCGAGATGTTCCACAACGATCTTCTTCACGCGCTCGGCGACATCGCTCATAGTAACTTCCTCATTTTTCGAAGCTTTTGCAGGACTGAACCGGAAGACCCTTCACCTGGCCCGACGCGCTGCCGAAATCGGAAGCGACAGCAGGCCCGTTTGTCCCATCCCGCGGGATTCTTTGACTGGAATGCTCGATCCTCAGACAGGCAGCGTCCTAAGACGCATTCCGTGCAATAGTTTCAGGCACCATCCGAGGGCTAGGTAACACATATGTAACTGGATTGCGAGACCCCGGGCAAGCCGCCTCGCGAATGTGTTCATTTTTCTTTAACTACCTCAAATCATTGCCATTCCACCATTCACATGCAGCGTTGCGCCGGTTACGTAGCCGGCCTCCCGGCTCGCCAGATAGACCGCCGCCGCGCCGATGTCGGCGGGACCGCCCAGGCGGCCTGCAGGGATCGTGGCCAGGATTGATTCTTTCTGCTTTTCGTTGAGCGCGTCAGTCATCGGACTCTGGATGAAGCCGGGCGCGATGCAATTGACGGTGATGTTGCGGCTCGCAACTTCGGCGGCCAGCGACTTCGACATGCCGATCATACCTGCCTTCGAGGCGGCATAATTGCCTTGGCCGGCGTTGCCGGTCACCCCGACCACGGAGGTGACGCCGATGATGCGGCCGAAACGCCGCTTCATCATTCCGCGAAGGACGGCGCGAGAGAGGCGAAACGCGGAGGTGAGATTGACGTTGAGCACCTGCTCCCAGTCGTCGTCCTTCATGCGCATGAACAGTCCGTCGCGCGTGATGCCCGCATTGTTCACGAGAATGTCGATCTGCCCCATCGCGGCTTCCGCCGCCGGAACGAGGCCCTCGACGGAGGCCCGGTCGCCAAGATCGCATGGCAGGACGTATGCGCGCTCGCCAAGTTTCGACGCCAGTTCCTCGAGAACTGCAGCGCGAGTGCCGGACAATCCGACAGTGGCGCCCTGCGCATGCAGCGCGCGGGCGATTTCGCCGCCGAGGCCGCCGGTCGCGCCGGTCACGAGCGCATTCAGGCCATTGAGTTCAAACATGGCAAGCTCCTCCAAAATTCAAAGAACGGCGCGATCAGGACGACGCCAGCGTGCGATAGGCCTCAATGTCGGCAGGTGAACCGACCGCCATGCCGCGTGCCGTTTCCGCGATGCGCTTGACCAGTCCTGACAGGACCTTGCCGGCTCCGAGCTCATAGTAAACGTCAACGCCTTCATCCGCCATGTAAGCGACGCTTTCTCGCCAGCGCACTGTTCCGGTCACCTGTTCCACGAGACGTTGGCGTATTTCCGTGGGGTCGGTGAGCTTTCGCGCCAGTACGTTCGACACCAAAGGCGTGCAAGGAGCGCGCATCACTACTTGTGAAAGCGCCTCCGCCATGGCTTCCGCGGCGGGCTGCATCAGGGCGCAATGAAAGGGCGCCGACACAGGCAGCAAAATGGCGCGCTTCGCGCCCCGCGTCTTGGCGATCTCCATGGCGCGCTCGACAGCCGCCTTATGGCCCGAGGCGACCACCTGCCCTCCTCCATTGTCGTTCGCGATCTCACAGATCTGGCCTTGCGACGCCTCATGGGCCACCGCAACGCCGGCCTCGTAATCGAGACCGAGCAAGGCCGCCATGGCTCCGACTCCGGCAGGGACCGCCTTCTGCATGGCGTCGCCCCGCAGCCGAAGGAGTCGCGCCGTATCGGCGAGGCTGAAGACGCCCGCGGCCGCCAAGGCGGAATATTCGCCCAATGAATGGCCGGCCACGAAAGCTGCGTCCCGTTTCAAGTCGAGCCCGGCTTCGGCCTCGAGGACGCGAAGAACCGCGATGCTCACCGCCATGAGCGCGGGCTGGGCGTTGGACGTCAAGGTCAGTTCGGCCTCGGGGCCTTCGAACATGACACTGGAGAGCTTCTGTCCCAATGCCTCATCGACTTCGGCGAAGACCGACCGCGCCTGAGGGAAGGCTTCAGCCAAAGCCCTGCCCATGCCCACGGACTGCGAGCCCTGTCCCGGAAAGACAAATGCATTGGTCATTGCGACGCCTCGTATGGAAAGAAACCTCCGCCAGAACGCCCGCGAGTGCCACGGTGGTTTCCCGCATGTCAAGTGCAGCGGTCACGCCGCCGCTTCGTCGACGCGTTTCAATAATCGGGACCGGGCGCTTTATACTTGCGCGCGGAAGCGCGGGCTCCGACACTCCGCCGACTTTTCGAATCGCAGGCGATAAATATTCATGGCCATTCCAGGAAAATCATGCGGCACGTGCACCATGTGCTGCCAGGTTCTCGAAATCGAACATTTCGACAAGCCGCCCGGCATACTCTGTACGCATTGCCATAAGACCGGCGGATGCTCGATCTATGCGTCAAGGCCAGAAGTTTGCCGCGAGTTCGAATGCTCCTGGATGATGGAGCGATCGCTTCCCACCACACTGCGGCCTGACAAGGTGGGCACCATCCTGATGGAAGATCCAGACTCGGACGAATATCGCGCGGTCTGCGACCCTTCCAAGCCGTTGGCCTGGCGACATCCCCTTGTCTTCAAGCATCTTGTGAGCGTCGCAAAAGAGGGGCGCACCGTCGTGGCGAAAGCCGGACTGAAAGCCTGGAGGATCTACGACAGCGGCGAATGGGGTCCCTGGGCGTAAGCCTGACCTCGGCAATGCCCTTGGACGCATCTTCGTATTTATGCGCAAAATTACGCGTTCACTTATTGCTGTGATTGTGCTCCTGCCCCATGTTGCGGGCATCCTGTTTTTTTGCGCTTGAGCGCGCCCTGTCGCGCCAATTCAGTTCTGGAGACCGATGGAGCACCATACGCCGCTGATCGCGACGATCGTTGCCGGACTTTCGCTAGCCTTCGTTTTCGGTGCAATCGCGCACCGGCTGAAGCTTTCACCCCTAGCCGGCTACCTGATCGCCGGCGTCATCATCGGACCTCATACGCCGGGGTTTATCGCCGATCAGGCGCTCGCGCCGCAATTGGCGGAGATTGGCGTCATTCTGCTGATGTTTGGCGTAGGCCTGCATTTTTCGCCGGCCGATCTTAACGCCGTGCGCGCCATCGCTGTGCCAGGCGCCATTGGCCAGATGACATTTGTCACCTTGCTCGGCTTCGGGCTTGCCTGGGGTATGGGTTGGTCGACCGGCGCCGGCATCGTGTTCGGGCTGTCCCTTTCCGTTGCGAGCACTGTGGTCGTGCTTCGAGCCCTGCAGGAAAAGCGCCTGATAGAGACCGAACGCGGACGCATCGCCGTTGCGTGGCTCATCGTCGAAGATCTTGCGATGGTGCTGGCGCTTGTGCTCCTTCCTGCATTTTCTGGCCTGTTGGGGGGCGCCGAGACGTCTCCGGCGGTCGCGGGATCGCTGCTCGCATATTTGGGTACGACGTCCATCTGGGCCGTCTTGGGCGTGACGCTCGCCAAGGTCGCGGCCTTCGTGGTTTTGATGATGGTGGTGGGCAGACGCGTCATTCCGTGGATTTTGCACTATGTCGCCCACACGGGTTCGCGTGAATTATTCAGGCTTTCTGTTCTCGCCATAGCGCTCGGCGTCGCCTATGCGTCGGCAGAATTGTTCGGCGTGTCGTTTGCCCTCGGGGCGTTTTTCGCCGGGATGGTGCTTGCGGAATCCGAGCTGTCACATCAGGCGGCGCGCGACACCTTGCCTTTGCGCGATGCATTCGCGGTGCTGTTCTTCGTTTCAGTCGGCATGCTGTTCGACCCATCGATCCTGATGCGCGAACTGGCGCCCGTCATCGCGACATTTTTGATCATCGTCATCGGAAATGCAGTCGCCGCCTATGTGATCGTGCGAACGCTCGGCTATTCGCTTCTCTCCGCCCTGACGCTGGCGGCGGCGCTCTCACAGATCGGCGAATTTTCTTTCATCCTTGCTGGACTCGGCGTCGGCCTCAAGCTGCTCCCCGAAACCGGGCGCGACCTTATCCTGGCCGGCGCCATCCTTTCAATTTGCGTCAATCCCCTGCTTTTCTTCCTTCTGGATCGGTACGGCCCACGGCTTCGCGAACGAGACGAGAAGAAGCGAACCGACAACGGGGTTCCGGGAAAAGCGCCTGAGCCTTTGATTGAGCCCACCGGCCTGAATGGCCATGCAGTGCTGGTCGGCCACGGCCGGGTCGGCGCGCTTGTGGCCGAGACGCTGACGGCCAAGGGCCAACCCTACCTCGTCATCGAGGAGCGTCAGGACATCGTCGATCGGCTCCGTGCGAATGGCATCGAGGCCATCCTGGGCAATGCCGCTCAGAAAGGCATTCTTGAATCCGCAAATCTCGCCGGCGCACGCTGGTTCATCAGCGCCATTCCGAACCCCTTCGAAAACGGCAACCTGATAGAGCAGGCTCGAACGGCCAACCCCTCGCTAGATATAGTGGCGCGCGCCCATTCAGACGCCGAAGTTGAACATCTTGAAAGATTTGGCGCTAGCCTGGTCATCATGGGCGAGCGAGAGATCGCCCGAGGCATCACGGACCACATCATCTCCCAGCTCGAGCGGGACGACGGGCAGGATCGATCGCTTCCGGGCTAGGCTGAGCCGTTCCACGCTTGCATCGCGCTTCAAATCATTTATAAGCGCGGCTTCGCATGCTCCGGCCGGGGGCTGAACGGAAGGTCGTCACCCTCTCTGAGGGTTCCGCGACGGGGCAAAAGGCCCGTCTTCCCGTGTTCCCGCCTTCGATTTGTTGTTTCCGTCGAGCCTTTCTCCGGGCTCGAAGGGCTCCGCGCCGGGCAGCGTATACAGAGAAAGGCAAGCCCATGGCTCTCTACGAGCATATCTACATGGCTCGTCAGGACGTGACCGCCCAGCAGGTGGAAGCGCTGACCGAGCAGTATAAAGGCGTTCTCGAAGCCAATGGCGGCTCAGTCGCCAAGGTCGAGTACTGGGGCGTCAAGTCCCTCGCCTACCGGATCAAGAAGAACCGCAAGGCTCACTTCACCCTGATCAACATCGACGCCCCGCCGGCCGCCGTGGCCGAAATGGAACGCCAGATGTCGATCAATGAAGACGTCCTGCGCGTCCTCACGATCCGCGTCGAAGCGCATGAGGAAGGCCCGTCGGCCATGATGCGCAAGCGTGAAGACAGCGACCGCGACGACCGCGGCGAGCGTGGCGAACGTCGCGGTGGCGGCGGTGGCCGCTTCGGCGGTGGAGACCGCCCCGACCGCGCGCCGCGTCGCCCCCGCGAAGATTTCGGCTCGAATGAAGGAGGCCAGTTCTGATGGCTACCGCACCCCGCCGTCCGTTCTTCCGCCGCCGCAAGACCTGCCCGTTCACGGGCCCGAATGCGCCGAAGATCGACTACAAGGACACGCGCCTGCTCTCGCGCTACATCTCCGAGCGCGGCAAGATCGTGCCTTCTCGCATCACCGCCGTATCGGCGAAGAAGCAGCGTGAGCTTGCCCAGGCGATCAAGCGCGCGCGCTTTCTCGGCCTGCTGCCCTACGTGATCAAGTAAAAACAGGTCTCGCCTCCTCCCGTCCGCGGGGGGAGGTTTCTACGTCTGCCGTTCGGAATGGTCCGGGCGGTTTGGCTGGACGAGACGGCCCTGCGCCGATCCGCCCTAACCGCCCAAAGCGGGACAGCTCGACGAATGTTTCAACGTATCGCCATCGCCGTCGGCGCGGGACTCGCGTCCGCCCTCCTCTTCGTCGTTCCGGCGATGGGAACGCCTGCGGCCATGGCGCTTGCGTTCGTCGGCTCGCTGCCGATCATGATCGCGGGCCTCGGCTTTGGCCCGACCGTCGGCCTCAGCGCCGCCTTTGCCGGCACGTTCATCATCGCCCTGGCGCTGCATCCTCTCCTGGCGCTTTTCTTCGGCGCCACGCTTGGTCTGCCCGCATTCTGGCTCGCGCGCCTGGCGGTTCAGTCACGCCCGCTCATGCTGGCCGATGGCTCCTTCAGCGCGACGCAACGCGAGTTCTATCCTCAAGGGAAACTGCTTGCCTGGATGGCCGCCCTTTCGGGAATCACCGCGCTGACCCTTGTCGTCGTCATGGCGGCGCGGTCCGGCGCATTGACGACAACGATAGACGAGGTCGCGGATCGGATGGCTCCGGTCATCCTGCGGCTGTTTCGCGACGAGGGAAATCTGCCGGGCGGCTATAGCGCCCGTGATTTCGCCAGGGTCATCGTGCTTTCCATGCCGGCGATCATCGCCGGCTGGGGCGTCATCACCTTTGCGGCCAATCTCTGGCTCGCAGCCCGCATCGCGCAGATTTCGGGGCTGATCCCGCTCGTCGCCACCGACATTCCGTATCGCCTAAGACTGCCGCCGGACGCCATCTGGATTCTCGTGGCTTCTCTCGCCGCCTGTCTGCTCGGCGAGACGCCCCGTCTGATCGGCTCGACGATCGCCGCAGCCTTTGCGGTTGCCTTCGCTCTGCAAGGCCTTGCCGCGATCCATGGCGTGCTGCGCGGCCATGCGGCACGGATGCCGGTTTTGGTCAGCCTGTATTTCACGATGTTCGTGCTGTTGCCCTGGCCGCTCATCATCGCGGCCTGCGTCGGCGTCTACGACAGTTTCATCCCATTCAGACGGAAGCCGGCGGCGCCCCCGCCGACCGCCGCCGCCTGAAACCAATCCATGCACACATAACCAACCGGAGAAGTCTCATGCATGTCATCCTGCTCGAACGTATCGCCAAGCTCGGCCAGATGGGCGAAGTCGTCCGCGTGAAGGACGGGTTCGCCCGTAACTTCTTGTTGCCTCGTGGCAAGGCCCTGCGCGCCAATGAGAACAACAAGAAGCATTTCGAAACCCAGCGCGCCCAGCTCGAGGCCCGCAATCTTGAACTGAAAACCGAAGCCGGCCAGGTCGCGGAAACGCTCGACGGGCAGACCTTCATCATCATCCGCCAGGCTGGCGAAACCGGGCAGCTCTATGGTTCGGTCTCAACGCGCGATATCGCCGAGGCGATCACCGCGGGCGGCGTTTCGGTGCATCGCAACCAGGTGGTTCTGTCGGCGCCCATCAAGGCGCTTGGCCTGCACAAGCTGCCGATCCAGCTTCATGCCGAAGTCACCGCTGAAGTGACCGTCAACGTCGCGCGCTCGGCCGACGAAGCCGAACGTCAGGCGAAGGGCGAAGAAGTCACGAACCGCGAAGAGACTTCGATGGACGATCTCGGCCTCGAAGTCGGCGCGGCCCTGGCTGAAGGTAACGGCAGCCTCGGCGACCGCTAGTCTCGACAGTCCAATGCGGGCATCCTTCTCGGACGGGAAGGATGCCCGTCTTGATTCCGGGCCCCGGTGACGGCGCCGAGAGTCAAGGCGTCACCTTTGAAATCGACTGCCCCCTGTGCGTAACGGGGAGCATCCAGGCGGATGGCCTCAGTGTGGCATCCCTGCACTCGCGCGCCGCGCCGCAGATATGCGAAGTGGTTGGCGGACGCACGGCGCGGGCGTATCTTCCGCCGATCGGTTCAGCAACGAATCGCGTAATCGCTCCTCTTTATCGTCGAGACACATGGCAGCCGTCGAACAATTCGCGGGCCGGCTCAATCTCGTGCCGGTCAATGACGCCAATACCCCGACCTACCGCGTCGCCCCGCACAACATCGAAGCGGAGCAGGCGCTGATCGGCGCTATTCTCGTCAACAATGACGCGTTCGATCGGGTCTCCGACTTCCTGAAGCCCGATCATTTTTCAGAAGAGCTGCATCGCCGCATCTTCGAGATCTCGTCCCAGCTGATTCGCGCCGGCAAAGTGGCGACGCCGATCACCCTGAAGACCTTCCTGGGCGAGCACGATCTGGGCGGCATTACGGTGCCGCAATATCTCGCCCGCCTGGCCTCCGAAGCCACGACGGTCATCAACGCTGAAGATTACGGCCGCACCATCTACGATCTCGCGATCCGCAGAAATCTGATCGGCATTGGCGAGAACATCGTCAACTCGGCCTATGACTCGCCGGTCGATTCCGCGCCACGCGAGCAGATCGAAGAAGCCGAACGCCGGCTCTACGAAATTGCTGAGCAGGGCCGCTATGACGGCGGATTTCAGCGATTCTCGGATGCGCTCACGACCGCCATCGACCTCGCCGCCAAGGCCTATGAGCGCGACGGAAAACTGTCGGGAATTTCAACCGGGCTGCACGACCTCGACAACAAGATGGGCGGTCTGCAGCGCTCGGATCTCGTGATCATCGCGGGACGTCCCGGCATGGGCAAGACCGCTCTGGCCACCAACATCGCGTTCAACATCGCCAAGGCCTACGAATTCGAGGTCAAGCCGGACGGCTCGAATGAAACCACCAACGGTGGAGTCGTGGGGTTCTTTTCGCTCGAAATGTCGGCCGAGCAGCTCGCCACCCGCATCATCGCCGAGCAATCGGGCGTGGCGTCATACAAGATCCGCCGCGGCGACATGACCGACAACGAATTTCACCGCATCGCCGAAGCGGCGCGGCAGATGCAGTCGATCCCGTTTTACATCGACCAGACCGGCGGCATTTCGATTGCTCAACTCTCCGCGCGAGCACGGCGCCTCAAGCGCCAACGCGGCCTCGACGTTCTCGTGGTCGACTACCTGCAGCTGCTGTCAGGCTCCAAATCCAAAGGCGAAAACCGCGTCCAGGAACTGACCGAAATCACCACGGGCCTCAAGGCGCTTTCGAAAGAGCTCAATGTGCCCGTCATGGCTTTGTCCCAATTGTCGCGTCAGGTCGAAAACCGGGAAGACAAACGCCCGCAGCTCTCGGATCTGCGTGAATCGGGCTCGATCGAACAGGACGCCGACGTCGTGGTCTTTGTGTATCGCGAGGAATATTATCTGAAGAACCGCGAGCCCCGTCCCGGTTCGGAAGAACATATCACCTGGATGTCCGAAATGGAGCGCGCCCACGGAAAAGCGGAAGTCATCATCGGCAAACAGCGTCACGGACCCACCGGAACCGTCGAGCTGTCCTTCGAAGCCGAAATGACGCGTTTCGGCAATCTGGCGCGCGAGGACGCGCTGCCGGAGCAGATGTGAGCGAGGCTCCCTTCACCTCGGGGCCGGGGGCCGCCATTTCGCAGGCCGTTCTGACGATCGACCTCGGGGCGCTCGCCGCAAACTGGCGTGCGCTGGCCACGCGCAGCGCGCCCGCGACCTGCGCTGCGGTCGTCAAGGCGGACGCCTATGGCGTCGGCATCGAAGCCGCTGTCCCGACGCTCATCCGAGCCGGATGCACGGTTTTCTTCGTGGCCCATGCGAGCGAGGGTCTTCGCGTCCGCGCGCTTTCGCCAAGCGTCACGGTTTATGTTCTGAATGCGCTCGCGCCGTCTGCGTTAGATGTCTACGCGGCGGCCCGCCTGACCCCGGTGCTGGGATCGCTCGCCGACGCCCGGCTGTGGGCTCAATCAGGGCATCGAGGGCCGTGCGCCGTCCATATCGACACCGGCATGAACAGGTTGGGGCTCGCGCTGCGCGAGCTCGCCGACGTGGCGGCGATGAAACTCGACATCGATCTGGCCATGACGCATTTCGTGGCGTCGGAAGCGCCAGACGATCCGCTCAACGACAAGCAGATCTCGCGATTCGAGGAAGCGCGTCGCATGCTGCCGCCAGTTCGCGCAAGTCTCGCCAACAGTTCCGCGCTTTTTCTGCCGCAGCAGCCTTTTGCGGATCTCGTCCGTCCAGGCTATGCGCTCTATGGCGGCAACCCGACGCCCGGCCTCGACAATCCGATGACCCACGTCGTCACACTCGAGGCGCCGCTGCTGCAGACACGCGTCATCGAGGCCGGGGAGACGGTCGGCTACAATGCGCAGTGGACGGCGAAACGACGGACGCGGCTCGCCACGATCGGAATTGGCTATGCGGATGGCCTGCCGCGCTTCGCGATGGCGACAGACACGAAAGCCGGGGGCGAGGCCATTGTGGAGGGCGTGCGTTGCCCCTTTGCTGGTCGGGTGTCGATGGACCTGACCGTGATCGACATTACGGATGTTCCGGAAGAGGCCATCGGCCCGGGCACGCAAGCCCGGCTGCTGGGCGCCGAGATCGGCGTCGACGATCTCGGCCAACGCGGAGGCACCATTGGTTACGAAATCCTGACCAGGCTCGGACCTCGCTATCACCGCGTTTACGTCAACGGCTGACCGCGCCGGAAATCGGACTGGCCATCCTCAACGTGTTCCTGTAATGTTCTCTTCTGTTTCAGGGATGCCGAACATGTCCGATTC
>JAIEQX010000215.1 GCA_019747375.1 Beijerinckiaceae bacterium | reverse complement strand
CGCGGGAGGCGAGCCGCCGAAACGCGCTTTATCGATAGTGGTTTCGCTGACATGCCCATCGCCCGTCGAGGCCACGATATGGAATGTAGCAGGCGCAGGGGGCCTCCAGACGAAGCGGCCTTCATCGTCTGTGTGCACATGTTCGACCGCTTCGGACTCAGACGATTTAATCGCGATGTCGGCGCCTTGCGCACGACCGCTGCCGACGAAGAATGCAAAGCCGCTGACCGCGCCATCTTCGACCGTCGCAAAAACCCGCAGCCGATGCGCCTGCGCGGGCGCGGCCACCATCAGAACCGCGCAGCTGGCTATCAGAAGTCTGGCGATCCAGCCAAGATGCATATCAGGCCCCCGCCGGGGCAGGCGACAGAAGTTCCGGCTTTACCTTCTTGACGAACGAAACGCAGAAGCCCGCCACGAGTCCCTCGACGCACATGAGGGGCACGTAGGTGGCGATCATCACCTTGGCGGACGCCACGTAGTCGGTTGAGGAAAGAGCCAGCGACAAGGCGACGAGCGCGCCGGTCGCACCCACTGCCAGGGCGCTGCCGGTTCCAGCCAGCAGGGCCGCGCGTCCCGCGGTCGACCGCGCGATCGCGGGCGCCAGCGCGACGCCAATAACGGCGCCCGGCAAAGCGATATTGAACGTGTTGACGCCGAGACTGGTCAGCCCGCCGAACCCGAACATGACGCTCTGCAAAAGCAGCGCGATGAAGACCGCCGGGAAGATAGCCACGCCCAGAATCAGCCCCATCAGCCCACCCAGAAGCAAATGCACGCTGGACGGGCCTACCGGCAGTGCGAACAGAGAAACCGCAAAGAAGGCAGCCGACAAAATGGCTGTGCGTGGAATATCCTGCTCGTCAAGGCGGCGCAGAGCATACGCTATGCCCCCGGCGGCAAGAACGCCGCCCGCCATCAGCACCGGGGCCGATAGAACGCCGTCGGGGATGTGGGCCAAAGCGGTGCTCCTCTCATGATGACTTGTGAGCTTAACGGGACTCGGCGCCGCCCATGGATGTCGTCTTGACCCAGATCAGACCGCCAAGTTCGACCTTGGCGTTCTTGCCATCCGGACTCTTCATCGGCTTGTCGCCTTCGACGAGCGCGGCAAAGCCCCACCATCCACTACGGGGCATGGCGTACGCGAAGGTTCCTGACGCATCAGCTTTGATGACCTGCGTGATAAAGGCGTCGTTGGGAGCCTTGACCGAGCCGTCGTTGACGAACTCGACCTCAACTTCCGCAAACGGAACCGGCTTGCCGTTCCGCCGCACAATTCCGCGGAAGAGGTTGCCGGTCCAGAGACCGGTCGGGCGAACGAGGGGCTCGATCTCGACCGGAAAGCCCACGGGCTTGTCCCAGCCCTCTCCAGAGGCAAACCCGTCCACCACAACTTTGGAATAGTGGATGATGAATTTGCCTTCCGCTGGTTCCCAATAGGGCTCCGGCTCGACGAAAAAAATCGCCGCGCCAGGTTCCTTGATCTCCGTCTTCTGCGACCAACCCTTGCCGGCCTGCGTGAGGCTGGCGAGCAAGTCGACCGACTTGCCGCCGATGATGGCCCCAAAGCGTTTGGGCCGCTTCATCTCCATCTCGGGACCACGTTCCATGGGGTGCGTGAAGAGCATGTCAACGGAAACGGAGCCTCCATTCACCACGACATCTTCCGACGGCAGGATCTGTTGGAAATGCGCTGAGGCCGACAGGGAGCTCAAGGCGGACAGGATCACGCCGAAGAAGATGGCGGGGCGAGTGAACATGCTTGAAAGCCTCCCGGGCCAAGCCCAATGTATGAAGTCTTGAGTAGATTTACTTACCTCCATAATCCGTTCGAACGAGCTTGTCCACGCCCTAAAGCCGACAATGTGCTCTTGGCCCGGAACGCCGAAATGATGAGAGCGGAGCGTCTTTTCAGTGCTCGGCGAAGGCGTAGATGTCGCCGGAATTGGCCGCCTCCGGGAGCGCCTCTATCCACTTCGCCATAGCGGCGGCGTCGCGGTGGGTCGGGCAATCGTAAGCCAAGCTTTCACCCAGGGAAGCGAGGAACCGGACGGCGCCTAGCTCCGCCATCCGCTCGATGCAGCGAAGAGCCACGTCCTTCTGGATTGTCGTGAACTCGAAGGACAGGACCGGCAGAGTCTGGGTCAAACCCTTCAAGGCCTCATGCTCCCAGCCTTCCACATCGAGCTTCACGAAATCAGGGCGACCGTATTTCCTGATCAGCATGTCGAATGTGGCGACAGGCGTCTCGATGCTTCGAGACCAGGTTTGCGTATTCCAGCCCACCGCGCCGCGGGCCGCGGAGATGAAGTCCGACGAAAGAGTGCTGACGGTCGGATTCTCGGAATTTATATTGAGAGTGAGCGACCCGGCCGTGGCCCCCAGTGCGACCTGCTCGACATGCACATTGTCATCCCGCCTGTGCAACATCCGCAACATGCGGGCGAATGCCGGCTGCGGCTCGACCGCGACGACGCGGGCTCCGAGGCGTGCGAAGCATGCCGCGCGATCTCCAGCATGAGAACCGATGTCGAAGGCGAGCGCGCCAGGAGAGAGAAATTGACCGTACCAGGCATCAAGCCACCGCTCGCGCTTACGGTCACGACGATAAATATTCAGCGACCGACGGATGGCGGCCGTCGTGCCCTGCGGCCATATTTCAGCGCCCGCCGCTTTGCGATGCGAACCCGCCATGCATCCACTCCCTGTCCGACAAAACCCGACATGTCGTATAGCAAGTTGGCGCAAATGACATGGCGCGCCAGTCTAAAGCGAAAGGTCAGGCGTCAATTGATTGGGATCCAGGCGTAATTCAATGATTGCCGGACCGTCGGATTCCAGAGCGCGTTGAAAGGCTGCGGGAAACTCTGCATCCGACTCGACGCGTTCGCCGAAGGCTCCATAAGATTTCGCCAGCTGTACGAAGTCAGGGTTGGTAAGAGAGGTGCCGCTAGGGCGACCCGGAAAATGACGTTCCTGATGCATGCGTATCGAGCCATACATTGCGTTGTTGGCGATGATGACCACGAGTTTCAATCCATAATGTACAGCTGTGGCGAAATCGGGCGACGCCATCAGAAAGCACCCGTCGCCTGCGAACCCCACGACCGTGCGCTCAGGATGCCTCAATTTAGCGGCGATTGCTGCAGAAAGGCCGTAACCCATTGCTCCCGATTGCGGCGCGACCTGGGTTCCAAGCTGACGATAGCTGAAATAGCGGTGCAGCCAAATATTGCAATTGCCCGCCCCGTTCGCCACAATCGCATTGTCCGGCAAGGCTTCGCGCAATCGAAGGATAACGCGCCCGAGATCGAGCGCCGGTGCAGTTTGCTCTGGCTGCTGAAAATCAAGAAATGCGCGCCTGCCGTCCTTCAACCAACTCGCCCAGCGGGATGAATCCACCGGTTGCAAGGCCCCAAGCGCCTCCATGAATGCGCCCACGGTCGACTGTATCGGTAGATGCGGATTATAGACGCGTCCCAGTTCCTCTGCGCCCGGATGCACATGAACGAGGACCTGCGAAGGGTCAGGGCAGCGAACGGACGTGTAGGCGCGCGTCGTGACCTCGCCGAGACGGTCGCCGACGACGAGCAAAAAATCGGCTTCCGAAATACGTGCGGCGAGCGGTCGGCTGCCGCCGAGACTCATGTCACCGATGTAGTGGGCGTCGCGATTGTCGAGCAGATCCTGACATCTGAAGCCGGCCAAGACCGGCATGCCGTTCTTATGCGCAAAGGCGGCGAGGCTTTTGACATCCGCGTCCGTCCAGCCGCCGCCTCCGACGATCATGAGCGGGCGCTGCGCAGCCTGGAGAAGATCGCGTAACTGCGACATGTCATGGGTCGTGGGCGCCGGATTCAGACGGCGAGCGGGCGCGACGTCGGATACCGGGCTCATGGAACTCAGAACGTCTTCTGGAACGGAGAGCATGACCGGGCCAGGGCGGCCGTGCATGGCGATCTGGTAAGCCCGAGCCACATATTCCGGAATGAGGTCTGGATCGTTGATCTCGGCCGACCATTTGGTCGATCCTGCGAAGGCCTTGACGAGATCCATTTCCTGGAATGCCTCACGACCCAGATGTCGGCGAGGCGCCTGGCCGACGATAAGCAGAAGCGGAGTCGAATTCTGCCATGCCGTATGAACGCCGATGGATGCATGCATGGCGCCCGGCCCGCGGCTTGCCATACAGATGCCCGGCCGTCCTGTGAGCTTTGCGTCAGCCTCCGCCATGTGGCACGCGTTAGCCTCATGGCGACACACGATGAAGCGGAGCGCCGGCGTTTCGTCGAGGAAGGCGTCGAAAATAGGAAGCGCACTTTCGCCCGGCACGCCAAAGATCGTATCTGCGCCATTGACCCGGAGGGCCGCGACAAGGATCTGGCCGCCGTTGCGGAGTTTTTCAGTTTGCAGCTTCATCTTTGAAGACTTCCACGCGGCGCTTGCGGATGAAAGGCAGCGCTACCGAAATGAGGAGCGCGAGGGCCGCAAGCAACAGGACAAGGCTGATGGGCCGCTGAACGAAAACCATGAAATCTCCCTGGGAGATGATCAGGCTCCGGCGGACATTCTCTTCCATGGGCGGCCCCAGCACGAAACCCATCAGAAGCGGCGCAGGTTCGGCGTCGAGCTTGCGGAGAATGTAACCGAGCAAGCCAAACGCCAGCGTAAGGTAGACGTCGAAGGCTGAATTGTTGACCGAGTAGACGCCGATTGCGCTGATGACGAGAATGACCAGAAACAGCATGCGGTAGGGAATATTCAGAAGTTTGACCCAAAGACCGATCATCGGCAAATTGATGATGACGAGCATCAAGTTGCCGATGAACATGCTGGCGATGAGTCCCCAGAAGAGATCCGGCTGCCGCGTGATCACCATGGGGCCCGGCGCAATGCCATGCAGGGTGAGGGCGCCGATCATCAAAGCCATGGTGGCGCTGGTGGGAATGCCCAGGGTCAACAGCGGGACGAAAGATGTCTGCGCCGCAGCATTATTGGCCGCCTCTGGCGCAGCGACGCCTTCAATAGCGCCCTTTCCGAAGCGCGACGGGTCGCGCGCCACTTTCTTCTCCAGCGCGTAGGCGGAAAAGGACGCCACTGTCGCGCCGCCGCCTGGAAGAATGCCGAAAGCTATGCCGATCAATGTGCCGCGCAACACCGCGAACTTGGTAAGGAGCAAAATCTTCAAAGAAGGCCAAATGGAACTGATCTGGGCAATCTGCGCCTTCTTCTCGCCTTTCGATTCGAGGTTGCTCACGACCTCGGCGACTCCGAACATACCCATCGCGATAGCGACAAAATTTACGCCATCTGACAGCTGCAAAAATCCGAATGTCATTCGTGTCAGGCCGGAGTTGATGTCGGAGCCCACGAGACCCAGCAACAAGCCCAGTAAAATCATCGCTACGGCGCGAAAGACAGACCCATTGGCCAGCACGACCGCCGATACCAGGCCGAGAAGCATCAAAGAGAAGTAGTCTGGCGACTCGAACTTCTGCGCCACGCCCGCAAGCGGCGGACCTGCCAGAGCGATCACAAGCGAGCCGACGCAACCGGCGAAGAAAGAGCCTATCGCCGCAACCGCGAGCGCTTCGCCGGCGCGGCCCTGTTGGGCGAGGCGATGGCCATCGATCGCCGTGACGACCGACGTCGATTCGCCAGGTATGTTCATCAGAATCGCAGTCGTGGAGCCGCCATATTGGGCACCGTAGTAAATCCCCGACAGCATGATGATCGCGCCGACGGGATCGAGCGCATAGGTGGCTGGCAACAGCAGGGAGATTGTGGCGACGGGACCCAGTCCCGGCAATACGCCGATCAATGTCCCGCAGAGCGCGCCAACCAGACAGAAAAAGAGATTCTGGGGAGTGCCCGCAACGGCGAAACCGTGACCAAGCAGGGCGAGCACATCCATCATGGCAACAAGCTCACCGGAATGCCGAGCAGATAGACAAACACCACGGATGAAAACAACGCCAGCCCGAGCGCAAACAAGATGGTTTCGACGACACGCGTTTCAGGCGATGCGAAATGGGCGAGCCCGACCTGTGCAAGAATCGCCAGGACCAAGCCCCCTCGAGCGATCAGAAGCCCGAATGCCAAGAAAGATAGGAGGATGAAGAACAGCGGCCTGATCTCGATCGGCGCCATCTCGCCCTCCGGTCTGACGATGCCGCGAACGACCATGAACAGGCTCATGGCGCCCAGAAGGCCTGCCACGACGAGCGGGAAATAGGCCGGACCCATTTCCCGCGCCGTGCCGAAATCAAGTTCTGACACCAACCAGATGGCCAGGGCCGCAATCGACAACAACAGGAGGCCGCAATAAAAGTCGATGTTGCCACGCCAGAATGTCCGATTCATCGATGACCTCTGTTCGGCCGCGAATTCGCGAGGTTATTTGCCGTCTTTCATTTCCTTAACCAGCACGGCCCATTGAGCGAGTTCATCGTCAATGCGCTTGGCGAATTCCGCCGGCGTCGTGAAGACGCCGGTTGCGCCCGCCGCCGCCATGGATTTCTTCACGTCAGCATCGTCGACCATCTTGGCGAGAGCGTCCGAGATCTTCTTGATGATCGGTTCGGGCGTACCCGCCGGCGCAATAATTCCGTTCCAGGATTCGGCGCTGTAACCTTTGAGGTTACCGGCCTCCGCCACCGTCGGCAGATTTGGCGCATAAGGGCTGCGCTCGACAGACGTCACCGCGATGGCCCGCACCGTATTTGCTTCCATCTGCGGAAGTGCGTCAGTCATGTTCGTGAAGGAAATCTGGACTTCGCCTGACACCACCGCGGCGGTGGCCGGAGCGCCGCCCTTGAAAGGCACATGCGTCATCCTGGTCCCAGTACGAACCTGAAAGAGCGCAACCGAATAGTGCATCAGTCCGCCGGCGCCGCTCGACCCGTAATTGAGTTTCCCTGGATTCGCTTTAGCGTAGGCGATCAACTCGGGGATGGAGGTAATGGGGAGCGACTTTCCCACGATGACTGTCTGGGGAATGGTGCTCACGATACTGATCGGACGCAGATCCTTCTTCGGATCATAGTCGGTCTTTTGAGCGACCGGAGCCACCGAGGTGGCGCCTACGCTGCAAACGCAGAGCGTATAACCATCCGGAGGAGCCTTGGCGACATAGGCGGTGCCAATGATGCCGCCCGCGCCGGCGCGGTTCTCCACCACGACGCTGGTCGCCAACGCCTTCTCGAGATAGCGAGCTGTGATGCGGCCGACCGCGTCAGTGTATCCGCCTGGCGCATAAGGGACGATAAGCGTGACAGCCTTTCTCGGCCAGTCTGCCTGCGCCGAGGCGAGACTTGTGCTTGCAAGGATGACCAGGCCAGCCAACAGACCCAATTTCGTCTTCATCGCGCTCTCCCAGATTGCAGATTTCAAGCCAATCCCAATGCAGCCTCTGCAATGGCGGGATCGGATGTGAATAGGTCCGGCTCGATGTCGACCGGCGCGAATGCCACACGTCTGAAGCGATCCTTCTCATCGAACGGAACGGTGGCGTCGATGCCCAGCTTCGCACGGATGCCATTGTTGCCGGCCCTTACATACTCATGCCCGCGCGCGCCCGGAATCACGATGAGATCTTTTGAGGCTTCCATCCGTGTCGCGAGCGCATACTCGACGTCGAGAGGATTGCGGATATCGATATCGTCATCCACTACAATAACGTAGTCGAGATCTTTCAAAGCCCCAAATGACGCGAGGATTGCATTGCGTTGCAAACCTTCGTGTTGCGACATCTGCTTTCTCACCTGCACGATGGCGTGAAAACGATGCAGACCGCCGGCTGTCATTTCTGCATCGACGACGATCGGGATAGCCGAGCGCAAGACCTTCAGAAGACTGGCTTCCAGGACATACTTTCGCAGCATGATCGTCTCGCGGCCATAGCCATTGATGGCCGGATAGATCGGATTTAGACGATGCGTGACAGCTGAAAGCTTCAATACGGGCGCGGGCGCAGCCGGCGCCATGAAGCCAACGAATTCTCCGAACGGACCTTCCTGCTCGTCCTCGCTCGTGAGGATCTCCCCCTCAAGGACGAACTCGGCTTCGGCCGGCACAAGCAAATCCTGCGAAATCGCCCGAACGACAGGCAAAGCGGCGCCCGCCAGCCCCCCTGCCACCGCCATTTCATCGGCGCCTTCCGGCATCTGCGATCCCATCGTGGCGGCGGTGAAATGAAGCGCCAGATCCGCGCCCAACACCACCGCGACCGGCAGGTTCTGCCCCCTGGCCTTGGCTCTCTCGTAAGCGAGCCGCAGGTGTCGACCGAAATCCAGTTTGACGCCCAGCCGATCGGGTCCGTGCAGCTGCAGTCGATGGTAGGAAGCGTTATAGACGCCGGTCTCGGGGTCACGAACGATGAGGATGCCCGCGGTGATGAAGCGCCCCGCGTCGGCCGGCGCGTGGCGCAAAGCTGGCAACGCCTTGCGAACGTCAAACTCGCGCAACACAACGTCTTGTACCGGCGCAGACGAGACAATGCGCGGCGGCAACGGATTGTCGAGGGCGCGATCAACGAACCCCCGGATGCTGCGGAAATCCGCTCCGAAGGCGACTTCGCAGTTTTCCTGGCAACTCAGAAGATTGCCCAGGATGGCGACTTCGTGGCCGCGAACCTGTGGAAACAGCAGCGCTGGCCCACCGTCCAGCACCTTCATGACTGACGCAAGTTCGAGGTCGGGATCAATCGCGCGCGTGCAGGTTTTCAGACGACCGCTGGTGGCCAGACGCGCGAGAGCCGAACGGAAACGTGTGTCGAGAACGTCATTTGTAAAAAGGCGCACTGGTCCGTTCACGAGGCCACCGTCCGTCGCAACGTGGTGTAATCAGCCGGATGTTTCAGATTAAGCCTTGTCGCCAGCATGCCCGCGTCCTGGATCACTGAGTTGTTACCTCAGAAGCCTACGCAGAAAGACTGAAGCGTCAAGGACTTCAGCAGACAAAGGCGAGCGAATTCTCAGCCTTTATTGCTCAGAATTCAACCTGCCTGGGCGCGAATGCTGCAAGTTACTTTGTCATGGACAAGAGAAGACGCTGCGGGCCCGGCAGGTCCACAAGCACACTTTAGCTTTCTAACAAAGCCAATTACTGCTGTCCAGAGTCAGTGCGCCTGACGCGTTGCGATATAGGCGCGCCATCCGCCCAGTTCCGTAATCTCATCAGCGCCCTCTACAGCATGAGCTTCGCAAAGAAACCCGCTGACGTGTGTCCCGTCGTCCAGCGTTACCTTGCCGATGCCCAGCGGCGCCGGAATTGCGTCAACGAAGGTTCCGAACGCAGCTTTGGGTAGCGCCCAGACCTCCACAGACAAACCTGGCCCGGGAAGGCCCGGCTCCCTCACCATGCCGGGCTTTGGCGGTGTCGTGCCGGGCAAGACGAACAGCCGATAATCGCTGGCCGTCTTGCACGTCCTGACAAGTTTTCCGCCAGCGCCAGTCAATTGATGATTCAGCGGCATTCCAGAAAGGTGCGCGCCCACGACCGCCAGTTCGAGCGTGTCCGACGTCGGCCGCTCAAGCGTGCTGTCACTTGGCAAAATCGCCGCGCGATCGATGCCCATACCAGTCGGGCATGCGCGATGCAGTGTGTCGGCCACATATGCGAGCGCATCGTCGCAGAACGCGGGAGCAATCAGCGTCACACCGGCCGGCAGACCATCGGCACGGAAGCCTGCCGGAATGGCGACTGCGCAGCAATCGAGTAAGTTCACAAAATTGGTATAGCGCCCCAAGTTGGAATTGAGCCCAACCGGATCGCGTTTCATCGCTTCTACCGAATAGATCGTCGGCGTGGTCGGCAGGAGCAGGACATCGATCTTCGCCCATTCGCGCTCAGATCTGCGACGTAGATTCGACAGCCGATACTGGCCTTGAAAGGCTTCTACTGCAGTCTTTTCCCGCGCCCCTTCGAGTATGCCCAGCACAACCGGATCAATCTCCGCCGCATGGGACACCGCAAAGTTCTCGATGGCGGCGAGACGTTCAGCAACCCACGGCCCGCCGTACAACAACTGAGCGGTTTCACGGAACGGTGCGTAGTCGATTTCGACCTTCTGCGCACCGAGCCCTTCAAAGCGCTCAACAGCGGCGTCGTACAAGGCCTCGGTTTCCGCATCTCCAAAAAACTGGCGCTCCGCTGCGCCTAAAACGCCAAAGCGCAAACCGCTCACAGGCAATGCACGCTGGTCGCTGATGCGAGAATAATCATCCATGTCGTCAAAGCCGCGCATCGTGCGAAGGACAAGACCCGCATCGCCGACCGTACCTGCCAGCACGCTTATGCAATCCAGACTTCTGCACGCCGGTACAAGGCCGCTTGTAGAGACTAAGCCCGGCGTCGGCTTGAGTCCCACGAGGTTATTGAAAGCGGCTGGCACGCGCCCGGATCCCGCCGTATCTGTTCCCAGAGCGAAGGCCACAAGGCCTGCCCCGACCGCCACGGCAGATCCGGACGACGACCCGCCGGAGATATAGCGCTCATCAAAAACTGAACGGGGCGCTCCATACGGCGAGCGCGTGCCGTTCAGTCCGGTCGCGAATTGGTCCAGATTGGTTTTTCCTACGAGCAGGGCGCCCGCGGCCCGCAGCTTTGCAATGGCGAAAGCATCCTGTTTCGGCATGTAAGAATACGCGGGGCAAGCAGCCGTGGTGGGCAGGCCCGCGCAATCAATATTGTCCTTCACCGCGAAGGGAATTCCCCAGAGCGGTCTCTCGGCGGAGGGCCCGCCCCGCTCCGCCAGAGTGCGTGCCTCCGCCAAAAGTTCTTCATCGGGAACACGGCTGATCCAGACGGCGCGGTCGGGCCATTGAGCGCAGCGCGTGACAACGGCATGCATCACGTCGAGCGGCGTGAAGGCTGCAGCGCGAAAGCCTTGCTGAAGCGTCGCGATGTCGAGGACCGGTGGCAGTTTCATCATGAACCTTCAGTGCGATGTCGCGAAAACGCGTGGTGAGGATGGAGCATTCAGGTCGGTCGGCGCGACGTGACGAGGCCACTGCATTCGAGCACATAAGCGGCGCGCAGACAGAGATCCTCGCGCCACGGGGCGGCAATGATCTGAACGCCTATCGGAAGCGCGCCCAAAAAGACCGGGACGCTGACGACCGGCAGGCCGATGCAGGATATCGGTTGCGTGAAAACGCCAATGTTGGGTCTGAGCGGCAGATCCTGTCCGCGAAAGCGCAGGATCTTTTGGCCGATCTTCGGAGCGACACACGGGGTCGCGGGCGCCACGATGAGATCAACTGACGCAAACTGCTTCATCATCTCGTCGTGGAACCAACGGCGCACGCGCTGCGCCTGGATCAGCCAGGCAGCTGGCAACAACGCGCCGGCCAGAAATCTATCCCGCGTGTCCGGATCGAAGTCTTGAGCGCGATCGCGTAGCCTTTGGAGATGGAACGCAGAGCTCTCCGCATTGGTGATCAGGAACGCGGCGGCGCGACCTTCCTGCGCTCCTCGCATGGGCGCAACTTCTGTCGCGCCAAGCGCATGCGCTACCGCATCGACAGCTGCTTGCGCCTCTGGCAAACCGGATGTCTCGAAATATCCACCCGCAATCGCTACGCGCAAACCACCGAGGCCCTCCTGGAGTGAAGGCGCGACATGTTCGATTCGTCGAGGCGCACAGGCGACGTCGGCAGGGTCATGACCCTGCATTACATCATAGGCCAGAGCCAGATCCCGCACATTGCGAGCGAGTGGTCCGAGATGATCGAGACTGTCGCAGAACGGGAAGCTCCGCGTGCGCGGCAGCCGGCCATAAGTCGGCTTCAGGCCGAATATGCCGCAGAAGGACGATGGGACGCGGATAGAGCCGTTCGTGTCCGAACCCAGTGAAATGGACGCCAGGCCCGCAGCCGTTGCCGCACCGCTGCCTGAAGAGGAGCCGCCAGACATGCGCGTGCGGTCATGTGGATTGAGACAATCTCCGTCATGCGCGTTCTCACCAGTGAAGTCATAGGCATATTCGCCCATGTTCAACCCGCCCAAGATAATTCCGCCAGCCGCACTCAACCGCTCGACGAGTACTGCGTCGCGCGAGGCCGGAGCTCTCTCGCGGTTGATCTTCGATCCGGCGCGCGTCGGCAGGCCCCGAATGTCAAACAGGTTCTTCGCCGCAAAGCCCACACCTGCCAGAGGACCAAGCCGCTCTCCAGCCGAGCGCCGACGGTCGACTTCGCCGGCAGCCGCCAGAGCTCGTCCTGCCGTCACATCCGTATAGGCGTTCACGAGCGGGTTTATCGATTCTATTCGCGCCAAAGCTGCGCGGGTCGCTTCCATTGCCGACACCTCGCCAAGGCGAATGTGCGAGGCGAGTTCATGGCCTGGCATGAACGGGTCAATCACGCCTCGTCCTCCAAACCCGGACGGAAGGCGGCAGCCATTTCCACCGACTCTGACTCCATGGGGGCAGAGTATACGATCTGCGCCATTCTGCTTGCGACGCCCAAGAAGGCGAGGACGCCTGGTCTGTAAGCGACATCAATGTCGAGCTCTAACGCAGACGCCAAGGCGTCCAGCATGTCCTCGCGATCGAGGGTCATTGACTTCAGTCCGTCATCATTTGCTTCCGTCATGCGCCGATCTCCACACGCACAGGCGTCACTCGCGTGTCTGCGACGCGGCTGAAAGCCAACCATTCGAGGTCGAAACCCATCCGAAGATTCCGCCCTGCGCGGTAATCATCCTCAGACTGACATCATGAAACTCCGGAAAGTAGGATGCGCAGCAGTCGGAGAGAACGATGCAGATGAAGCCGCGGTCGTTGGCCTCGCGAACGGACGATTGAACACAAACCTCTGTCGTCACGCCGCAAACGAGCAAAGTGTCGATTCCCCGATTGCGTAAAAGGAGATCCAGTTGGGTCTCATAGAAGGCGCCTTTGCCAGGCTTGTCGACGACGGGCTCATGATCGAGTGGCGTAAGCTCGTCGATAATGCCATGTCCAGGTTCGCCTCGGACGAGGATACGCCCCATGGGTCCGCGCTCTCCGATATGCGAACCTGGAGTACCGTGGGCCAGTTTGGAGGGCGGCGCATCCGAAAGGTCTGGCCGATGACCTTCGCGCGTGTGGACGACAAACATATTGGACGCGCGTGCCGACTTAAGCATTCTCAAAGAGGGCTCAATTGCGCCACGGAGCCGCGAAACGTCATTTCCGAGGCTTTCGCCAAAGCCGCCCGGCTCAAGAAAGTCTCGCTGCATGTCGATCAAGAGCAGCGCGACACGCGTTGGATCGACCTCGATCGGTCCGGGCTCTGCTGGTAGAATGATGCGGCGATCAGCCATCCATCAGGCTCACATGCGCGGCGACCACCCGCCAACCTTCGAGAAAGCGCACCCATGTCTGGGTCTGTCGACCGATCCTGCCTTTGGCGCTCTCGCGATCGAAGAGCGTGGAAGCTGTGCCGAAATCCTGGCCATATGTCGTAATGATTGTGCGAGACAGCGTCCGCGCGAGCCCGACTGGCGAACGCGCCCGACGGAAGGCGCGGATCTCATCCATGCCGTAGAGATTTTCGCCGGCTCCGTAACGGATGGTCCGCGGCCCGTCGTAAAACAAGCCTTCAAGCTTGGTTACATCGTTGGTGACGAGCGCCAATTCATAGGCGGCGAAAGCCGCCTCAAGGTCTGCTTTTACCTCAGGAAGATCGATTTCCATGGTCGATGCGCTTTCACTGGTTTCAGGCGGCCGCAGCGGGTGGGTGCGGCAGTGCGGCGATCAGCTCACGCGTGTATTCGGCCTGGGGCCTGTCGAGCACGTCTTCAGCTGTCCCTTGCTCGACAATTCGACCGCCCTTCATGACGATCACCCGGTCACAAATCAGTCGCACGACGTGGAGGTCATGGCTAACGAAGAGATAGCTCATCCCCAGGGTCGCCTTCAGATCAGCCAAAAGATTCAGGACGACAGCTTGCACGGAGACATCAAGCGCCGCCGTAGGCTCATCCAGAACGACCAGATCAGGCTTGAGAGCGATCGCGCGCGCAATGCCCACGCGCGCCTTCTGTCCACCGGAAAGCTGATGCGGAAAACGATCCAGCAGTTCGACCGGCAAGCCAACCGTCCGGGCTAAGTCTTCACAGCGGTCGCGAAGTTCGCGCGCGCTTTCAACTACGCCAAAGCGCAGCAACGGATCTGCGATGGCGCGAAACGCGGTGAATCTTGGATTGAGGCTGTCGGTCGGATCCTGAAAAACCATCTGGATGCGGGGCCGCATCCGGTCCCGGGCGAAATCGCGGGCCGGAATGGATCCTATGTTTTCACCGTCGAAGATGATTGTACCCTCGGTCGGATCCAGCAGGCGCATCAGCATCATCGACGTGGTGGATTTTCCGCAGCCGGACTCGCCGACGAGGCCGACGCTTTCGCCGCGCATAAC
>JAIEQX010000318.1 GCA_019747375.1 Beijerinckiaceae bacterium | reverse complement strand
GTGCTTGGCGCGACGCTTCATACGACACGCATTTTCAGCACCGTCGACCCGGTGCAGCAGGCCCCGCTCGGCGGCGGCACGATCTGCTGCATCGTGCGCGCGCGGTGATGGGCAACCTTCAAACATCGGGAGCATGGCGTGGCTGAGAAACAGAGAATCCTTATCGCGGGCGGCGGGCCCGTGGGGGTCGTCACCGGGCTCTATCTCGCCCGCCACGGCATTCCGGTCACGGTCTTCGACAAGGCTCCGAAGCCGCCGGAAGATCACCGCGCCGCGACGCTGCAGCCCTCCACGCTCGACCTTTTCGAGGAACTGGGCCTGACCGAAAGCATCCTGCAACAGGGCTTCAAGTCACATCATTTCCAGTGGCGCGATCGGGCCACGCATGAAGTCGTGGCCGAGTTCGATTACGGGCGGCTCTCGGACCTGACCCGCCATCCCTATGTGATCCAGCTCGAGCAGCACAAGACGGTGAACACTGCGCTCGAGGCCGCGAAGGAATTCGGCGATTTCGTCATCCATCGTCCGGTCGAAGTCCTGGCGGTGCGCCAGGGCGCAGATCATGTCGAATGCGATGTGCAGGATGAGAGCGGCGAGATCACGACGCATCGCGGCTCGTATCTCGTGGGTTGCGACGGCGGGCGCAGCATCGTGCGCAAGACCATCGGGGTGTCGTTCGAAGGCTTCACCTGGCCGGAACGGTTCAACATCGTTTCGACGCCGGTCGATCTCGCCGAGAAACACGGCTTCCGCTTCCGAAATTATTGCGCCCATCCGGATCGCTGGGTGTCGCTGATGAAAGTTCCGGGCGAAGACGGAACCGGACTTTGGCGCTGCGTCTTTCCGGCCAAGACCGAGGAGACCGACGAGGAGGTGATGAGCGACGAGTGGATCCAGGCGCGATTCAAGGAGTGCATGAACGCCGGTCCCTACGAGATCGTCCATCGCAACATGTATGCGGTTCATCAACGGGTGGCCGGCTGTTTCCGCAGCGGGCGCATCGTGCTGGCGGGCGACGCCGCTCATGTCAACAATCCCATCGGGGGCATGGGCATGAACAGCGGCTTCCAGGACGGCATCAACCTGGCCCGCAAGCTGATCGAGATCGGAAAGGGCGCGGATGCGGACCAGCTGCTTGACCGCTACGACCGCCAGCGCCGTCTCACCGCGATCGAATATGTGCAGGCGCAATCGATCGCCAACAAGAAGCTTCTGGAAGAGAAGGATCCGGAGGTTCGCGCCGGCCGGCTGCAGGAGCTTCGCGAGATCGTCAACGATCCGCAACGGCATCTTGATTTCGTCAAGCGCAGTTCGCTGATCTCGATGTGGGACAAGTCGGAGACGATCGTCTAGCGCCGATCTTCATCCCGCGCCCCGAGGCGGGCGCGGGATGTCGCTTCCGTATGTCGGCCTCAGCGGCCGACGAGTTTGCGTGAATTGTCGAGGGTCGCATAGCTGCGCGGCGCGGCGCACATCAGATAGCGGTAGCCTTCCGCGACGACGCGTTCGGCGTTCGCGCCCGAGACATGGGGGTGGCCGACGATGACGTTGTGCTTCTTGCAGGTGTCGACCACCTTGGCCATGGCGTCGAGCACGACCTTGTGCTCGGTCTGGCGCGGATAGCCGAGTTCCTGGCTGAGGTCGCCTTCGCCGATCAGCACGACGCCGATGCCCGGCACGTTCTTGAGCATGTCGTCGAGGTTTTCGATTCCGGCCGTGTCCTCGATCTGGATGACGACGAGGATTTCGCCCTGCGGCGCCAGCGGCCATACGTCCGCGACATTGTAATATTCCTGCTGGCTCAGGCCCCAGTAGCGGCAGGCCTGCATCGGGCCGTCGCCGCGTATGCCGGCCGGCTCGTAGAGCGGCTTGTCCTTCAGGCGCGGATAGCGGCAGGCCGAGACGGCGTTATAGGCTTCCTGCACGGTCGAGACATGCGGGAAGACGATGCCGTAGCAGCCGATGTCCAGCGCCTGCTTGGCCATGAACTGGTTCATCTCGACGCCGTTGGCGGGGATGCGCGCGGTCGGCGTCACCGCGGGGGCGATGCCTCCCTTGGCGATATGGGCGCGGTTCAGCATGTACTGCAGCGCATGGCGAAGCGCCGTAATGTCCCAGCCCTGGTGTTCGCCCTCGAACACCACGCCGTCATATTTGGACTGGGTGAGTTCGACCGCCGTGCCGATGTCGATCGGCTGGAAGCACGAGAAGGAGTGCTGGCCGGCTTCCAGCGCGCGGATGATGCCGTTCAAACGAGCCATTGCGGTGACTTTCTCAATTGGGCGTCGGAGGGGAGCGGGACGCCGCAGGGCGCTTCCCGCTCCGGTTTTGATGCAGGGCTCAGAGGCCGCGCTTTTTCAGGATCGCGTCGAGGCGCGGATAGACCTTGCGGGCGTTGCCCTCGAAGATCTTGTACCGGTCGGTCTCGGAGAGGTTCGCGGCCGCGTCGACGTAACGGCGGGTGTCGTCGAAATAATGTCCGGTCTCGGGATCGATGCCCTGCACCGCGCCGATCATTTCCGACGCGAACAGGATGTTGTCGATCGGCACGACCTTGGCGAGCAGGTCGATGCCCGGCTGATGATAGACGCAGGTGTCGAAATAGACGTTCTTCATCAGATATTCGACGAGCGGCGGCTTCTTCATCATCATGCTCAGGCCGCGATAGCGTCCCCAATGATAGGGAACCGCGCCGCCGCCGTGCGGGATGACGAATTTCAGCGTCGGGAAATCCTTGAACAGATTGCCCTGGATGAGCTGCATGAAGACGGTCGTGTCGGCATTGATGTAATGCGCGCCCGTGGCGTGGAAGTTCGGGTTGCAGGAGCCCGTCACGTGGATCATCGCCGGAATGTCGAGTTCGACGAGCTTTTCATAGATTGGATACCAGTAGCGATCCGTCATCGGCGGATCCTTCCAGTAGCCGCCCGACGGATCGGGGTTCAGGTTCACGCCCACGAAGCCGAGCTCGTTGACCATGCGCTCGAGCTCGGGAATGCAGTTTTCGGGCGGCACGCCGGGAGATTGCGGCAGCTGGCCGACGCCGATGAAATTATCCGGCAGCAGCGAGCAGATGCGATGGATCAGGTTGTTGTTCAGGGTCGTCCATTCGCGCGACACCCATTCCGGGCCGACGTGGTGGCCCATGCCTGAGGCGCGCGGCGAAAAGATCGTGATGTCGCTGCCGCGATCCTTCTGGAAGGCGAGCTGGCGCTCGACGCTCTTGACCAGCATTTCGTCGGTGATGCCGAGGTCGGTCGTGGTCGGCTTGCGGGTGGCGTCGACAAGGCCGGCGAGCTGTTTGTCACGAAAGGCGAAGAGCGACGGCGGCTCGGTCGTGTAATGGCCGTGAATGTCGATGATCATGGGTGACAGCCCTCTCCTCAAGCTCGAGCCCTTCGGCTCCCTGTCGCGGGACGATCGGAGCGCCCCGGCCCGCCTTCTGGCGGGCTTTGTTCCTTGTCTAGTCAGGCCCGGCCGCCATGGCAAGCGGGCCGCCCCGCGGGCCATTCCCTAGCATTGACAAATGGCCGTGGGGGCATGAATTCTCCGCATCGTCCCTACCAAATCCTGAAACTTCAAGAGGTCACGGTACGATCATGCCGACAGAAATCATCGACGGAATCTCCACGCGCTACGAAATTCGGGGTGAGGGTCCTCCGCTGCTGATGTTCTCGCCCGGCGGGTTCGACGCCACCATCGAGAAGTGGTCTTCGCTGGGCATTTACGCGAAGACGAAGCCGCTCGATCACCTGACGAAGCATTACAGCTGCATCCTGTTCGACCGTCGCGAATGCGGTCAGTCGGGCGGCCGCGTGGAGCGGGTCGCCTGGGGCGATTTCGTGCGCCAGGGCGCGTTGCTGCTCGATCATCTGGGCATCGAGAAGGCCCATCTCATGGGCGGCTGCATGGGCTGCTGCCCCGTGATGGCCTTCGGCGCGACGCATCCGGAGCGGGTGCTCTCGATGGTGCTCTACTGGCCAGTCGGCGGCGCGAAATATCGCATCAGCGGACACCAGCGTTTTGCCGAACATCTGGCCTTCGTGCACCAGAACGGGATGCAGGCCGTCGTCGATCTGGTGAAGCGCGACGGCAAGGCTTTCGGGGCCGATCCGCGCGGCGGGCCCTGGGCCTCCGTCATCAAGTCCGACGATGGCTTCGCGCAGACCTATGCGCAGCTCGACGTCGAGAAATACAAGCTGACCCTGGTCGGCATGGTGCGGGGCCTGATGGACCGCGACACGGCGCCGGGCGCCGAGCCCGAAGACCTGCTGCGCTGCGACATCCCGGCCATCATCGTGCCGGGCGCCGACGCCTCGCATGCGACCTCGGCGGCGCGCTATCTGCACGAGTGCCTGCCGAAGTCGACCTATTGGGACATGCCGGTGGCCGGCCAGAGCGAGGAAGCGACCGCCAAGGAACTGCTGGGGTTCCTGGGCGGCGTGTGACGCATGAGCCTTTGCGCTTCCCCTCCCGGCGTCCGGAGGGGAAGCGCGAAACGCCCGCCGCCGCTTCAGCCAACCCAATCCTGCGCGCCTTTGGCGAAGATTTCCTCGGGCGTGAAGCGCTTGTCGATGATTTTCTGCTCGTTGGCGTACTGGATGATGGCTTCAAGCATGGCGCGGTTCGGGGCGATGCCGTAGGGCATCGGATCCTTGCCGGTGATCTCCATGATCTTCTGGGCCGTCTGGTCCATCTTGGTCGGTTCCGCGATCTGGCCCGCCTTCAGCTTCTCGACATAGAGCTGCTTCGCCTTCGCGAACGTGTCGAAAATGTCCTTCGCGAGACCCGGGCGCCGCTCCAGCAATTCGTCGCGCACCACGAGCGTGTGGTTGATCGGGTAATGGCCGCGCGTGCGCAGGGCCTCGAAGCCGACTTTCGCGGCGTCGGGGATCAGCGTCTTGATGTCCGGATGATCGACCACGATGCCGGAAGCGGCCGCGAGTTCGCCCGAGAGCAGCATGTCCTCGACCTTCTTGCCGGCTTCCACCGGCACGACATTCGGCGGCGCCTTGTATTCGGCGACATGCTCGTCGCCCGAAAGCACCCAGGTGATCTTGGAGAGATCGACGCCATATTCATGCTGCAGGATGGAGCGAGCCCAGACGCCGGCCGTCACCGTATAACCCCGGTTGACGCCGACCTTCTTTCCCTCGAGCTGTCTGGGATCAGTGATGCCGAGCTTCGTGTTGGTGACGATCGCGCCATGGTGGAACGCGCGCATCAGGAACACCGGGATGGCGGTGATCTTCTTGCCATGGGCTTTGGCGCACAGATAGGTGGTGATGGCCATTTCGGAAATGTCGAATTCCGAACCGCGCACCATGCGGCGAAAGGCCTGGATGATCTGCGGCACTTCCTCGAATTCGAAATCGAAGGTCTGGGGCTTCACCGTGCCGTCCTTCAGGGCCTGCGTGTGGCCAAGCGTCTGGATGGCGGTCTTGAGCTTCATGTCTGCCATGGCGTCGTTTCTCCGGCTTCGTTTCTTGAACGCGTTTCTTGATCTTCAGACCTTGAGCGGATCCACCCAGGCCTTTTCGAGCGGCACGCGCTGCGGAATCAGGCCCTGTTTCCAGGCGGTGTCCTCGAGCTTCAGGATGGTGGGCAGATTTGCTTCCATGCCGTAGGGCAGCGGATCGGGGCCGACGATCTGCGAGATCTTCCTGTACTTCTTCTCGTTGGCGCCATCGAGTTCGCCGCTGCGCATCTTGACCAGCCAGTCCTGCTTGGCCCTGTCGAAGGCGTCGTGCAGCGACCGGGCCACCCAGGGATGCTCCTCCAGCACGGAATCCTTCACCACGATGGTGGCGTGCATCGGGTAGATGCCGGTGCGCTTGAACCATTCCGCCTCGCGCTCATGCGCGTCCGGGAAAAGATCCGGCCACATGGAGGTGTCCTCCGTGCGCCAGCCGCCCTGCGGATCGCCCGAGCGGCCGATGCCCGCATTGGCTGCGAAACCGGCGGCGAGTTCGCCCTTCTTCATCATCTCGAACAGCGATGTGCCCTTTGGGGCGTGCTCGACATTGGCGGGCAGCTTCAGCTGCTGCACATGTTCCTCGTCGTCGACCACCCAGGTGACCTTCGACGTGTCCATGCCGAATTCGTCGATGAAGATGCCGCGGGTCCAGACGCCGGTGGTCACCGAATAGGCGCGCACTCCGACCTTTTTGCCCTCAAGGTCCTTGGGATGCTTGATGCCGAGTTCAGGACGCACCAGCAGGCCGCCATGATGAAAGTGGCGCGTCACGAAGATCGGCAGCGCCACGAAGGGCGAGCCATAGGCGCGCGCGATCATGTAGGTGGTGGGGGCGATCTCGCAGACGTCGAATTCCACCTGCCGGACCATCCGGCGATAGGCGGCGATCTGCGGCACGACGGTGACGAATTCCGGTTCGACGCCCTCGATCGGGATGGAGCCGTCGCGGATCGCGGATGTGTGCGGATATTCCGCGATGGCGATCTTCAAGGGAATTTTCTTGGCCAAGGTCCTCACCTATCGTTCGTGTTGTTCTGGTCTCAGCAGCAATCGCAACCCATGCCCTCCGGCACGATCAGGGCGTTCTTCATCCAGGAGGGGGGCAGGTCGTCCTCCACCACCTGCTCGACCGGCTTGAAGAACTTGTAATGCCTTCGCCGGCCGTCGTCTGTCCAGAAGGCCAGCACGGTCTCGAGAGGCGGACAGCCGGGCAGGGCGCATTCGACTTCGGCGACCATCACGACGTCATCCTCCGACAGGCGGAAGCGCGTCCGCGTCCATTGCTTCACGCGCGCGAGCGCGGCGCGATGGACCGCGCTCTTTTTCCGCGCGCCAAGCCGCAGGGCGCTGCCCGCAGGTCTGGTTTCGCCCTCGGGCGCCGTGTCGGTGCTCATGGCCACAGATTTAACGACGCCCTCCCGGGAGGTCCAGTGGACAGTCAAGGCGCAGGGAGAGGCGCAGAAAACGCGCTTGACCGCTCCCGAGCGCGCAAGATACGAAGTGGCCCTGTACTACGAAAGGGGAACGTCATGGTGGAAAAAGTCCTTGCATCGGTGAAAACGGGCGCCAACAAGCTCGAGATCCGTGAGTTCCCCATGCCGGAGATCCCGATCGACGGCGCGCTCATGAAGATGGAAGTGGCGGGCATCTGCGGCACCGACGTCAAGATGTTCAAGGATCCGCTCAAGGGCGGTCCGGTCATCATGGGCCATGAGAACATCGGCTATATCGCCAAGGCGGGCCGCGAGTTCACGAACCGCAAGGGCTTCAAGGAAGGCGATCTCGTTTTCGTCGAGCATTATGTCTCGTGCGGCAAATGCGAGTGGTGCCACCTTGGCCAGTACCGCCATTGCGAGTCGACCGACTGGCGCTACAACCCGAACGGCATCCGTTACGGCTACACCACCTGCGACAACCCTCCCCATCTCTGGGGCGGCTTCGCCCAGTACGTCTACCTGCCGTGGAACTCGGTGGTTCACAAGGTTCCGGCCGGCGTCTCGCCTGAACTCGCGGGTCTCGTGACCCCGATGGCGAACGGCATCGAGTGGGCGCTGTTCGATTGCGGCGTCGGTTATAATTCGACCGTTCTGATCCAGGGCCCGGGCCAGCAGGGTCTGTCGCAGACGATCGCCTGCAAGCAGGCCGGCGCGTCGCTCATCATCGTGACCGGCACCACCAAGGACAAGGCGCGCATGGATTGCGCGCTGCAGCTGGGCGCCGATTACGTCATCGACGTGCAGACCGAGAACCCGCTCGAGCGGATCATGGAGATCACCGGCGGCAAGGGCGTCGACGTCGCCCTCGACTGCACGGCGGGAGCGGGCACGGCCCCGATCCTGCTCGGCATCGAGGCGCTGAAGCGCAAGGGCGGCACGATGATCATCCAGGGCGAGATGGCGGAGTTCCCGAACTTCCCGGTCGGCAAGATGACGGTGAAGTACATCACCCTGAAGAGCGCCCGCGGCCACAGCTACAAGGCCTGCGAGCTGGCCCTGGAGCAGTTGGCCTCCAAGCGCTTCCCGATCGACATGATGACGACGCATCGCTTCGGCCTGAAGGATGCTGAATACGCCATCAAGTCGGTGGGCGGCATGGGCGCGAAGGACGTGATCCACGTCTCGCTGATGCCCTGGATGGACCTCTGATCTCTCCGGTCACGATCTAAAAAAACGGGCGTCTCGCGAGAGGCGCCCGTTTTTTTTGCGCTTCGTTCGCTGCGGTCAGGCGGCGCGCTGTTCGGGCGCGGGTTTTTCCGACTCGACTGCTTTCGTGTCCGGCAGCGGCCGGCCGCGCATGCGGGCGATCCCGCGCTTGGCCGCGTCAGAGATCCGTTCCATGTAGAGATAGAGCACCGGCGTGACGAAGAGCGTCAGCGCCTGCGACACCACGAGGCCGCCCACGACCGCGACGCCGAGCGGCTGGCGCAGCTCCGCGCTCGGCCCATGCCCGATGGCGATCGGCAAAGTGCCGACGATGGCCGTGAGGGTCGTCATCATGATCGGCCGGAAACGCATGAGACAGGCCTTGTAGATCGCCTCATGGGGCGAGCGGCCCTCGCGTTGCAGGTCGAGCGCCACGTCGATCATCATGATGGCGTTCTTTTTCACGATGCCGATCAGCATGAGCAGGCCGATCATCGCGATCACGCTGAGGTCCATCCTGAACAGGACCAACGTGCCGAGCGCCCCGATGGCGGCGGACGGAATGCCGGTCAGAATCGTGAACGGATGGACGAAGCTTTCGTAGAGAATGCCCAGCACGATGTAGATGGTCAGCAGCGCGGCGATCAGCAGCGTCGTCTGGTTGGCGAGCGAATTCTGGAAGGTCTTGGCGGTGCCGGTGAACCGGCTCGAGACCGAACTCGGCACGTTCAGCTGGTCCTTGATCTGCGCGATGCGGTCCGTCGCCTGACCGAGCGCGACGCCTTCGGGCAGATTGAACGAGAGCGTGACGGCTGGAAGCTGGCCAAGCTGGTTGACGCTCAGCGTGCCGGAGGTGCGCTCGACACGCGCAAAGGCGCTGAGCGGCACGAGCTTGCCGTTGCTGGCGCGAATGCGGATCAGGTCGAGCTGCGACGGCGACCATTGAATGTCCGGATTGAATTCCAGCAGGACGGAAAAGCTGTCGGCCGTGGTGAAAATGGTCGAGACCTGGCGCGTGCCAAAACCCGAATAAAGGGTCGAGCGGATCGTGTCGGCGCTGATGCCGAGCGCACTCGCCTTGTCGCGATCGACCGCGAGCGTGGCCTGAAGGGCGTTGTTCTGCAGATCGCTCGACACGTCCGCAAAGAAGGCGGGTTCGTTGCGCATGGCGTCGGCCATTTTCACCGACCACGGATAAAGCTGGCCGGGATCGACCGACTGCATCACGAACTGGTACTGGCTGCGCGACGACCGGCCGCCGAGACGAAGGTTCTGCACCGGCGACATGAAGGTCGAAATGCCCGGCACCTGCGCGGTCTCGCGCCGCAGAGAGGCGAGCACGACATCGAGCTTCGGACGTTGATCGAGAGGCTTCAATTCGACGAACAGGCGCCCGTTGTTCATCGAGTTCTGACCGCCGCCGGCCGTCGAGGCGACATGGGCCACATAGGGCGACTTGCGAAAGACGCTTTCGACCTCCTGGTGCAGCTTGACCATGGCCTCGAAGGATATGTCCTGACGGGCTTCGGTCTGGACGCTGAGCTGGCCGATGTCCTCCTGGGGAAAGAAGCCCTTGGGGATGATGATGAACAGCCAGGCGGTGGCCCCCAGCGTGATGAAGAAGATCGCCAGCACGACAGGCTGGAAGCGCAGCGACAGCTTCAGCAGGTAGTCGTACCCGTCGAGAGTCCTGTCGAAGCCGCGTTCGAGCCAGCCCTTCTTCTGGGGCGTCTCCGGCTGTTTCGGCACGGTGAGCAAGAGCGCGCAGAGCATGGGGGTGAGCGTCAGCGACACGAAGGCTGAAGCCGCAATCGCGGTCGTCACCGTGACGGCGAATTCGTTGAACATGCGCCCGATGACGCCGCCCATCAGCAACACCGGGATGAAGACCGCGACCAGCGACACGGTGATGGAAATGATGGTGAAACCAATTTCACGGCTGCCCTTCAGGGCCGCCTCGAAGGCGCCAAGCCCGTCCTCCTCCATGTGCCGGTAGATGTTCTCGAGCATCACGATGGCGTCGTCGACCACGAGCCCCACCGACAGGGTCAGGGCCAGCAGCGTGATGTTGTTGATCGAGAAGCCGAACATGTACATGGCGCCGAGCGTCGCCACGATCGAGATCGGCACCGCGAGGCTCGGTATGATGGTGGCGGACAGACGGCGCAGAAACAGGAAGATCACCATGATCACCAGCGCGACGATGAGCGCGAGGGTGAACTGAACGTCATCGACCGCGGCGCGGATCGAGGTGGACCGATCGTTCAGCGTTTCGATCGTGGCGGACGGCGGCAGCTGCTCCGAAAAGCTCGGCAGCATGGCTTTGACGCGATCGACGACGTCGACCGTATTGGCGTCCGGCTGGCGCTGGACCGCGAGCACGATGGCGCGGGCGCCGTCATACCAGCTGGCGCTCTGGAAATTCTCCACCGAGTCGATGACGGTGGCGATCTCGCCGAGCCGCACCGTCCGGTTGTTGCGCGTCGCCACGATCAGGTTGCGGAACTGGTCGGCGTTGGCGAGTTGCGTGCGGGCCTCGATGGTGAGTTGCTGCTGGCTGTTCTGCAGCGTGCCCACCGGCGTGTTGGCGTTGGCCGCCGAGATCGCAGCCTGGATCTCGTTGATGCCGATGCCGCGCGATGCGATGGCGTTGGGATCGAGCTGGATGCGGACGGCGTATTTCTGGCTGCCGTAGACCGACACCTGGGCGACGCCCGCAACCGTCGAGAGAGCCGGCGAGATGACCTGCTGGGCGAAGGCGTCGAGCTGCGGCAGCGGCGTCGTTTCACTGCGCAGCGAAAGCAGAAGGATCGGGGCGTCCGCCGGATTGACCTTGCGATAGCTGGGCGGAGTCGTCATTTCCTCGGGCAACTGGCGTTGCGTGCGCGCAATCGCGGATTGCACGTCGGCGGCCGCCGCATCAATGTTGCGCCCCAGGGTGAATTCAATCGCGATGGTGGTGCTGCCGAGCGACGACGACGACGAGATCGTGTCGATGCCCGCGATGGTCGAAAATTGCTTGATCAGCGGCGTCGCCACGGAGGTCGACATGGTCTCGGGCGAAGCGCCGGGCAGCGACGCCGAGACGTTGATCACCGGAAACTCGGTGTTGGGCAGGGCCGCGACCGGCAGGAACATGTAGGAGAACACGCCGCCGACGATCAGCGCGGCCGACATCAGCGTCGTGGCGACCGGATTGCGAATGCAGAATTCAGAGATTTTCATCGCGTCTTCCTGTTTTCGTCGCTTCCGGTCTGGGCTGTGCGTCGGGCGTCGCCTGTCGTCGTCTCACTGACGCGGGGTTCATCCTTGAGGATGATGCGGGCGCCATTCGTCAGCCGCATCTGGCCGTCTATCACGACGCGGTCGCCTGCCGCCAAGCCCTCGACGACTTCCATGCGGGCGCCTTCGCTGATGCCGAGCTTGACGTTGCGCAGTTCCGCCGTCCCGTCGGCTTTGGCGACGAAGACATAGGGGCCGTTCTGACCCTGCTGAAACGCGATTGCCGGCGCGACGAGCGCATTCTTGCGCGTGTCGGTGTCCAGCTCGACATCGAGATAGCGGCCGGGCCAGAGCTTTTGGTCAGCATTGTCGAACAACGCCTTGGCGGTGATCGTGCCGGTCGACTGATCGACGAAGGAGTCGATGAAGACGAGTTTGCCGGTTGCAATGGTCTTGCCGGCCTCGACCGCGCGCACCGGAACAGAGTCGGGCTGCGCCAAGGCTTTCTGCAGGGCGCCGAGTTCGCGCTCCGGCAGCGTGAAGGTCACGCGGATCGGATCCATGCTGGTGATGGTGACGAGACCGGCGCCTGCGTCGCTGGCCGACACGATGTTTCCGGGAGCGATCGGGACGGCTCCGGCGCGGCCTGTAATGGGCGCGTAGATTCTGGTGTAGGACAGGCGGATCCTGTCGGACTCGACGGTCGCGATATCGGCCTGCACGGTGGCGGCCGCGGCCTTGGAATCGGCCGTGGCCTGGTCGAGCGCCTGCTGCGTGCCGGCGTTTCTCTCGACCAACTGCTGATAGCGTTTCAGGTCATTTTCGGCCCGGGTCAGCAAGGCGCGATTGCGGGCGAGCGACGCCTCGTCCTTGGCGACTTGCGCGGCCAGTTCGCGATCGTCGAGCGTGAAGAGCAGGTCGCCCTTCTTGACCATCTGACCTTCCTTGAAATGTTGCTCCATCATCTGGCTGGCGACGCGCGACCGCACCACGACGGTCTGCTCGGGTTCGACCCAGCCGAACGATCTCTGCCTGATCGGAAGATCCGCGGTCTTGACGGTCTCGGCGATCACGCTGATCGCGCCTCCGCCGCGCCGGGCGCCTCCCGCGGCCTGCTGGGCCGGTTTCGGCTGCGAGCCGATCAGCCCGTAATACCAGGCGCCGGCGCCGGCCATTGCGGCAAGCAGGATGAGAACAAGGAATTTGCGCATCGATCAGGACCTCTGCCTTACGTTCGTGCGGGATTGAAAAGGAGCCATGTCGCCGGCCGCAGCGAGTTCGGGCTCGCTTGCGTGCGCGTCAGGGTCGCGATGCGCCTCCAGCGTGAGGTGCTTGATGCGATCTTTGACCGTGACGAGCATGTCGCGCAGGTTCTGCATCTCGTCAGCCGAGTAGCCGTCCAGCACAGCATTACGGATGTCGTCGCCGAGTGGATCGAGGTCGGCGACAACCTGTCGGCCGCGAACGGTGAGGTAAAGACGCTTGGCGCGGCGATCCTGCGCATCGCTGCGGCGCTCCAGATAACCTTGCTCCACGAGACGGTCGAGCAGGCGCACGAGCGAGATGGGCTGAAGCTCCAGCTGCCCTGCGAGATCGACCTGCGTCAGGCCCTCCTGGCGTCGCAGCCGTCCGAGCACCGCCCATTGGGCGCGCGTGGTGCCGTGCTGTTTGGCGCGCTGGTCGACATAAGTCTGCAGCAGGCGCGACGTTTCAATCAGCTGGAAGACAAGTTCGCGGCGCAGCTCGCGCATGAGGTTCTCCGGATGAGACCCTCATATAATGGGCGAGCACATAATGTGCATGCACATGAATTGAACGTGATGGCTGCGCAGGTCAAGGTGGGGGTTTATTCAGTGCAGCGCGCGTTCGGCTTCGATGAGGAGGTCGAGCGGAAACCACGGCTCATGCAGCTTTGCGGCCTTTTGGGGCCAGTCGGCGTCCTGTGAACTTGTTTCAAGCGACACCAGAACGCGAATCCACGGCCAAGTCTTCGAGATGCGATGCGCGAGATCGCGCGCCGCCAGGCCATCGCGCGCATCCGCGAACACAAGTTGCAGCCTCTTCGCGTCACGCAGAAGAACGGCCTCCGCCTGCTCGATCGTGGCCGCCTCAAGCACCCGAAAGCCGCTTTCCTCGAACAGGATCGAACTGATCTGGCGCGTGTTGTCGTCTTCGCTGATGATGAGCGCCAAAGACGCCCGCTGTGTCTGTCCCATGGGTGGCTCCTTGCGGTTTCAGATCTTTCCGTCGTCAGCCTTTCGGCCCGCCGACCTCGCGCTTGGGCGTCTCGGACTCCGCCTGCGGCTGCGGCGCGGGCGCGACATCGAGCATTGCGGCGAGTTTG
>JAIEQX010000375.1 GCA_019747375.1 Beijerinckiaceae bacterium | reverse complement strand
GCTCGCAAGGAGCCGTGGCCAATGGCCGCTTACCCTGCAAGCGTCAGAAATGGCGTCTGCGACTTGTGCTAGGAAGAGTTGCATCGGAGTCGGCGTTGCGGAGGTCTACCATGGAATATCCGGACAAAAACGTTAAAGTCCAAATGTATCAAAAGCTGCAGGATGCTCTTGCTCCGCTTTCGCTTGAGATCATCGACGAATCCGACCAGCATGCGGGCCACATGCTCCATCCCGGAGGAGTCGAGCCACGTGGCGAAACTCACTTCAGAATCAGAGTTGTGTCACCAGTACTGGAAGGCAAAAGTCGGCTCGTAAGGCATCGTTTAATTCATACCGCCCTTGCCGATGAACTTGCGCACGGAGTTCATGCCTTGGCGATCGAAGCCAGCGCGCCGGGCGAAAAAACCAGACGCTGAGGCCTGCCTGGTCTGTGTCAAGGCCACGAAATCGCCTCATCGGGGCAGGATACGCTGCAGACTTTCGGAACCGTTAACGTTTCGGAGCGCAGCCTGACTTCACATGCGGATGATGATTCTCTACCAACAGATGTCGGGATGATAGCTTTACCGCGGCAATCGTCGGCTGGGACCACGCGATGCGATTTAAAACCGTAACGTTTAGCGCGACAGCGTTTGTTTGCTTACTTGGCGGCATGACCCCAATTAAGGCTTCGCCTTCGCTCGTCGCGGACCTCGTGACTGGCGAGGTTTTGTTGCAGGAGGACGCCGCCCGACGCTGGTATCCGGCGTCCTTGACCAAGCTCATGACAGCCTATGTGGCGCTCAAGGCCGTCAAGCTTGGCAAAGTAACGATGGACACTCCTTTTGTCGTGTCTGCCCGCGCCGCCAGAGCTGCGCCATCAAAGATGGGCTTCAATCCAGGAACCGAAGTCACCCTCGACAACGCCCTTAAGATGCTCATGGTGAAGTCCGCAAACGACATCGCGATAACGATCGCGGAAGGTCTGTCAGGCTCGGTCGAGGATTTCGCGACAGACATGAATGCAGCCGCCGCAGCTTTGGGTATGTCGCAATCGCATTTCGTTAATCCCAACGGCTTGCATGATCCTGCACACGTTAGCTCTGCTAGAGACATGGCTATCCTGGCACGCGCGCTTTACATGGATTTTCCGCAGCAAGCCGACCTTTACGGCATCGGCGCGTTAAAGCTCGGCGACAAGATAATCCCAACCCACAATGGTCTCATTGGGCGCTATCCGGGCGCTGACGGGATGAAAACCGGCTTCGTTTGCGCCTCGGGCTTTAATGTAGTGGCCAGTGCGCAGCGCGGCGGTCGACATCTTGTCGTCGTCGTCATGGGATCGCCAAACGCGCGCGCCCGTACAATCAAAGCTGCGCATCTTTTCGATTCCGGCTTTGGCGCCGGAGGGTCCTGGCGTTCGAAAACATTGGCGAGTCTTACCCCAATTCCCGGCTCCGCTCCCGACATGCGACCCGAGATTTGTGGCAAGAACCGCAAAGTCGTACAAGAAGATGATTTGGCGATCGTTGCGACGACGCCTGGCCAAGCGGATGACAGCGCCGCCGCATTCTTTGCAAACGATGGCCGCGCACCTGCCCGCAGCTTCGTCATGGGCCCGCGACCGCAATTTGAGCCGGTTGAAATTTTCGTTGGTCGACGCCCGGGATGGGCGGGCTCCGTAGCGATGGCGCGTCCTTCCCCGTTGGGCGGGGTGGTGCCTGCAAATGCTGCGGCTTTCGCCAGTTCAGCCCAGCGAATGCCTGCCGGCATGGCCCCGATATCCTCCAGCGCTATGCCACTTGGCCTGAGTGGAGCAGCGCGCGGCATCGGCGCGACGGCAACACGCGCCATCGAAGTTAAGAGCCGCGCGGAAACAGGTAAATCAGTGAGGCCAAACTCCGGCAAAGGTGCAATCCGAAATAAAGCGGACGCCGCCTCAGAAAAGCAGTTAGCGAAGCCGGTAGACAGACAAGTTGGTAAAACCGCCACCAAGACTGCTCCAAAGGGCAAAAAAGCAGATACTCGCGTATCCGGGAGCGCGGCAGGCGCAAAAGTCTCCGACGGCAAAATTAAACCCAAGACCAAGATCGAGTAGCGGCGTGGCAAAGCAGGACCCAATTCTGACGCGCCGTCCGTCGCCGCCTATCCCGCTGTCGGTGCTCACCGGCTTTCTCGGCGCAGGCAAAACCACGTTGCTCAACACTCTGCTGCGCGACCCTGCGCTTTCAGACACCCTGGTTCTGATCAACGAGTTTGGTGAGGTCGGGCTCGATCATCTTCTCGTTGAGCGTGCCGATGGCGATATGATCGTGATGTCTTCCGGCTGTCTTTGTTGCACGATAAGAGGAGACCTTATCTCAACGCTCGAAGATCTGCTGAAGCGGCGCGACAACGGCCGCATCCGACCCTTCGCACGCGTTTTGATAGAGACTACGGGTCTTGCTGATCCGGCCCCGGTGCTACACACGATAATGTTTCACCCCTACCTGATGCTTCGCTACCGTTTAGAGGGCGTGATCACACTGGTGGACGCGGTGAACGGAATGGCGACCCTGGATGTGCACCCCGAATCGGTGAAGCAAGTAGCGGTGGCGGATCGTATCGTTTTGTCCAAGACGGACTTGGTCAACAGTTCGGCGATGAAAGCTGACCTCGGCGACCTGATACAGCGGCTCAAAGCGCTTAACCCGTTTGCGCTTACGCTTCTTGCGCGGAGTGGCGAGTCCATCGCCGACAACCTCTTCAATATGGGCCTTTACGACCTTGAGAGCAAAAGTCCCGACGTAAGACGTTGGCTAAATGTGGAGGCAATCGATGCCTCTCATTCGCAGGAAGCTCAAGGTCACGGCCATGATCACAAAGGTCATCATCATGCACATGCGCATGACGTCAATCGTCACGACGCAAGCATTCGATCTTTCTGCCTGCGCAGCGATGCGCCATTGGAGCCGCAGAGCTTCGACATGTTTCTCGATTTGTTACGCCAGTTTCACGGGCCGAGCCTGCTCCGCGTCAAAGGAATTGTCGGCTTGACCATGGATCCTGATCGCCCTGTCGTCATCCATGGCGTCCAGCACATCTTTCATCCGCCGGTCCGTCTCGACGCTTGGCCAGACGCAGATCACTCCACACGTATCGTATTCATTCTAAAGGACCTCAAACCCGAGTTCATCGAGAAGCTATGGGGGGCTTTCGCCGGCATTGCCCGACCCGATATGCCCGACAAAGCAGCTTTGATCTCTAATCCACTCGCTCCCTCAGGCCGCAGGGGGCTGCTTGACTAAGCGTCGGCACGCTTTTTGATTTCCATTCACTCACGTGGTCACACGAGACGTCACGCGCGCCATATTGGGTGCAACTGTCCCGTTTCGATACGGCTCGAGTGAAAAGGATTTTGAAATGGCACGGCTTTTCGCTGACGGCGTTGGCGCGCAGACCGACCAAGACGCAACTTGGCTTGCACGACGTCGAAGCGATGAATGCGCTGAAGAGCAGGCTCCGAATTCCCGTACGCCGCAGACACACGCCGCCTCCGCGCCATTTTCAATGCCCCCCCGGCAACGCTTCTGCAACATCGAAGAGCGAATCGACCTCGTCGATTGGTCGCGGGCTGAAGATCATGTTGAGGCTTGGCGTGATCTGGCGAGCCGCGCCAGTGTAACCAATGCTTTCCTCGAGCCGTCCTATGCGCTCACGGCGATGCGCCACACCTCAGCGTCTGCTCGCCCTTCTTTTTTATTGGTCTGGAGCGACGCCCTTAAGACCCGCCTAGTTGGCCTCGCTCCCATATGCAAGTCTTCCAGCTCGTCTGACCCGATTGCGACATGCTGGCGACATGCCGAATCTCGGTTCGGCGGGATCCTGATCGATAGCCAGGAGGGTGCCGAGACGCTCGGAGGTATTTTCACCTGGCTGGCGGCTAAAAAGCCCGAAGTATCAGCATTACTGATTGCCAGCGTGCAGCGGGACGAAGTCGTAAGCGCTGTGCTCGGCAGCCATCAAACGGGCCGACTCGGACTCCGCTTGGTGGCCGGGTCGGAGTCGAGCCACAAGCTCTTCATCATCGACGCGTTCAAAGCCGCGACCACCCTGCGCACCGACGACCTTTTGATTGATCCTTCGAGCTTGGCTCGAATAGGGTCGGACGACGACATCCGCGGTGCTCTTGAAGACTTTCTCATCCTGGATGCGACTGAATGGTCAGGCTCCGGGTCTCCATTGGTTGATGTCACGGGCTTCGCGACCTTCGCACGCGCAATGACGCGCCAGATGGCCCGCGAGGGCAAATGCAAGATCGAGCGGCTTGTTCTGGAGGATCATTCGATCGCATCCGCCATCTTGCTGAAAAGCGGAAACAAAACGTTTGTGTGGAAGCTAGCTTGGGCGAAAGCGACCGCGCTGCAGCCATCGATCCGCAACTTCATCATCGATATCGCAAAGGCCGAAGCGGTAGACGGCCGCTGCACCATTTTCTGTTGCGATATTCCAGAGCGCTTGGCCGCCTCGTCGGTACTGCGCTCAATCGTCATGGCGGATGTGATCGTCGCCCCGCCAGGTCGCGACGGTAAACAGGTCGTTTCCGCGCTGCGCCGCGAACGCCGCCGTCGCTTCGCCCGTGAAATCGGCCGTCACCTTGTAGCGATAGCAGGCGGTTTGCGCCGAAACTGACCTCAGTTCGGATCTCGCAGCAGGCGCCGGATCACCTTACCGCTCGTCGTCAAAGGCAGATTGGCCACAAAGGCGATCTCACGCGGATATTCGTGCGCAGAAAGACGCTTTCGAACAAAGGCGCTAATTTCGGCCGCCAATGCATCGGATTCAGCATACCCCTCGCGCAGGACGATAAAGGCTTTAACAATCTCAGTACGCAAGGCGTCTGGCTTGCCTACCGCCGCCGCGTTCAAGACGGCCGGGTGCCTCAGCAGGCAGTCCTCAATTTCGCCTGGCCCGATGCGGTAGCCAGAAGACGTAATAACGTCGTCGTCTCGACCAGTGAAGCGGATGTATCCATCCGCGTCTTGGCGCGCTAAATCACCAGTCGTCATCCAATCGCCGATAAATTTTGCCGCTGTAGCCTGCGGAGCATTCCAGTAGCCCATGAACAAAACAGGATTGGGACGACGAACAGCGATTTGTCCCATTTCCTCGATATCGCAGACTGTGCCGTCATTGCGAAGAACCGCAACGTCATGGCCCGGTACGGCGCGTCCGATCGCGCCGGCGCGCGACACCCCGATTGCGGCACATGAGGCAAGCACGAGATTGCATTCCGTCTGGCCATAGAATTCATTTATGGTCAGCCCGAAAGCCTCCCGACCCCATTCGTAGACTTCAGCTCCAAGCGCTTCGCCGCCCGACGCCAGCGTGCGGAGATGGAGACCATATTTCTGCCGAGGGCGGGGTATCGAGCGCAGCATGCGAAGCGCCGTGGGAGGGATGAACGCATTCCGGATGCCGGCCTGGTCAATCAAAGCCAGCGCCGCCTCTGGATCGAATCGGTCGAACCGGCGACAGACCACGGGCACGCCGAGATATAGTGATGGCATTAAGACATTGAGAAGTCCGCCGGCCCAAGCCCAATCTGCTGGCGTCCAGATTCTATCGCACGGCTGAGGCAAGAACTCATGAGGGAATTGCACGCCCGGTACATGGCCCAGCAGCACGCGGTGTGCGTGAAGCGCGCCTTTGGCTTGCCCAGTGGTCCCGGACGTGTAGATCATCAGGGCGGCGTCGTTCGAACATGTATCGACCGCCGCAAACTGGTCACTCCGCCCCCGCAGGTCTGCATGTAGGCCAATGGCGTCGCCATCCTGCTCGTCGGTTGTATAGATTAGCCGCAGGGACGGCGGCCGGGGCGCAATGAGCCGCAGCTTTGCAAGCCCCACCGCATCGGTGATCACCGCGCCTGCACCCGAGTCCGTCAATCGATATTGAAGGGCGTCAATGCCAAACAGTGCCGCAAGCGGCAATGCGATAGCGCCGAGTTTATAAATCGCCAGATGAGCCACGACTGTTTCTGGACACTGGGGCAACAGGATCGCCACACGATCCCCCCTGCTAACGCCTCGCGTCGCCAGACTCTGCGCAAGCCTGTTTGATGCACGCCGCATTGCATCATAAGTGTGATTTACAAGTTCTCCTCTGCGCCATTCTATAATCGCAATCTTGTCTGGCTCGCGCGCGGCCCACGCGTCACAGGCGGCCACGCCCATGTTGAAGCGCTCCGGCACGATCCAGCGAAAACGACGGCGAAGTGTATCGTAAGGGGCCGCTTCAGGCAGCATGAATGCCTCGAGAATGACGTTGGCCAAACTTACATTGGATCGAGGAGTGAACCTAGGTCAGTCCCGCCTCGCGACGGGAGGTCAGGTGGAACGTATCGGGAAAACTTCAGCCTTATTGTCTGCTGGGTCTTGCAGGCTAGCCTGTTTCACTCGCGATGATCATGATATAAAAAATTTACTAACACCGCAAAGTTTGAGTTCGTGGCGATTTTGCAGGCGGCTTGCAGACTTAAATCGGGGAGTTCTTATGAAGCCAGCAGTCATACTTGTGGGAGCTGACAAGGGCGGCGTTGGCAAGACGACCGTCTCCAGAGCGCTTCTTGACTATCTCGCCGCCAACGACATCCCTGCCCGAGCCTTCGATACAGAAGCTCCGCGCGGGACGCTACAGCGCTTTCATCCAGCCGTAACCAAAATCGTAGACGTCACCCAAACCGCAGACCAGATGCGCATTTTCGACACGCTGAGCGACACCAATGCCGCCGTGACTGTGATCGACGTGCGCGCTGGCCAGTTGAGCAACACACTGCGCGCCCTCCGAGACGTCGGTTTTCTGGACGCTGTCAACGAAGGCGAGTTTACGTTTGTCCTCTTCCACGTGCTCGGACCGTCCGTTTCTTCACTGGGCGAAATTGCTGAAATTGCCCCCTTCGTGACCGAAGCGCATTATTTTCTGGTCAAGAACTTCATCAATGACACCACGTTCTTTGAGTGGGATCCTAAGACTTACTCATCGTATTTCAGCAAGGTGAAAAGCTCGGGCGATATTACGGTACCTAAACTCGACGAGATGGCCTGCGAGAAGGTCGAAGTCGCAGGGGTGCCCTTCGCCGCCTTCGTGGCGGGTAAATCCGGTAAAGGCGACTCCGCTCAGAATTCCTTTGTTCTGCGTGGGTATGTACGCACGTGGTTGCGCAACATCTCGTCCGAACTGGATCGCGTCGGCTTGCGCAGTCTGTTACTGCCAAAGCCGAGGAGAAGATAATCAGGATCGAAAGCGAGAGGCGCTCCGTTTCACGGGGTGCGTGCGAATGATGCGGCGTCATCCGGTATATCTCGTCTGCTCTCCTTACCCCAGGGTGGGAACGAGCACGACTGCACGATTGCTGGCCGATTTTCACATAGTGGAGAAGCGCCCCTTCTGCACCTTCGACACCGACCCGCATGAACGCATGCTTTCGACCTACTTCCCTGCCGAAACCGTCGTAGCCGACCTTTCAGTCACGCGCGGCCAGATTGCACTGTTTGACCGGCTCCTGGTCCCCAGTCCTGAAGCCCGGATAGTTGATATCTGGACGCGGTCTTACCGACACTTTTTCGCACAGGCGGGCGACATTGGTTTTTTTGAAGAAGCTGAGCGGCTTCAACTCGAGCCCATCGTGCTCTTTGTCACCAATGGCTCGTTCGACTCGGTAGATGCGGCGGACGAAATCGTGCGGACCTGGCCGTCGCTACCAATGATCGTGGTTAGCGATGAAGGGGCCGCTCCGCTCGGCGAAGCTGTGCATGATCATCTGGCCAGTTTCCATACGGATCGTAATTTTCAAATCCCGGCGCTGGATCCGATCTTGCGGCGGCAGATCGAAAACCCGCAATTCTCGCTATCGAGATTCATGCTTTATCCGCCCAACGATATGTCGCTTGTCGTACGTGCGGACCTGCGCACTTGGCTACGCAGCGTCTTTGCGCAATTCCATAGCTACGACCTACGCAATGCGCTCGAGGGCACACGCTACTTGTTGAAGTGAGTATTCGCCAAATACTTATATGTTCAGCGCCGAGCGCAATTCGCGAAGCTGGTCGCGGCGCATAGCGGCGGATTGGCGTGTCTCGTCAGACTGAGCGTCTTCGAGGTCCTCTTCGGCGGAGCGCAATTGCTTATCGATCTGCGCTGCATCGAGTTCCGCCAGCGAAATCGCCTGTTCAGCGAGGATTGTCAGACCGGTCGCCGAAATATCAGCGAACCCGCCGCGCACGAACAGGCGCTCAGAACCGTCACGGCTCATCACTTCGACCACACCCGGCCGAAGCATTGACATTGTGGGAGAATGACCGCTCAAGATGGTGAACTGGCCTTCTGATCCGGGCACGACAACCTGATCGACATCACCCGCGAAGATGAGACGTTCGGGCGAGACGAGCTCGAAGTGAAATGCGGCCATAACAATCTCCTACCAACGGCGTCGCCAATCGGGGCCACACGGGCCCCGATCGTGTTTTCGTCTCAAGCTGCTTCTGCGGCGAGGCGCTGGGCCTTCTCGACTGCTTCCTCAATCGTCCCGACCATGTAGAAGGCTGCTTCAGGAAGATGATCGTATTTGCCCTCGACCAAGCCTTTAAAGCCCTTGATCGTGTCCGCAAGCGAAACCAACTTGCCAGGCGAGCCGGTGAAAATCTCAGCCACATGGAACGGCTGCGACAGGAAGCGCTCGATCTTACGGGCGCGAGCCACGGTCAGCTTGTCTTCTTCGGAAAGTTCATCCATGCCCAGAATGGCGATGATGTCCTGAAGCGACTTGTAACGCTGCAGGGTCGACTGAACACGCCGGGCAATGTCGTAATGCTCTTCACCGACGACCAGCGGAGACAGCATGCGTGACGTTGAGTCGAGCGGATCCACGGCCGGATAAATGCCCTTTTCGGCGATCGAGCGCGACAGCACCGTCGTGGCGTCCAGATGCGCGAACGAAGTTGCAGGAGCCGGATCTGTCAGATCGTCCGCCGGCACGTAGATGGCTTGCACCGACGTGATCGACCCCTTGGTCGTGGTAGTGATGCGTTCTTGCAGCAGGCCCATGTCGGTGGCGAGCGTCGGCTGATAGCCCACCGCCGAGGGGATGCGGCCGAGAAGCGCGGACACTTCCGATCCAGCCTGCGTAAAGCGGAAAATATTGTCGACGAAGAACAGCACGTCCTGTCCCTTGTCACGGAAATTCTCCGCAACGGTAAGCCCCGTCAACGCCACTCGGGCGCGGGCTCCCGGAGGCTCGTTCATCTGACCGTATACAAGAGCGCATTTGGAGCCCTTGGTCGATCCGCCATGCTCTTTCGGGTCGAGATTGACGTTGGATTCGATCATCTCATGATAAAGATCGTTTCCCTCGCGGGTGCGCTCTCCGACGCCTGCGAACACGGAATACCCACCGTGCGCCTTGGCGACATTGTTGATCAGTTCCATGATCAACACGGTCTTTCCCACGCCTGCGCCGCCGAAGAGGCCGATCTTGCCGCCCTTCGCGTAAGGCGCGAGAAGATCCACGACCTTGATGCCGGTCTCGAGGATCTGGCCCTCCGTAGATTGGTCGGCATATGAGGGAGCGTCCTGATGGATAGCGCGCAGGCCGTCAGACTGAATCGGGCCAGCTTCATCCACGGGTTCGCCGATAACGTTCATGATGCGGCCGAGCGTACCTTCCCCGACCGGCACGGAGATTGGAGCGCCTGTATCGGTGACGGGCTGACCGCGGACCAGACCTTCCGACGTGTCCATCGAAATGCAGCGGACGGAGTTTTCACCCAGGTGCTGCGCGACTTCGAGCACGAGACGGTTTCCGTTATTTGACGTCTCGAGTGCATTGAGGATTTGCGGCAGATGGCCATCGAACTTCACGTCGACGACGGCGCCGATGACCTGCGTGATGCGCCCGGTGGGCTTGTTAGTGGCAGTTGCCATGGTTCGTCCTCACTGATGGATGTCGGTCAGAGCGCTTCGGCGCCCGAAATGATTTCGATAAGTTCTTTGGTGATCATCGCCTGCCGCGAACGGTTGTACGTGATCGTCTGCTTCTTGATCATGTCGCCGGCGTTCCGCGTGGCGTTATCCATCGAACTCATGCGGGCGCCCTGCTCGGACGCCGCGTTTTCGAGGAGCGCGCGGAACACCTGGATGGAAATGTTTCGCGGTAGCAGCGTCGAGAGAATGTCGCCCTCATTCGGCTCGTAATCATAGGAAGCCTGAGCGCCGACCGTCTCGGCAGCGGTCGGGATGAGCGCCGGAATGAGTTGCAGCGCCGTCGGGATCTGGGCGATCACTGACCGGAACCGCGCGAAGAAGATCGTGCAGACGTCGAACTCGCCGCTCTCGAACATCGCGATGATCTTGCGGCCGATCGGATCTGCGTCAGAGAACGCCATCTGCTTGACGGCGCGCAATTCGATCAACTCAATGATCTGCTTTTCGAACTGTCGACGAAGCTGGTCATATCCCTTCTTGCCGACGCAAAGAATCTTGACCGTCTTTCCTTGGCTCATGAGCGACAGCGCGCGTTCGCGCGCCAGACGTACGATCGACGAGTTGAATGCGCCGCATAGACCGCGCTCGGCAGTACAGACAACGAGAAGATGGACATTATCCTTGCCGGTTCCCGAAAGCAGAGCTGGGCCCTGAGCATCAGGCCCCATCCCTCCGACTAGGTTGGCAAGCACCGTTTCCATCCGCTGGGCGAACGGTCGCGCCGCTTCTGCCGCCAGCTGCGCACGACGCAGTTTCGCCGCCGCGACCATCTGCATGGCCTTGGTGATCTTCTGCGTCGCCTTGACGGAGGCGATGCGGTTCCGCAGGTCCTTCAAGGAAGGCATGGTTCATCCGCTCGAGTGGGTCGTGGCGCCCTCGCGCGGAAGGCGCGGGGGTCGGAAGTCAGAAAAGCGACGTTCAGGAGAAACTTTTGGCGAAGGCGTCGACGACGTCCTTCAGCTTCTTGGCCGTATCGTCGGTCAGATCCTTGGTGGTCCGGATCGAGTCGAGAATCTCAATGTTCTTGCCACGAAGCGTAGCGAGCAGGCCATCCTCGAACGCGCGAACCCGATTGACCGGAATGGCGTCGAGATAACCGTTCACACCCGCGTAGATCACGGCCGTTTGCTCTTCCATTTTGAGCGGCGAAAATTGAGGCTGCTTGAGCAGCTCAGTCAGGCGCGCCCCGCGGTTGAGAAGCCGCTGCGTGACCGCGTCGAGATCAGAGCCGAACTGCGCGAACGCCGCCATCTCGCGGTACTGGGCAAGCTCTCCCTTGATCTTGCCTGCAACCTTCTTGGTCGCCTTGGTCTGCGCGGCCGATCCGACGCGCGAAACCGAGAGGCCAACGTTCACGGCCGGGCGGATGCCTTGGTAGAACAGATCGGTCTCGAGGAAGATCTGGCCATCCGTGATCGAGATCACGTTGGTGGGGATATAGGCCGACACGTCGTTCGCTTGGGTCTCGATGACCGGAAGCGCCGTCAGCGAGCCGCCGCCAGCGGCGTCGCCCATTTTGGCGGCGCGCTCGAGAAGGCGGGAGTGCAGATAAAAAACGTCGCCCGGGTAGGCTTCGCGGCCTGGCGGGCGACGCAGGAGCAGAGACATCTGCCGATAGGCGACGGCCTGCTTCGACAGATCGTCATAGATGATTACGGCATGCATGCCGTTATCCCGGAAGTATTCGCCCATGGCGCAGCCCGAGAAGGGGGCCAGGAACTGCATTGGAGCGGGATCCGAGGCGGTCGCCGCGACCACGATGGAATATTCCATCGCGCCACGCTCTTCGAGCACCTTCACGAACTGCGCGACCGTCGAACGCTTCTGGCCGATGGCGACATAGACGCAGTAGAGTTTCTGCTTCTCGTCATCGCCGGCGTTGACCGACTTCTGATTCAGGATCGTGTCGAGCGCGATGGCGGTCTTGCCGGTTTGACGGTCGCCAATGATCAGCTCACGCTGGCCGCGCCCGACCGGGATCAGTGCGTCGATGGCCTTGAGGCCGGTAGCCATCGGCTCGTTGACCGACTTGCGCGGAATGATCCCTGGAGCCTTCACATCGACGCGCGAGCGCTTCGAGGCCTTGATCGGGCCCTTTCCGTCGATCGGATTGCCAAGGGCGTCGACCACGCGACCGAGCAGCTCCTTGCCGACCGGGACGTCCACGATCGAGCCTGTGCGCTTGACCGTCTGGCCTTCCTTGAGCTCGCGGTCGGATCCGAAGATCACGACGCCAACATTGTCTGTTTCGAGATTGAGGGCCATGCCGCGCACGCCGTTCTCGAATTCGACCATCTCGCCAGCCTGGACATTGTCGAGGCCATAGACACGGGCGATACCGTCACCGACGGAGAGCACCTGCCCTACCTCGGTCACTTCAGCCTCATTACCGAAGTTCGCAATCTCATTTTTCAGGATCGCGGAAATTTCAGCGGCGCGGATATCCATCAGCCGACCTCTTTCATGCGTGTGCGGATCGAATTGAGTTTGGTCTTGAGCGAGCCGTCGACCATGCGAGACCCGAGCTTGACGATGAGCCCGCCAATAATCGACGGATCGACCTTGACGTCCATGTCCACGGAGTTTGCGCCGGCCACGTCAGTCAGGGCGACACGAAGCGCCGCAAGATTGGCGGGCGACAGCGGCTCGGCCACCGTGACTTGCGCACGCGACACGCCGCGCTCTGCGTCATGCAGCTTGCCGAAGTCCGCGATCATGACCGGCAGAGCGAAGAGACGCCGCTTTGTCGCCACGAGCTTCAGAAACTTTGCCGTCAGGCCGGAAATTCCGGCCTTCTCAAGCACTGCGCCAAGCGCCTTCACTTGCTCTTCGGCCGAGAAAGCCGGGCTGCGAACCAGGCGAGCCAGATCTGCGCTTTCCGCCAGCATGGCCTTGAAGCGATCGAGATCGGCGGCGACCTGGGCGGTCGCGCGTTGCTCCCGCGCCAATTCGAAAAGAGCGGAGGCATAGCGCCCCGCCATTCCCGTAACGATCGTTTCCTCTTTAGCCACGCGGAAAAGCCTCTGGACTGGCGTCGGGCAAAGTCCGTCGCAAGAGTTCATCACAGCGAATCCTGCCGCCGAACATCTCGAAACGAGCTTTTTCATGGGAACGGGACCGCGAAAGCGCGTGAACGCCTGAGCCCCGAAGGCGGGCGTGACGTAACATATGGTTTTTTGACACGCAACCTTGTCACGCTAGGACGCAGCTCAGGCTTTCGACCGAGATGCGCCTGTGGGGTCTTCACAAGCCAGCGATTGCTGGGGAATGGGTCCGCCATAAAGGTCCGGAACTCGCTGTACGTGCAGCCTGCCGGTCCGGAATTTTACCTTATGTGACATTTTGACGGCTACGATAACCACGCGAATATGTAAAGGTTTCAATGTCTTTTGAGTCTTTTGCCCAGACTTTGGACCGGCGGAGCCGCGGTTAGGGGCATCCTGGAGCTGATTATGACGCGTGGGATCGGAGCCCTGTTCCTCGGTGCGGCCGTCATGTCCCTGCTTGTTCCTTGTCCCCGGTCCTCCCTACGCAGATTAAGCTGCGATCAGGGGTCGGAAAACAAGGAGCCCTGCAAATTCGAAGTCGATTCGGGGGCCGAGGCCGCAAGCGCCCCTGCCCTGCGCTTGTTGGCCTTGGTGCAGGTGCGCCCAACCTGTCAGGTCCTCGCTATCAG
>JAIEQX010000347.1 GCA_019747375.1 Beijerinckiaceae bacterium | reverse complement strand
GGCCTGAGCGCGGCGCGCGTCCCGACAAAATGCTTGCCCGGCGGGCGCAACCGCCACGTTGTCGCGTCCTTGAACAGGGCCGGGCGCGAGATGCAGGCCACAGAGAGCCTTCAGGCTGGAGAATAAAGCATGGCGACCGAGGACATTGCCGCTCGCACGATCGAAGTCGTGGCCAGCCACCTCGACCGGGACAGCGCCAGCATCACGCTCGATACGGCGCTCGACGAACTGGGCGTCAACTCGTTGCAACTGACCGAAATCGTCATGGATCTCGAAGACATGTTCGACGTGGAGATCGACCAGAACGCCGCCGAGGCGTGGGCGTCGCTCAAACGCGTCCGGGACATTGTGGAGGCGATCGAAAAGCTCGCCGGAGCCAAGGCCTGACGTGACAAGCAAGCGCGTCGTCATAACGGGGCTTGGCGGCGTGTGCTCCATCGGGAGCAACGCCGACGACATCTGGGCGTCCATGCGGGACGGGCGCTGCGGCCTCGGCCCGCTCGCCTTCGACCGTCGCGACCTCAAGACCAATATCGGCGGCGAGATCGGCGACATCGGCGAGGACGGGATCGACCCGCGCCAGCGCGTCGCCATGGGCAAATTCTCGATTCTGGCCGTTTTGGCGGCGCGTCAGGCTCTGGCGCAATCCGGCCTCGCGCTCGGCAAGCTCGACGCGGCGCGGCTGGGCGCCGTCGTGGGGGTCGCCGTCTGGGGCGCGGATGCGGTGGACGAAAGCTATCGCGACGCCTTCCTGGAGGCCAGGAAGCGCATCAACCTGTTCACGGTGCCGCGCGCCATGCCGAGTGCGCCCGCCGCCCAGGTGAGCATCCAGTTCGGCTTGAAGGGGCCGGTGTTCGGCGTGACCTCGGCCTGTTCGTCGGCCAATCAGGCGATCTGCTCGGCGGTCGACCAGTTGCGGCTGGGCCGCGCCGACGTGATGCTGGCGGGGGGCGCCGATACGCCGCTCTGCTACGGCGTGGTCAAGGCCTGGGAGACCCTGCGGGTGCTGGCGCGCGAGGGATGCCGTCCCTTCTCGGCTGATCGCGACGGCCTGGTGTTGGGCGACGGCGCAGGCATGATCGTGCTCGAAACCCTCGATCACGCGCTGGCGCGAGGCGCGCCGATCCTGGCCGAGCTTGCGGGCTGCGGCGTCTCGGCCGATGCCGGCGACATTGTCGCGCCCACCATCGAGGGGCCGGCGGCGGCGATGCGGGCCTGTCTGGCGGATGCGGGCGCGGGCGTGGACGCGGTCGATTACATCAACGCGCACGGCACCGGCACGAAGGCCAACGACCGGATCGAGACGCAGGCGATTCGCGCGGTCTTCGGCGCGCATGCCGACAGGATCAGCGTGTCGTCGACCAAATCGATGCATGGTCATTGTCTGGGAGCTTCCGGGGCGATCGAAATGATCGCCTGCGTGAACGCCATCCGCAGCGGCGTCGTCCCGCCGACGATCGGTTATACGGCGCCGGATCCAGAATGCGATCTGGACGTGACGCCGAACACCGCCCGCGAGAGGGATGTCGGCATGGCGATCAGCAACGCTTTCGCATTCGGGGGCATGAACGCGGTGATCGCGGTTCGCCGGTTTGAGCGTTGAGTCACGACGCGCTTCTAAAAAAAAGGGCCACTCGCTTCGGAGTGGCCCAGTCAGGATCTGCCCATGAAAGGACAGCCTGAAGAATCGTATTCGCGTCCCATGGTTCCAGTCCCCTGAAATCCTATGACCAGAGATGCCTAACCGCCACATAGATCAGGCCCCACAGGATGGCGCTGACCGGGGCGGCGTTCAAAAGCGCTTTGTTCAATGCCGACCTCCCTTATGGTTAATTTCTTCCAACTAATTCCCCGAATGAGGCTGCGAAGTGGCGCACGCGAGCCCATTCCATGACTTCAGCTTCACCTGGGGACAGATTGAAGCCGCGGCCTTGAGGCGCGGGACGGAGCGCTCGACCCCCGCCGCTTGTGTATCGCGATGCGGGTCGGCTGATCTGTATCGTGGAATTAGCGCTTTCCTCACCGGTCGGACTTCGTATGATGGGCCCGAGCCGGAAAACCGGCCGTCCGAGGAAACGCGACAGGAGCGGCACATGCCTCCCCATCATCTGACACGACGTGATTTCGCCGTGGCGCTTGGCGCAGCTGCGGGCGCCCTGGCGCTGCCCGACCGCACGCTTGCGCAAGGCGCCGATCGCCCCGTCACTTTTATCGTGCCGTTCAGCGCGGGCAGCGGCCCGGACACGATCGCCCGCCTCCTCGGCCAGTATCTCGGCAAGAAGACCGGGCAGTCGTTCGTCATCGACAATCGCATCGGCGCCAGCGGCAATATCGGCACGGCCGCGGTGGCGCGGGCCGCGCCCGACGGATCGACCTTTCTGGTTACCGCCAACACGCTGGTGATGAACACCAGCCTGTTCAAATCCATTCCTTACGACCCGGTCGCCAATTTCGCGCCGGTGGCCGGAATGGTCTATTCGGTTTTCGCCTGCGCGGTGCACAAGTCGCTTGGCGTCAACACGCTGGCGGAACTGGTCGCGCTCGCCAAAGCGAAGCCCGGGGTCATCAATTTCGGTTCGCCGGGGCTCGGCGCGCCGCATCATGTAGCGCTGGAGCTGTTCAAGCAGAAGGCCGGCGTGGACATCAAGCATGTGCCCTATCGCCAGCTGTCCGGCGCGATGACGGACCTGGCGGGCGGCCACATCGGCGGCATGTTCATGCCCGCCCTCCAGGCGGTTTCGCTGTCGAAGGCGGGCGACGTGAAGGTGCTGGCGTTCTCGGGCGACAAGCGCACGCCGCTCGCGCCCGACGTGCCGACCATGACGGAGGCGGGCGTCCCCGGCATCGATATCGACAATTGGTGGGCGATTCTCGCGCCCAATGGCACGCCGTCCGACATTGTGGCGCGCTATAATGCGGCGGTGAACGAAATGCTGGCCGATCCGGACATCAAGGCGCGGCTCGATGCGCAGGCCCTGCAGGCCATCGGCGGTCCGCCGGAGCGGCTCAAGGAGATGATCGTCCGCGATCAGGCGCGATGGGCGCAGGTGCTGCAGACGGCCGGCGTCGTCCCCGAATAGGAGCCCGCATGACCGCCGCTTTGCGCGACCTTGCCGAAGGCCCGATCGACATTCATGCGCATGTTCTGATGCCCGACATCTACGCGCGCACGAAGAGCCATTCCCTGTTCGCCATGCCGCCCGAAGGGCCGCCGCCGAGCGATGCGCAACGGCGACAGGGCCACGCGCGAGCCGAGACGGTCTGCGCCGCTATGGCGGACATGGACGCGCGGCTCGACGCGATGGACGCGATGGGCGTGAGCGTTCAGGCGCTCTCGGCAAGTCTCGTGCACCAGTGCAGCTATCACGAGGCGCCGTATGAGAGTCTGGCGCTGGAACAGCGCTCCAACGACGCGCTCGCCGCCATGGCGTCGCGCGATCCCCGCCGTTTTCTGGCGCTGGGCGGCGTGCCGCTGCATGCGCCGGATCTCGCGGCCGCGGAGCTTCGTCGCTGCATGGGCGACCTCGGATTCCTGGGCGTCGGCATTTCGACGCGGGCCGGCGAGATGGAAATCGGCGACTCCCGTCTCGCGCCGTTCTGGGCGGCGGCCGAGGAGACCGGCGCGCTCATCTATGTGCATCCTGCGGGAAATCACGATCCGCGTTTCCGCAAGCACTTCCTGTGGAATTCGATCGGACAGTCCTTCGAGGAAGCCATGGCGATCGCGTCGCTGATTTATGAAGGGGTGCTGGAGCAGTTTCCGGGCTTGCGCATCTGCATTTCGCATGGCGGCGGCTACATGCCGTTCTACATGGGGCGGATGGAACGCAACTATCTCGAAAAGCCCACCACGCGCGTGAAGATGACGCGCTCGCCGACCGAATATCTGCGCATGCTCTGGTATGACAGCTGTGTGTATGACGCGCTGGCGCTGCGGCGGCTTGCCGAAACCGTCGGCGCCGACCGCATCGTGCTGGGCACGGATTATCCGGTCGGCGACCGCTCGCCCGTCGATTTCATCGACGGTTGCGGCTTTGGAGACGACGAGCGCGACGGGATCATGCGCGGCAATGCGCTGCGCATGATCGGCGCGTGATCGTCAGATCTTCAGGTTCAGGACGCGTTTGGCGTTGTCCCAGCAGATCTGCTGACGGACGTCGTCCGAAATCGCGGCCGCCTCGATGAAGTGGCTCGCCTCCACTGTGCGCTCGAACGGATAGTCGGCGGAGAACATCACGCGGTCCGCGCCCAGCGCGGAAATCGCGCATTGCAGCGGCTCGTCCGAGCATACGCCGGAGGTCGTCACCATGATGTTCCCGCGGATGTAGGCGCTTGGCGGTTTCGCCAGCGTGCGCCCCTTGCGGTTGGCGATTTCCCAGCGACTGTCGAGGCGCCAGAGCTGGAACGGAATGGCTTCTCCCATATGGCCGAGCACCAGCGTGGCGTTGGGATGGCGCTCGAACACGCCCGCGAAGACGAGCCGCAACGCATGCGTCGCGGTCTCGACGCCCCAACTCCAAACCGGGCCCCAGAGTTCGGAATGGCCTTCGAACATCGCCGGGTGGTCGGCCGGATTGTTGGGGTGGATGTAGACGGGCGCATCGAGCGCCGCTGCGCGCTCCCAGAAGATTTCGTAGCGCGGATCATCGAGATAGACGCCGTTGGTGGCGCCGTTGATCATCGCGCCCGAGAATCCCAGTTGCCTGACGCAGCGTTCCAGTTCACTTGCGGCCGCCTCGGGGTCCTGCATGGCGAGATGCGCGAGTCCGCCGTAGCGCTTGGGCTGCAGGGCGATCTTCTCCACCAGAAAGTCGTTGACTTGCCGCGCCCGCTTCACCGCCAGCGCGGTGTCGCGCTCGATCTGCACGCCGGGACCAGCCAGACCCAGGACGGCGAATTCGATGCCGTTCGCGTCCATGTCATCAAGGCGCCGGGCGCCGAAATCCGAGAGGGCGCCGAGCGCCTTTCCGGACAGATCGGGGCTGATGTTGACGAAGGTCGACGACCAGTAGTCGACGAAGTCAGGCGCCATGAAATGCTCTTCGAGCGCGATCTTCTTCACCGTCATGGGTGGGGTCCTTCTCAGAGTTCGAAAATCTGTTTCGCGGTGGCGTGAAGGCACGCGCCCGGACCGTCCGGACCCACGATGTAATTGTCGCAGATGACGGCGAAAATGGCGTCGTTTTCGAAGCCCGGATGCACCGCCAGATTCATGCCTTCGGCGATCTTCATGCTTTCGTCGCGGCGGACCAGCGGCCGCTCGACCATGTCGTAGCCCTGGCCATGCGCATAGAGCCGAATTTCAGGCGGCAGGCCGTGGGCGATCATGTAGGCGTCATGCGCAGCCGCTATGTCGCGCGCCAAGACGCCCGGACGAATGATCGACAGGTTGTAGTCCTGCGCAGCCTTCACGGCGGCGAAGCCGTCGAGCAATTCCTGCGACGCCTTGCCGAGGCAGATCGTGCGGGCGATCTCGGTGTAGAAGCCGCCCGGTCCGTTGACCTCGATCAGCAGCGAGAGATGATCGCCCGCCTCGAGCGTGCGATTCTGGAAATGGCGCCCCATGAAGGCCGAGCGCACGCCGACCCTGGCCGACGCGCCCAGGAATATTCCCTGCTCGCTGCCGAGCTGCTGGGCGACATTCTGGGCATGGGACGTGACGTCGATGTCGCGCAGACCGGGGCGGATGAAAGCGCAGACGGCGCTGAAAACCTCGTCCTGGAGCGCAGCGACGCGGCGGATCAACGCCTGCTCCTCCGCGCTCTTCACCGACTTGATGGCGTCGACGTCGTCCGTCACATCGACCAGTTCGACGCCCGGCAGGCCTTCCGCGAAGGCGCGATCGAAACCCGACAGCAATCCTGCGGGGTTCATCAATCCGACGCGTCTTGCGCCGCGGCGGCGCAGGTCGGCGGCTGCAAGATCGGCGTCGTAGCGCACCGTATAGTCGATGGCCGGAAAGGACGGCGTGTTGAGAATCTGGCCGACGCCGCGATGGATGGGATCCTTGCCGTCAAGCTGGCGCACGTTGCCGAAAGCGCCCATTTCGACGACCGTCATGAGATCGCGCGCATGAAACACCACGGTGCGCGGATAACCATTGTTGGCCGGGATATCCGTCACCCATTTGACGCCGCCGCCGAGCCAGTCATTGGTGGCCTGGAACAGGATGGCGTCGAGCGAACGGGCGGCCATGACGTCGCGCAGGGCCTGCCAGCGGCGTTCAAGTTCGCGGTCGGAAATGCGCGCGGCGATGCGCTCGTGCTGGGTCATGGGCGCCTATCCCCGGACAAGATTTCTGAAATCCGACACGCGGCCTTCCTTGAAGGCGCGCACGTTGTGAATGAGCAGGGGCAGTATCTGCTCGGCGTAGATGTCGCTCATGCCGCCGACATGCGGGGTGATGATGACATTGTCGAGCCCCCAGAGCGGGCTGGAGGCGGGCAGGGGCTCTTCGATGAACGTGTCGAGCCCCGCGCCTGCGATGCGCCTGTCGCGGAGGCGCTCGATCAGAGCCTCCTCGTCCACGACGGGCCCGCGGGCGATGTTGATGAAGACGCCGTGGCGCGGCATGGCGTCGAGCACCGCGGCGCTGATCATGTGGTGGGTGTCGCGCGTGTAGGGAACGATGGCGATGAGAAAATCAGCCTGTGCGGCGGCCTCTTCCAGCCTGTCGCGCGTATACATGGCGTCAAATCCGTCGGCGCTGGCGCGCGAGCTGACGCCGAGCACGCGCATGCCGAAGGCCTTGCAACGCCGCGCCAGCTCCTCGCTGATGACGCCGACGCCGACGATCGCCACCGTCTTGTCGAGCAGGAGCCGCTGGGGACGACGCTCCCAATATCTGTTCTGCTGGTCGCGCAGGATGGCGCGAATGTCGCGGGCGAAATCGAGCATGAACAGAAACGCCATCTCGGACATTTGCGGGCCGTGGATGCCGCGGGCCGACGTGATCGGCACTTTGGGATCGAGCACGTCCATCATGATCAGCGGATCGACGCCGGTGGTGAGGGCCTGAATCCATTCGAGCCTCGGCGTCGCCTGCACGAGCGCGGGCGGGATGCACTGAGCGAGCCCCATGATGACGTTGCAGGATCCGCACCGGGCGATCACGTCGGCCGCGGTATGGCCGGCATGCACGACGATGTCGGGAAACTCTGCGCGCAGACGCTCGGCATAGAGCTCGGCTTCTTCTTCAACGATGGCGATTTCAACGCTCATGGACTTATCCGTAAAGCTTGCGTGAAAGCCAGATCACCGGAATCGGGACGGCGGGAGACGGTGTCGGCGATGGGGCGGGGCGCCAAACACGGTCATGATGAGTTTGCCTGAGGACTGGCGCCTTGATGACGAACGGCCACATGAGCCTGGCGCATCGGTCGTGTGCTCCCTTCTGGCGTTTCATCCCTGCCGGTCCGCGTTCTTCGCCGCGCTGCTGTATCGTATGATGGAACTAGAGTACCGTATTACGGTACCGCCCGCAAGCGGCCCCGGCCAGCCCCAAGTCAGGTTCGGCCCGTTTCAGCGCATCACAATGGCCTTGATGCGCTCGCGAAACGCCAGCAATTGCCGTGATAATTCGCTGCGCTGCTCAGCGAAGCGCTGAGACGGGACCGGAATTGAGATGGCGATGGGGCGACCGAATACGTCGAGCAGCGCTGCGCCCAGCGCCGATATTCCGCCGCCGTGCTCCTCGAGGTCGGTGGCGATATGGGTCTTGCGGATCGTGTCCAGTTCCTTGCGCAGGCGGGCGCGATCCTTGAGCGGATAGTCCGGATGTTCCGCGACGCTCTTGTCGATCAGGTCTTCCGCGTCGGCCGCCGAGAAGCACGCGAGCAGCGCCTTGCCGTTGGCCGTGCAATGCAAAGGGAAACGCTCGCCGACAGCGGAAAGCGCGACCAGGCGATGGCGGCCGGGAACCTGGTCGATGAACAGGGTCGAGCCGCCGGACAGCACCGCAAGGTCGACGGTCTCGCCCACTTCCTCGCCGAGCGCGCGCAGATGCGGACGGATGAGTTCTGCGGTGTTGGAGGACACCGACGCTGCAATGCGCACGAGGCCGGGGCCGATCCGCACATCGCCCGGTCCGGAGGCGATGACAAAATCTTCGGAGGCCAGCGCGGCGACAATGCGCTGCACGGTTGAGCGCGCGAGCCCGACGGATTTTGCAATCTGCCCGAGACTGAGGCCATCGGGATGGCTCTCGAGCGTCCGCAGGACGCTGGCGGCGCGCGCGATGACCTGGATGCCGCTTGAAGCCTGCGCGTCTTCCTTCTCAACGGGCTCTTTGACGATCTGCATGTCCCATCCTGTTCTTGACAGCGCCCGAGACGCCGCCGGCCTGCCGGGCAGAAATCCTGCAATACGGCCCGTGTTGCAAGGGCTGTCGCAAATGTCAGGCCGCGTCGGTCAGCCGGCAAAAAATGCTGAACGCCCGATTGACCGCTATACGGTACATATGTATCGTATTGTGAACCAAGAGGCTAGATGGCGTCAGAAGCCTCGCGCCAGGGACGGACACGAAACCAAAGGAGATCGGCATGCCGATTACCATTCGCGGCATTGAATTCGAGAGCAACCTCGACAATGCGATGGGCCTCGAATTCTACAACCTGTCGCACCGCTTCGGCTACCAGTCTCCGAACTGGCCCTATTTCGAAGACGTGAAGATCGAGCGCATCCATTATATGGCGAAGTCCGGCGTGTTGTCGCAGCGCATCACCACGAGCATGCATAACACGACCCACATCGACGCGCCCGCGCATGTCGTGCAGGGCACGCCCTTCATAGACGAAGTGCCGCTGCCGCATTTCTTCGGATCCGGCATCGTGCTCTCGATCCCCAAGAAAATGTGGGAGCCGATCACCTATGACGATCTCGAGAAGGCGGGCGGCAAGGCCGTGCGCCCGGGCGACGTCGTGATCGTCAACACCGGCTGGCACAAGCAATACGAAGACAGCGAAGATTATTTCTGCAAATGCCCCGGCTTCGTGCCGTCGGCCGGCGACTGGTTCGTCGAGAAGAAGGTCAAGGTCGTGGGGCACGACACCCAGGCCAACGATCATCCGCTCGCCACCGCCATCGGCCCGCAGCGCAACGGTCCGCTGCATCCCCATCTCGAAAAGGAATATTTCGAATGGTCGGGCGGCCGCGACTGGAAGGACGATTTCCCCGAGTGGGAACCCGTGCATCGCAAGCTCTTCACCAACGGCATTCTCGGCATCGAGAATGTCGGCGGCGATCTCGACGCCGTGACGGGCAAGCGTTGCACCTTCGCGTTCTTTCCGTGGAACTGGGATCGCGGCGACGGCTGCATCATCCGGCTCGTGGCGATGATCGACAAGGGCCAGAAATACCGCATCGAATCCGGCGAGGCCTTCTGATGTTCGTCAAACGCTTCGAAGACGCGAAGCCTTATGACGCCCCGAACCATCGCGGCGTCGTCGGCCTTCGCCTGCAGGGTTTCGAGCCCGGCGGACCCACCAACCAGTGGGTCGGACTTTCCCAGGTCCTTCCCGGCGGCGGCGCCGGCCCGGATTCGACGCCGTTCGAGAAGGTCTATGTCGTGGTCGACGGCGAGATGACGGTGATCGTCGACGGCAAGGAAACCGTGCTGAAGAAATACGACTCCTGCACCATCGCGGCCAACGAGGTCCGCACGATCGAGAACCGGTCGAACCACAATTGCACCATGATGGTGGTCATTCCCTATCCGCCGGGAGTGAAGCCATGACCGCAGATTTCCTGAAAAATCCGGCCTCGCTCTTCGACGTGAAGGGCAAGGTTGCGGTCATCACCGGGGCGTCTGGCGCCTTCGGGGCGCTGGCCGCGCAGATTCTCGCAGGCGCCGGCTGCAAGCTCGTGCTCAGCGCAGGCAAGAAGGCGGATCTCGACGCCGTCGCGAAAGACTGCGAAGCGCTCGGCGCCGAAGTCGAGGCGATCAACATGCGCCCGTCCGACGAGGCGGCCTGCGACGAGATCGTGGCGGCCGGCGTGAAGCGCTTCGGCCGCGTCGACATTCTCGTGGTGGCGTCGGGCAAGAACGATGTCGCAAAGATCACCGACATGTCGCCCGAGCGCTTTCTCGACGTGATGGACGCCAATGTCACGCAGAGCTGGCTGATGGCGCGTTCCGCCACGCGGCAGATGCTTGCGCAGGGCGGCGGCGGCAAGGTGGTTCTCATGTCGTCCGCGCGCGGCCTGCTTGGCCACCCGGCCGGATATACCGCCTATTGCGCCTCGAAGTCCGCTGTCGACGGAATCACCAAGGCGCTCGGCTGCGAACTGGGTCCCACCGGCATCACCGTCAACGCCATCGCCCCGACGGTGTTTCGCTCGCCGCTCACCGCCTGGATGTTCGCCGACGACGAGAAGGCGCAGGGCGTTCGCGCCGGCTTTCTGGCGCGCGTTCCCAAGGGCCGGCTCGGCGAGCCGGAAGATCTCGCGGGTCCGCTTCTCTTCCTCGCCTCGCGCGCGTCTGATTTCTACACCGGCCACATCCTCTATGCCGACGGCGGCTATACGGCGGGGTAAGTCATGAGCCATCGCGCCAACATCACCATCATCGGCGCGGGGCTGATGGGTCACGGGCTCGCGCAAGTTTTCGCGCGGGCCGGCCATCGCGTGCGCGTCTATGACGCCATGCCGGCGTCTCTCGACACGCTGCATGCGCGCATTGCGCAAAACCTCAAGACGCTCGAAGAGCCCGATGATTGCCTGCCGCTCGTCAGCGGCCATGCCGATCTTGCCGAAGCGCTTCAGGGGGCGGGCTTCGTCTTCGAGGCAGCGCCCGAGAAGCTCGATATCAAGCGGATGATTTTCGCCGATCTCGAACGGCTTGCGCCCGCGGACGCGGTGCTCGCCTCGAACACGTCCGTCATGCCCATCGGATCTATCGTCGAGGGGTTGGCGACGCGCGCCCGCATGCTCGGCACGCATTGGTGGAACCCGCCATTCCTGGTGCCGCTCGTCGAAGTGGTGGGGACGCCAGACACGGCTGAAGACGTCATCGACGCCACGATGAAGCTGTTGGCCGCCGCCGGCAAGACGCCGGTTCGCGTCATGAAGGATGTCGCGGGCTTTGTGGGCAATCGCCTGCAGCATGCGCTCTGGCGCGAGGCCATCGCGCTCGTGGAGCAGGGGATCTGCGACGCGCGCACTGTCGACACGGTCGTGAAGGCCAGTTTCGGCCGGCGCCTCGCCGTGCTGGGGCCGCTTGAAAACGCCGATCTCATCGGCACCGATCTGTCGCTCGATATTCACCGCACGGTGATCCAGCATCTCGACCGCACGCCCGGGCCTTCGCCCTATCTGCAGGGATTGGTGGATGCAGGTCGTCTCGGCGTCAAGACAGGCGAGGGTTTCCGGACCTGGACCGAACAGGAGGCGCAAGACCTCCGCGCGCAGGTATTTGCGCATTTGAGGAAACTCAACGCCGCCGAGCGCGGCCAGGGAGTTGCAGATGACCGACATTCAGAAGGCGAAGATTAGCCCCGACAGTTCGCGACGGACATTCCTCAAGACGACCGCGGCGGCGGCCATTGCAGCCCCGGCGGTCCTGCGCAGCGGTCGCGCCTGGGCGGCCAAGTCCACCATCAAGGTCGGACATGTCAGCCCGCGCACCGGTCCCCTCGCGGGCTTCGCCGAGGCCGACGATTACGTGCTGTCGGGCGTCCGCAAGATCTTCGACGGCGGCGTCGAGAACAACGGCCGCAAGGTCAAGATCGAGATCATCTCGAAAGATTCGCAATCCAATCCCAATCGCGCCGCGGAAGTCGCCGCCGAGCTGATCCTGAAGGATCAGGTCGACATCATCGTGGCGGCCTCGACGCCCGATACGGTCAATCCGGTGGCCGACCAGGCCGAGGTCAACGGCACGCCCTGCATCACGACGGATTGTCCGTGGCAGCCGTATTTCTTCGGCCGCAACGGCGATCCCGCCAAGGGTTTCCAGTCGACCTATCATTTCTTCTGGGGACTCGAAGACGTCATCGGCGCCTTCCTGGCCCTGTGGGATGTGAAGGGCGTCGAGAAATCCGTCGGCGGCCTGTTTCCCAACGACGCCGACGGCAACGCCTGGGGCGACAGGGAGCGCGGCTTCGCCAAACCGCTTGCGGGCGCGGGATTCAAGCTCACGGATCCGGGCCGCTACCAGCCGCTTTCCGATGATTTTTCCGCGCAGATCAACGCCTTCAAACAGGCGCGCGCAGAGATCGTGACGGGCAACATGATCCCGCCGGATTTCGCGACCTTCTGGGCGCAGGCCGGCCAGCAGGGATTCCGGCCGAAGATCGTCACCATCGGCAAGGCGCTGCTGTTTCCCTCCGTCATCGCATCGCTGGGCGAGCGCGGCGTCGGCCTCTCCTCGGAAATCTGGTGGTCGCCCAGCCATCCGTTCTCCTCGTCCCTGACGGGCGACAGCGCGCGGAAACTGGCGGAAGGCTATGTGACGGCGGCGAAGCGGCCCTGGACGCAGCCCATCGGCTTCAAGCATGCGCTGTTCGAGGTCGTGGCCGACGTGGTGAAGCGCGCCCGGGATCTCGACAGTTCGGACGCCATCGTGGAGGCGATCCGCAGCACCAGGCTCGACACGATCGTCGGCCCGGTCGACTGGAGCAAGGGGCCCGTGAGAAACGTCACCAAGACGCCGCTCGTCGCGGGGCAGTGGCAGAAGCAGGGCGGCAATGTCGAGCTTGTCATCACGACGAACAAGACAGCGCCGTCGATTCCGGTCGGCGGCGAACTGATCCTGCTCTGACCTGTCGCACCGTCGAGGACCTTGCCGTGCCCCTTCTGAGCGTCAGCGGACTCGTCAAGCGTTACGGGGCGCTCCTCGTGACCGACGACGTGTCGCTGTCGCTCGAGCGAGGCGAGGCCTTGGGGATACTTGGACCCAATGGCGCGGGCAAGACGACGCTGTTCAACCTGATTGCCGGGACCGTGGCGCCGAGCGCCGGCGTCATCTCGTTCGACGGACGGGATGTGACGCGTCTGCCCGCGCGCCGCCGCTGCCGGCTCGGCATTTCACGCTCGTTCCAGATTCCGCATCCTTTCGTGGGCCTGACGACTTATGAGAATGTGCTGATCGGCGCAGCTTTCGGGCGCCGCCTGAGCGATGGAGCCGCGCAGGACCGCTGCATCGACGTGCTCGAACGCACGGGACTCATCCGCAAGGCCAACGCCTTGGCGGGCGAGCTGACGCTGCTCGAACGCAAGCGTCTCGAACTGGCGCGGGCGCTTGCGACGGAACCGTCGCTGCTGCTGCTGGACGAAATCGCCGGCGGGCTGACGGAAGCCGAGTGTCAGTCCCTGATCGCAACGATCCGCGACGTGCGGGCCACGGGCGTGTCGATCATCTGGATCGAGCACGTCGTGCATGCGCTGCTGGCCGTCGTGGATCGCATCGCGGTCTTCGATTTCGGCCGCAAGATCGCAGAAGGCGCGCCGCAGGAGATCATGGCGAGCCCCGAGGTCGCGACCATCTACATGGGTCTCGAAGATTCGGGGGATCCGCATGGCTGAGCCGCTTCTCAGCATACGCAATCTGGTCGCCCGCTACGGCGATTTCCAGGCGCTGCACGGCCTGACGTTCGACCTGCCGGCCGGTCATGTGCTGTCGCTGATCGGCGCCAACGGCGCCGGAAAGTCGTCGCTGCT
>JAIEQX010000203.1 GCA_019747375.1 Beijerinckiaceae bacterium | reverse complement strand
ACAGCAGCCGGCGCTCGACAGCCGGCAGGTCTTCGGCCGCGAACAGCGCCTTTACGGCGTCCCAGCCGCAGGGGGCGTCGGCAGGGCCGACGAAGAAGGCGCCGACCATGCGCCCCTCGACAAAGGCCGCCATGCGGTAGAGCCCACGCTCCGCATCTTGGAATTCCGCAAGTTCAGCGCCGGAGAACAACGCCCGCGCCGCAATCGAACATTCCTCGATCGATCGGTCAGTGGCCAGCAGAACACCCTGCCCGCCCGTCACCGCGACGCGCGCAGACCACCAGTCGCGGTCGATCTCGACGGGTTCGCGCGTGAGCATGAAACCATGGCGAGCGAAACGCACCGGCGCCACGCGAGCCGCCGTGGCCTTCATTTCCGGCTGACCGGAATAGCGATCCGTCGCCGGCTGGACCAATGCGCCCACGCGTCCGTCGGAAGAGGTTTCGGCGCTCCAGTGGATCGGAGCAAAGATCTCGCCGCGACGCTGCCCGTCGCTGATGCGGACGCGCAGCACCGCTGACCCGAATTGGGACGCCACGCAGGCAAATTCTCCGTCCTGCAAGGCAGCCGTGCGGGCGTCCTCCGGATGCACCTCGATGAACGGCTCCGGCAGATGCGCGCCGAGGCGAGGACTTGAGCCCGTGCGCGTCATCGTATGCCATTGGTCGCGCACGCGTCCGGTGTTGAGAATGAGCGGATAATCGGCGCTCGCCGCATGTTTCAGCCGGGGCGCCTCGACAGTCGAGAAGCGGGCCTTTCCATCAGACGTAAAGAAGCCGCCTGAAGAAAACATGATTCCGTCGGTCGCCGGAGCCCCGACGGGCGCGGGCCATTGCGACGGCGCGAGCCGATCGTAATCGGCGTCCGACGCCTCGAGAGCGCCGATGTCGAAGTCACGCGCGCCAGCGTTTTCGAAAGCCGACAGCCGCGCATGCTCACGAAAGATGGCCGCTGCATTCTGGAAGGCGAACGCCTCGCCGAAGCCGAGGCGCCGGGCGACTTCGCAGACGATCCACCAGTCGGGACGCACCTCGCCGGGCAGCGGAAGAAAGCCGCGTTGCCGCGAAATGCGGCGCTCCGAATTGGTGACCGTTCCGTCTTTCTCGCTCCAGGCCGCCGCCGGCAGCAGTATATGCGCGCCGCAATTGACCGTGTCGTTGGAGCGCATCACCTCTGAGACGACGAAGAGATCAAGCGCCCCCAAGGCGCGGCGCACATGGTCGGCGCGCGGCAATGACACGGCCGGATTGGTCGCCATGACCCAGAGCGCCCGCACGTCGCCTGACGCAATGGCGTCGAACATGGCCACCGCCTTCAGGCCCTCCCGCGTCGCCATGCGCGGCGCGTTCCAGAAGCGGCGGACGCGATCCACCTCTTCGGAAGCAAAACCCATATGGGCGGCGAGCATGTTGGCGAGCCCGCCGACCTCGCGCCCGCCCATGGCGTTTGGCTGGCCGGTGAGTGAAAACGGACCCAGCCCCGGCTTGCCGATGCGGCCCGTCGCCAGATGGCAATTGATGATGGCGTCGACCTTGTCGGTGCCTTGCGCCGACTGGTTCACCCCCTGGCTCCACGCCGTCACCACCTTCGGCGTTCCGATCCACAGATCGATGAAAGCGCGCAGATCGGAAGCTTTCAATCCGGCGCGCGCCGCGGCTTCTTCGAGACTCGGCGCCGAGAGGCGCGCAGAAGCCAGCGCCTCGTCAAAACCACTGGTATGGTTGGTCACGTAGGCCTTGTCGATCGCCGCCCGGTCTGCAATCGCGACCAGCAACGCGCTGAAGATCACGGAATCCATGCCCGGCGCAACGGGCAGAAACAGATCCGCCTCCTCGGCGCTCGACGTGCGGCGCGGATCGATCACCACGATCTTCGCGCCACGATCCGCACGGTTCTTCAGCATGCGCTGGAACAGCACCGGATGGCACCATGCCGCATTCGATCCGACCAGCACGATGAGATCGGCCGTATCGAGATCGGCATAGACGCCCGGCACCGTATCCGACCCGAAGGCGCGCCTGTGTCCGGCAACGGAGGACGCCATGCACAGCCGCGAATTGGTGTCGACATTCGCAGTGCCGAGATAGCCCTTCATCAACTTGTTGGCGACGTAATAATCCTCCGTGAGCAGCTGGCCCGAGAGATAGAACGCCGCCGCGTCCGCGCCGTAGGATGCGATCGTGCGCTCGAACCCCTTGGCGACGGCGTCCAGGGCGTCGTCCCATTTCACCCGGGCATAGCCGCCGCTTCGCGTCCGCATCATCGGGTGCAGCAGCCGTTGATCCAGCGCCAGCGTCTCACCCAGCGCCGAGCCCTTCGAGCAGAGCCGTCCGAAATTCGCCGGATGATCCGGATCGCCGGCGATCATGGCGCCGCCGCGTCCGTCCGGCTTGGCGAGGACGCCGCAGCCGACGCCGCAATACGGGCAGGTCGTCTTGACGGAGAGCGGATCGACGAAAGGCGCGTTCATGATGAAATCCTAGTAGACGTCGGCCTGATAGCGCCCGCTCTTCTTGAGCCCGGCCATGAAGGCTTTCGCCGCATCGCCCGACAACCCGCCATATTGCGAGGCGATGTCGCATAACGCCTGCTCGACATCGCGCGCCATGCGCTTGGCGTCGCCACAGACGTAGAAATGCGCGCCCCTGCCAAGCCACGCCCAAAGTTCGGCGCCGGACTCGCGCATGCGGTCCTGCACATAAACCTTGGCGGCGCCGTCGCGCGACCACGCCGTGGTCAAGGTCGTCAGCGCGCCTTTTGCGGCAAAACCTTCAAGCTCATCGCGATAGAAAAAATCCGTCGCCTCGCGCTGATGACCGAAGAACAGCCAGGCTCCGCCCGTCGCCTTCTGGGCCAGCCGCTCCTGCAGAAAAGCGCGGAATGGGGCGATGCCCGTGCCCGGGCCCACCATGATGATCGGCGTTTCATGTTCCGAAGGCAGCGCAAACCCGTGCGCCTTCTGCACGTAGATCCTCACCGGACTGCCCACAGGCAACCGGTCGGCAAACCATGTCGAGGCGACGCCATGCCGATCCCGCTCGCCGAGCCGGTATCGCACGGTGTCGATGGTCAGCGTCACGCGGCCTTCGTGCGCGCGCGGCGACGAAGAAATCGAATAAAGCCGCGGCTGCAGAGGCTCCAGCGATTCAATCAAGGCCTCAGGATCCGGGCGCAGGCCCGGAAACTTCTGCAGCGCCCCGAGGACGTCCAGCATGGCGGCGTCCCCGTCCGGGTCCTCACCGCGCGACAAGGCCTGCGCGCAAAGACGCCGCGCGCCCCCTGTCAGGTAGGAGATCAACTGGAACAGCATGTCGGGGGCGGCGCCGAGCGACACATCCTCGATCAGAACGTCGCGCAAAATGCGCTCGCCGATGGGAAAGTCAGGCGGAGCGTCGATGACGCCGAGAATTTCGTCCACGAGCGCCGGATCATTTTGCGCGAAAACGCCAAGCGAATCCCCGGCCTGATAGGCGATGCCGCTGGCGCCGAGATCGATCTCGATATGATTTGTGATCTTCTCTGAGCCTTCGCCATTCAGGCGTCGGCGTCCGAGAAATGTCGCCAGAACCGGAGCGGCGCGCGAGTAGCCCGGCGTATCGTTGCGCGGGATCGGCGCGGGCCTGGCCGCGCGCTCTTCAGGCGATGTCGCGCCTCCGCCGCTTTCCTCGATCAGCTTCTTGAGCATGCGGGCTGTCTCTTTGCCGCCCGGCGCGCAGAGATTGAGCTTGTCTTCCGCCTGCTCGGCGATGGCGCGCGAATAGGTGGCGCAATCGGAGCCGCATTGCCCGCAATCCTGCTGCGCCATGGCGGCCATCATGCGGCGCGCCAGCGGCTTTCCTTCCGCAAGCTTCATGCGCTCATCGATCGGCATGGCCGGGTCGTGCCATGGCGCATCGTCGTCTTCCGCTGCGGGCAAGAGGACTTGCGGCTCACCCGGCGCCAGCAGGGTCACGCCAGCCGAATCGAGCGCCAGCGCGCCTGCGAGAAAGCCCGAAAGCCAGGCGCGTTGTTCGGCGTTGAAAGGCGCATTATCCGGGATGAGCGGCACGAGCTTTGGCATCGGCGACCGGGCGTTCATGGGCGCATCTCCTCGACGAGGCGCTGAAGATCTTCGATGTCGTGTCGGGCCGTGAAAGCCTGGAAGCTTTCGTCAGGCCCTGCGCGATGGGCAAGATAGGTCTTCAAGAGCCGTTCGATGAAGCCAGGCGCGTCGTCCGCCTTGAGATCGGATTGCAGCAGGCGGCCGATCGCCGCCTTGTCGGCATAGCCTCCGCCAACATGGAGGTGGTAGCCCTCGACCTGATCGCCGTCGTCGTTCACCGTCACTTTGGCGCCGATCATCCCGATGTCGCCGATGTAATGCTGCGCGCAGGAATGATGGCAACCCGTCAGGTGAATGTTGACGGGAGCATCCATTTCCAGGCGGCCGTCCATATGATCGGCAATCTTCAGCGCATGGCCCTTGGTGTCCGAAGCCGCAAATTTGCACCCGCGATTGCCCGTGCAAGCGACCAGCCCGGCTCGAACGTTCGACACGTCGCATTTGAGACCGGCTTCAACGATTTCGGCGCGCGCCGCCTGTACGTTTACATCTGCAACGCCCGAGAGAATGAGGTTCTGCCAGACGGTAAGCCTGATGTCGCCGTCGCCATAACGCCGCGCGATCCTCGCCAGCGCACGCATCTCGTCGCTGGTCATGCGGCCAAGCGGCGTCCAGACGCCGATCCAGTTCAGCCCCGTCTGCTTCTGCGGATGCACCCCGATATGCGCGAGCCTGTCCACGTCCGGACGGGTGGAGACAAGCGCAGCGTCGACATGGACGAGCGGTCGTCCGAGCTGCTTCTCCACGGCCTCGATGAACTTCGGAAATCCCCACGCATCGAGCACGTATTTCAGCCGGGCCTTGGCGCGATTGGTGCGGTCGCCGTGCTCTATGAACACGCGAACGATGGCGTCCGCCACCGCCGTCGCCTCTTCCGGCGGCAGGATGACGCCGGTGTCGCGCGCGAGATCGCGATGCCCGCTGATGCCCCCGATGGCGAGACGGTAATAGATACCAGCCGGAACGGGCGCCCCTTCCATGACCTGAACAGCCTGAAAGCCGATGTCGTTGGTTTCCTCCAGCGTGGCGATGCGGCCGCCGCCGTCGAAGGACACGTTGAACTTCCGCGGCAGGCCGTAAAGGGTCCGCTGGTTGAGAATATGGTTGTGCCACTCGCGCGCGTGAGGCCTCGTGTCGAGCAACTCCTGCGCATCGATGCCGGCGGTCGCCGAACCCGTGACATTGCGGATGTTGTCGGCGCCAGACCCTTTGCTGGTGATGCCCAGCGCGACAAGCTCTTCCACGACATCGGGCGCATTCTCGGCCATGATCTCGCGGATCTGCAGGTTGGCGCGCGTCGTCACATGGGCGTAACCGCCCGCCAGCCTCTCGGCGATGTCCGCGACGCCCTCGAACTGCCACGCGTTCAGGATGCCGTTGGCGATCCGCATGCGGCACATATAGGAATTCTGCGTCGGCGCCACGTAGAAAAGACCGTGATATCGCCAGCGGAAATTATCTTCCGGCTTCGGATAGGCTCCGCTCCTGGCCTGTTCGCGAAAGCGCGGATAGGCGTCGAACGGATGCTCGTCGCGCTTCCATTTCTCCTGGTCGGCGAGCTTGCCGCCCGCCGCCAAGGTCCGGGCCTGCGCCAGCGCATGCGGGGCGTCGGGTCCCGTTGGAGCGGCCTCCGCGGGCGCCGCGCCGCGCGCCTGGCGCGTCGACTGAAGGCCCGACATGAAACCTTCGAGATAGCGCTTCTGTTCGGGAGTGAAATCAGTCGTCATGATGGCCTCACGCCGCGCGATTTTCGATGAGCATCGGGCCGAATACGAGATCGTCCCGCATGGCGTCGATGGCGGCCCCCGATTTGATGAGGTCGAAATACCAGAGGCCGTCCTGCGTATCGCCCACAAGCACACAGCCCACGAGCCGCGTTGCGCCGCCCATGCGGCGAAGCACGAGCTTTTTGTAGCTGCGCAAGCCGCGATCCTGCAGCACGATGGTCTGGGCGCCGTCTTCACCCAGGAAGTCGCCGGCTGAAAAGACGCTGACGCCGGATACTTTCAAGTTGGTGGCGAGCAGGCTGCCGCGATATGCGCTGGCGCCGCCGCACAATCTATCCGCCAGAATTCGGGCCTGCTCATATGCCGGTTCGACGAGCCCATAGGCGACGCCGCCATGCTGCGCGCATTCGCCGAGCGCGAAAATGCGGTCGTCGGATGTCGCAAGCCCATCGTCCACCACGACGCCGCGTTCGACCGCGAGCCCCGCCGCTTTGGCGAGATCGATCTGCGGCCGGATGCCCACCGACATGACGACCACGTCGGCAGGAATCAATGTTCCGTCGCCAAGTCGAACGCCTTCGACGCGATCCGCTCCTGCAATCTCGCGGGTCTGCGCGCCGAGATGACACTTGATTCCGCGCATCTCCATCTCTGTGCGCAGAAGGGCGCCTGCGACGGGATCCAGCTGGCGCTCCATCAGGCGGTCCATCAGATGAACCACGCTCGTCGTCACGCCGGCCCGGGCGAGGCCGGATGCGGCTTCGAGACCAAGCAATCCGCCGCCTATGACGACCGCCCGGCCACCAGCCCGCGTTCCTGCGCGAATGCGACCGACATCCCCAAAATCGCGAAACGTCAGAACGCCCGGCAGGTCGGCGCCGGGCAGCGGCAGACGAACCGCCTCAGAGCCTGTCGCGAGAACGAGTTTCGAATAGGCAAGCTCTGCCCCGTCATCGAGCAGAATGCGTGCGCCCTCGCGGTCGATCTCCATGACCCGTCGACCGAAAATGGTCGTCACCCCCATGGCCGTCCACCAGGTCGCGGGCTTCAGCTCGATGTCGTCTTCGGCCACCTCGTTGGCGAGCAGGGACGAGAGCAGCACGCGGTTATAGGCGCGCCTGGGCTCGGCTCCCACGACCGCAATGGCATAGCGGCCGAGCGCGCGCCTCGACAATTCCTCGACAAGGCGCGCGGCCGCCATTCCCATCCCGACGATGACGAGTTTCTCGGACATGTCGATACTCCGGCCCTGTGTTTCAGGCCGCCTCGACGAAGCGGTGGCGCTCGTAAAGGAACTTGAGTACGGACTCGCGCGCAGCGATGTATGCGCGATCGGCCACGAGATCGAGCCGCTTGCGCGGACGCGAAAGCCTCACGTCGAGCACTTCGCCGATCGTCGCCGACGGACCGTTGGTCATCATCACGATGCGATCGGACAGGAGCACGGCTTCGTCGACGTCATGCGTGATCATGATCATGGTGTTCTTCAGGCTCGCGTGGATCTGCATGACGGAATCCTGCAGATGCGCGCGCGTGAGAGCGTCGAGCGCGCCGAAAGGCTCGTCCAGCAGCAGGATCTTGGGCTCGATGGCGAGTGCGCGGGCAATGCCCACGCGCTGCTTCATGCCGCCGGAAATTTCCGAGGGACGCTTGTCCCTGGCATGCGTCATCTGCACGAGATCGAGATTGTGCATGATCCAGGACCGTCGCTCGGCGCGCGACTTGGTGTCGCCGAAGACCTTGTCGACCGCCAGAGCGACATTGTCATAGACGGTCAGCCAGGGAAGCAGCGAATGGTTCTGGAACACGACCGCGCGCTCCGGCCCGGGCGCATTCACTTCGCGGTCTTCCAGAAGCACGCCGCCCGAGGTCACGGGGGTCAGGCCCGCGATCAGGTTGAGCAACGTCGACTTTCCGCAGCCCGAATGCCCGATGATCGAGACGATCTCGCCCTTGTCGATGCCGAGGTTGATGTCGCGCAGCACTTCGGTTTCCGTGGAGCCGCGGCGGAAGCTTTTGCTGATGTGATCGAGCTTGAGATAAGCGGTCATGTCAAAACCTCCTCAGGCGGCGGCCGTACCGCGGGTGACGAGCGAACCGATGGCGCCGACGATCCGGTCGAGGACGAAGCCCACGAAGCCGATGTAGAACAAGGCCACCACGATGTCGGACAGGCGGGACGAATTCCACGCATCCCAGATGAAGAACCCGATGCCGACGCCGCCCGTCAGCATCTCGGCCGCCACAATGGCGAGCCAGGCGAGGCCGATGCCGATGCGCAGCCCCGTGAAAATGTAGGGCGCGGCCGATGGCAGCATGATCTTCCAGAAAAATTCAAACGTGTTGAGCCGCAGCACCTGCGCGACGTTGCGATAATCCTGCGGGATATTGCGCACGCCCACCGCCGTGTTGATCAGGATCGGCCAGATCGACGTGATGAAGATCACGAAGATCGCCGACGGCGACGAATCGCGGAACGCCGCGAGCGAAATCGGCAGCCACGCAAGCGGCGGCACGGTGCGAAGAATCTGGAAGATCGGATCGAGCCCGCGCATCGCCCACACCGACTGCCCGACCAGCGCCCCCACCATCACGCCCACGATGGCCGCAAGACTGAAGCCGATGCCGACCCGCTGCAGCGACGTCAGCGTGCGCCAGCCGAGGCCGATATCCTGCGGGCCGGTGACGAAAAACGGATCGACGATGAGGTCGGAAGCGTCTTTCCAGACCTGCACGGGAGAAGGCAGCGTCGCGCCGGCGCGACCAAAGGCGATCTGCCAGATCAAAAGGAGGATCGCCGCGGTGATGAGCGGCGGCACGACATTGCTGACGAGGCTGCGCCCGTAGCGCGGAAGCATCTTGGCGAAGCTCGTCTTCTGCGATGTCGGCAGGGCGATGACTTTTGCTTCGGGCGCGGCGAGCGGCGCAGCGGCCTCTTGGGTCTTCACAACGGCGAGGGTCATGTTTCGACTCGCGAGTTCGGGAGGGAAGATGGTCCCGGCGGCGAGGCCCGCCGGGATGGAATTCAGCCTCAGGCGACGCGCTTGATGGCGAGCGACTTCAGATAGGCGGACGGATCGGCGGGATCGAAAACCTTGCCGTCGAAGAACGTCTCGACGCCGCGCGAATCCGTCGCCGGAATGTCGGCCGCAGCGACGCCAAGCGCTTTTGCGGCGTCGCGCCAGATGTCGGCGCGATTCACTTTCGCCACCATGGCGTTGACGTCTGTGGTGGGTTCGAACTTGCCCCATCGGATGTCTTCGGACAGGAACCATGCGTCGTGGCTCTTGAACGGGAAGGATGCGTGATCCTTCCAGAACTTCATCTGCAGGTCGGTGCCCGTCGCCACGCGTCCATTGCCGTAGTTGATGTCGCCCTTCAGGCGGCCCAGCACGTCGATCGGCGGCACGTTGAACCATTGGCGGCGACCGAGGATCGTCGCCATTTCTTCCTTGTTCGCCATGTTGTCGCACCATTGCTGGGCTTCCAGCACGGCCATCAGCATGGCGCGTGCGGCGATCGGATTTTTCTCCACCCAGTCGGCGCGCATGCCCAACGCCTTTTCGGGATGCTTCTTCCAGATCTCGCCGGTCGTGCAGGCCGTAAAGCCGATCTTCTGGTTGACGAGCTGCTCGTTCCAGGGCTCGCCGACGCAGAACGCGTCCATGTTGCCGACCTTCATGTTCGCCACCATCTGGGGCGGCGGCACCACGATGGTCGATACATCCTTGTCAGGGTCGATGCCCCCGGCGGCGAGCCAATAGCGGATCCACAAATCATGCGTTCCGCCCGGGAACGTCATGGCGATTTTCACCTCCTTGCCTTCCGCCTTCTTCTTGGCGAAGACGGCTTTCAATGCGGAGGCGTCGAGCCCGACCTTGGTGTCGGCATATTCCTGCGCGACGGAGATCGCCTGCGCATCGAGATTGAGACGCGCCAGAATATACATCGGGGTCGGCACGTTGTTCTGCGTCACCTTGCCGGCCGAGATCAGGTAGGGCATCGGCGTCAGAATATGCGCGCCGTCGATGCCGTTGCTGGCGCCCCCGAGAACGAGATTGTCGCGCGTCGCCGCCCAGGACGCCTGCTTGAGGATTTCCATGTCAGGCAGGCCGTGCTTGGCGAACAGGCCCTTTTCCTTGGCCACCACCAGCGCGGCGGCGTCTGTGAGCGCGATGTAGCCGATCTTCGCGCCCTTCACTTCCGGTCCCGCGCCCTGCGCGAAAGCTCCGCCCGGCAGACTGACGCGCGCCGCAGCCAGGAGGGCCGCGGTCGCGCCCGCGCCTCGCAGAAGCGACCGGCGAGTGGCGTCTGTCGTGACCAACGGGCTGCCCGGAAATTTGCTGCTCATGTCTGTCCCCTCGCGTGCGAAAAGTCGGAAACCAAAAAGAAAACGCCGCGCTCCGCTCCCGTTTGGGGCGGAGACAGCGGCGTTGCTGTCGTCGATCTGAATTTGGTCGGCCTCGTTGCCGTCGAGCAATGGGGATACAAGTCCCGTGCCAACCCAGATGAAACATTTGCGCCGGCAGCAATGTCGAACGACGGCGGGGACCGGGCGGTGCGGCGCCTCGCAACTCCGCAGGGCGGGACTCAATCAACGGCGTTTGACTAATTATTGTGCAGCGCAGCAGGGCTAAGCAAAACTGCGGTCATAGATCTCGGGGGTGAAGACCTGCGCGGCGAGTTTGGCTCCTTCGGCGCTCGCCTTGATCTGGCCGGCCGCGACCATTTCCCCATAGACGAGGCTCCCGACCGATGGCTCTGGCCGGTTGAGCTGGCGCCCTTCGAAACGGATGAACGCCGGCGCGCTGCGCGTCCGTCCCGCCGCATCGAGCACGAGTTCTCCCGACAGGGTTCGGGCGATCACCTCGGCGGACATGCCGAAACGGTCAGGCTTGCCGAGGGCGTGCGCGACGCGCTCGCGATTACTGGGGTCAGACACGAAACGCGATGCGTTCGTCAGCGCCCGCACGAGCTTCGGTCCTGCCGGGCCCGTCATGATGGACGACGTGGCCGGGACGGCCAGCACCTTCTCGGCGGCGTCGGGCGCAAGCTCGCTGCCCAGGGCGACGATCACGCCCCTGCCCTGATCGACCGCCAGCGAGTTCCACGGACTGCCGACGCAAAATCCGTCGATCAAGCCCTTGTCGATGCAATCCACCATATAGGCGGGCGGCACGACGACGATCTCGACGTCGTTGGCGGGATCGACACCCCCGAGCGAAAGAAACCGGCGCAACAGATAAGTGTGCGACGAAAATGGAAACACCGATGCGAACGACAGCGGCCGCAACCCATGGGCCCGTCGCCGTTCGACGACATCTCCCAGCGCCAGGGCGGTTTCTCCATACGACTTCAAGGCTCCGGGCCGCGCGGCTTCGACCTCCTGCGCCAGCGCGGTGGAAAGCGTAATGGCCGTGCCATTGGCGTTCAGCACGAAAATGGCCCTCAGGGCGCTGCGCACCTGCCCGATTCCAAGCGTCGTCGCGATGGCCAGCGGCGCCAGCAGATGCGCGGCCTCGATATGGCCCACGATCAGTTTGTCGCGCAGATTGGCCCAGGAAACATCGCGCTGCAGGTCCACCCGCAACCCCTCCTGCTCGGCAAAGCCAAAATCGACCGCGGCGATCAGGCTCGCGGCGTCGGTCAGCGGCAGATACCCGATTCTGACGTCGATCATCCGAGCAACTCCGAGGCGGTCAGGATGGAGCGCGCAATCTCCACGATGCGCTTCTTCTTGTTCATGGCTGTGCTGCGCAGAAGCGCATAGGCGGCTTCTTCATCGATACCCCGCGCCTTCATGACCAATGCCTTGGCGCGATCGATCGTCTTGCGATCCTCCAGCGCGCCGCGCGCCTGCGAAAGGTCGCCCTCGAGCCGGGAATAGGCCCGAAAACGCGTGACGCACATTTCCACGATGTTCTTCACGCGCTCGCGTCGCAGACCGTCCACCACATAGGCCGACACGCCGGCTTCGATGGCGGCGCGCGTCTGTTCAGCGTCCGATTGGTCGACGAACATCGTGATGGGCCGCTTCACCAGTCGGCTGACCAGAAACATCTGCTCCAGCGTGTCCCGCTGCGGGTTGGCGAGGTCAATCACCACAATGTCCGGATCGATTTCTCCAATGCGTGCGATCAGCCGCACGGTCGTGTCCAGACGGATCACCTCCGAGAAGCCGGCCTCGCGCAGACCAGCCTCGATAATCGCCGCGCGGATCGGGCTTTCGTCAACAATCAGGGCTTTGAGCTGCGAATCCATTTCGGCGCCTGGGACGTCATGCGGGATCTGTTCGGCTTCTGCATCGGAGCGTCTGCACGCGGCTGCGTAGCAGGATACGTGCCGACCTCGACATGCAGCGTCCGGTGTGTGGCGGCGCACATGGTAAACGGGATGTCAAGCGTAAGCTTTCCCACGAATTCAATTTCCGGGCGTTCATGTCCCGAGCCAGATTTGAAGCAACGGAAAGCCCCCGAGGAGCCGACGATGTCCATCGCCAGCGAGCAGACGCACGCCTTTCGTTCCGCCTTCTCCGCCTCCTGCGCCCGCCGCCGCGGCCTTGCCTGCCTCATGGGGCTGGCGGTTGTCGCCGGCAGCGCCGGCGCCGTGCAGGCGGGATTCCTCGACACGCTTTTCGGGTCTCCGCGCGGCGCGGTTTATCACAATGCTCCGCCATCCTACGACAATTATGGTTACGACTATTATTCCGGTCCCTATGGCGAGCAGCGTTCCCGCCGGCGCGCCGTCCAGAGCGCTCCCAAGCCGCGCCGTGAGGCCGCTCCCGTCAAGAGCGAAGCCATATGCTGCAAGAATGGCGAGGATCCCATGAAGGCTCTCATGATGGACACGACGCTGGTGGCCGGCGACGTCGTCATGACGCCTGAAGGCATGCGAACCTTCACGGGCTCGCGCGCGCCTCACAGCGCCGAAGATTTCGTCGATCTGTCGAAATCGCGTCTGGTCAGCAAGAATCAGCGCCGCCAATTGATGGCGATGGATCGCTGACGAAAGCCACGGCTACGTTTGACGCCAAGCATGGCCGTGGTGCACCCTCCTGTGAGAGGCCCGGCGTAGATCGGGCCCGTGCAATATTCACGGGAGGTTACAGTGCTCACAAGGATGAGAAGCAGCGCCTTGCTGCGATGGACGCGCGGTGGAATCCTTGGCGCCATGCTCGCCACATGCGCCGGCGCCGCCAGCGCGCAGTCCACCGACACATCCGTCGAAAATTTTTACAAGGGCAAGACGGTCGTCATTCTCATCGGCCATCCTCCTGGCGGGTCCTACGATCTCTATGCGCGCCTCGCCGCAGCCCACATGCCGAAATACATACCCGGCAAACCCAACATCATCGTGCAATCGAAGCCCGGCGGCAGCGGCGTTGTGGGCGTCGCCTTCTACTATTCGAATGCGCCCAAAGACGGGACCATGATGGGCCTCTTCCCCGAGACCATCGCGCACACGCAATTGACCGACCCGGCGATCGGCAAGTGGAACGTGCAGGACTTCGCTTATGTCGGTTCATTCGCCAACGTCAATGCAGTCTTCATGATGCGGAAAGGCTCGCCCGCCCAGACCATCGACGAGCTGCGCAAGATCAAGACCAATGTCGGCTGCAGCGGCCGCATCGGACAGAGCTATATCAATCCCGCGCTGCTCAAGGCTTTCGGGGGCTTTCAGTTCGAAATCATCTGCGGCTATCCGGGTTCTAACGATTA
>JAIEQX010000201.1 GCA_019747375.1 Beijerinckiaceae bacterium | reverse complement strand
TGGCGGCTGCTCCCTGTGCGCCCGCCACGCTCGAAATGCTGGCGCGTTTCTCGGTGCTGTCCCGCCTGCGCGTGCACGAAAATTCGAGCGCCTTCTCGAAGCTGCGCGTCTACGACGGCGAGAGCCTTCGCGAGACTGATCCGCGCGCCCGCAGCCTGCAGGAATACAAGGATGCGGCGGGGCCGGACGAAGGCATGGACGGCATCTCGACCCGCTTCGCCTTTAAGGTGCTGGCCGCCGCCTTCAATCACGATTCCGTCGAGATCGGGGCCGATCCGGTGCATCTCATGTTCGTGCTCGAACAGGCCTTGCGTCGCGATCAACTGCCGCCCGACACCGAGAAGCGCTATCTCGAATTCATCAAGGCCGATCTCGCGCCGCGCTATGCGGAGTTCATCGGCCACGAGATCCAGAAAGCCTATCTCGAATCCTACCACGACTACGGTCAGAACCTGTTCGACCGTTATGTCGATTACGCCGACGCCTGGATCGAGGATCTCGACTTCAAGGATCCCGACACCGGCCAGTTGCTCGATCGTGAATTGCTCAACCAGGAGCTGACCAAGATCGAGAAGCCGGCCGGCATCGCCAATCCAAAGGACTTCCGCAACGAGGTGGTGAAATTCTCGCTGCGCTCGCGCGCCGCACACGGCGGCAAGAATCCCTCCTGGACCAGTTATGAGAAGATTCGCGAAGTCATCGAGCGGCGCATGTTCAGCCAGGTCGAGGACCTGCTCCCCGTCATCAGCTTCGGGTCGAAGAAGGATGGGGAGAGCGAGAAGAAGCACAGCGACTTCGTCGCGCGCATGATGGCGCGCGGCTATACCGAACGTCAGGTCCGACGCCTTGTGGAATGGTACATGCGGGTCAAGCAATCCGCGTGACGGAGATGCATGATGTATGTCATCGACCGCCGCCTGAATCCGTCCGGAAAAAGCCTGCCCAACAGGCAGCGCTTTCTCCGGCGGGCCGGCAAGATTCTTCGCGAGGCCGTGCGTAATCTTTCGTCCTCGCGTCCCATTCGTGAAATCGGCGAAGCGGGCGTCGTCATCATTCCTGCGCGCGGCATTGACGAGCCGTCCTTCCACACCGGAAGCGACGGCGCCCACACCCGCGTTTTGCCTGGCAACAAGGAGTTTCTCGAGGGCGACCGCATTGCGCGTCCGAGCGGCTCTGGCTCCGGCAAGGGCAGGGGCGCGGGCAATAATGCGGGCGGGGGAGGGGGCGGCGAAGACGAGTTCAAGGTGGCTCTGTCGGCCGAGGAATTCCTCAGTCTCTTCCTCGAGGATCTGGAGCTGCCTGATCTCGAGCGGCGCAAGCTCTCGCTGACGGATTCGACGGGCCTGCGTCGCGCCGGTTACCAGCGCGGCGGTTCGCCCGCCAATCTGGCCCTCACCCGCACCATGCGAAACGCACTGTCGCGTCGCATGGCGCTGAAGCGCCCGAAGCCGGATGAAATCGAACGCGCCCGTCAGGCCTCGACGGACGCCGACCTCGGCGAAGATGAGCAACACAGCGACGCCATGCGGGCCGAGCTTGAGGCGCTCGAGCTGCGCACGCGCTCGATCCCCTACATCGATCCGATCGACATTCGCTATCGCCGCTTCGAGCCCTCGCCGCGGCCAGTCGCGCAGGCGGTGATGTTCTGCGTCATGGACGTGTCGGGCTCCATGACCGAACACATGAAGGACATCGCCAAGCGCTTCTTCATGCTGCTGTACGTCTTTCTGGAGCGACGCTACAAGCAGGTCGAGATCGTTTTCATCCGCCACACCGACGAGGCCCGCGAGGTCGACGAGAAAACCTTCTTCGAAAGCCGCGAGACGGGCGGCACGCGCGTCTCGTCCGCCCTGAAGGAGACGCTGCGCATCATTGAGGAGCGCTATCCCGTCGACGACTGGAACATCTATATTGCGCAGGCGTCGGACGGCGACAATGAAAACGGCGACAGCGAAAAATCCCTGACGCTGATGCGCGACGGACTTTTGCCGCTCAGCCAGTATTTCGCCTATCTGGAAGTTGACGAACCGCACAATGACTCGCCCATGTCGACGCTCTGGAAGACATATGCGCATCTGGAGCCGGGCCCCAGCATGCGCCGCGTCACGAGCCGGCAGGAAATCTATCCCGTGTTCCGCGAATTGTTCAGAAAGCGGTCCGAAGCGGAGGCGACATCGCGATGAGCGGTCTTCTGTTCGACGGAGCTGACTGGAGCTTCGACACGATCCAGAAAATACACGATCGGGTCGAGGAAATCGCCCTGGGCGAGATGAAACTCGAAGTCTATCCCAATCAGATCGAGATCATCACGGCCGAACAGATGCTCGACGGCTACGCCGCCTCCGGCATGCCGATCAACTACAGCCATTGGTCCTTCGGCAAGCGGTTCGTGCAGCACGAAGGCCATTACCGCAAGGGCTTTCAGGATCTCGCCTACGAGATCGTCATCAATTCGAGTCCCTGCATCTCCTATGTCATGGAAGGCAATACGGCGTTGATGCAGACGCTGGTCATCGCGCACGCGGCTTTCGGGCACAATCACTTCTTCCGCAACAATATGCTGTTCAAGGAATGGACGGACGCCACCGGCATTCTCGACTATCTGCAATTCGCCAAGACCTACATCGCGCATTGCGAGGAAACCTATGGCGAGCGCGCGGTTGAAAGCCTGCTCGACGCAGCCCACGCGCTGATGACTCATGGCGTGCACCGCTCTCCACGGCGCCGCAAGGTCGATTTCCGCACAGAACAGGCGCGGGCCGCGGAGCGCCGCGCCTATGACGAGAAGATCTACAACGAATTGTGGAGCACATTGCCGTCAGGCTCGCCCAAGACCGTTCTGCGCACGGCTGACGAAAGGCTTGCCGACCTGCTCGAGCTGCCGCAGGAAAACATCCTGTATTTTCTGGAGAAGACGGCGCCGCGCCTCGCGCCCTGGCAACGCGAGCTGCTGCGCATCGTCCGGCTGCTGGCGCAATATTTCCATCCGCAGCGCCAGACCAAGGTGATGAACGAAGGCACGGCGACCTACGTGCATTACAAGATCATGAATCGGCTACACGAGTGCGGAAACATCACCGACGGCGCCTTCCTCGAGTTTCTCGGCTCCCACACCAATGTGGTGTTCCAGCCGGGCTTCGATGACCGCCGCTTCGGCTCCATCAATCCTTATGCGCTGGGCTTCGCCATGATGAGCGATCTGGAGCGCGTCTGCGTTTCGCCCACGGCCGAGGATCGCGAGTGGCTTCCGCAGCTTGCCGGCTGCAACGATCCCGTCAACGCCCTGAAGGACATCTGGGCCAACTACCGGGACGAGAGTTTCATCTCGCAATTCCTCTCGCCGCGCCTGATGCGGGACTGGCGCATGTTCCAGCTCGTCGACGATCCGAAGGAGACGACGCTCCGGGTCGAGGCCATTCACGACGAGCGCGGCTATCGCCGCATCCGGCGGGCCTTCGCACGCGAATATGATCTCGGCCACACCGATCCGCAGATCGAAGTGGTGTCTGTCGATCTCGAAGGCGACCGCCGTCTCATCCTGCAGCACTCCGTGCGGGAAGGCCGCCTGCTTGCGGGCCGCGACGCCGGCGAAGTGCTGGGCTATCTGGCCGATCTCTGGGGCTATCCGGTGCTGCTGCGCGAAGTCGACGAGAATGGCGCAGGCATGCGCGAACATACCGCCGAACCACGCCAGCGCGCCGCCTGAGCGCCCACTGTCTCTCCCTCTTCCAACGCGCCGTCGCATGCGCGACAATGCGCGCGAGACCACGACAAGGCGCCGATCAAGGCGCGGCGTGGCCGACATGAGGGAGGACACCTATGGCTTTTTCGGCATGGCGCGGCATCGCCGGCATCATTCATCCGACATTGCGCCCCGGCGCGACGGAAGAATTCATCCGCCTCATGCCCGAAGGCATCGGCATCATCCCGCTTTTCACCAATATCCGGCGCGGCACCACCGACGAATTCAAGACCATGATGGGCGCCTACGAGCAGCAGGTCGCGCTCTGCGCCGAGCAGGGCTGTGACGCCATCCACCCCAATGGCGCGCCGCCCTTCATGGTGCTGGGCCGTGAGGAAGAGACGCGCCTCGTCGCCGGCTGGGAGGAAAAATACAAGACCCCGATCTTCACGGCCGGCCAGAACCACATCGCGGCCCTGCGGGCGCTCGGCGCAAAATCCATCGTCGGGGCGAGTTACTTCCAGGGCGAGATCAACGAGACCTTCGCGGCCTATTTCCGCGATGCAGGGTTCGAGGTGAAATGCATGGATGGCGTCGACGTACCGTTCAACAAGGTGCAGGAGCTTTCGGGCGAGCAGGTCTACGCCCACATCAAGAAAAGCTTCCTCAAGCACAAGGGCGCCGACGCCATCTACATGCTGGGCTCTGGGTGGCGCACGCTTCACATCGTCGACATGCTCGAGCGCGATCTGGGCGTACCGGTGGTTCATCCCGTCACCGCCCGGGTCTGGGAGTTCCAGCGCCGCCTGCACGTCAACGAGCCGCGCGGAGGCTATGGCCACCTGCTTAAGGCTTTGCCCCCGATGGTCTAAACCCTTTCCGCAGCGCCAGCGCGGCGCCCTTCATGCCTCCTGGGCGTGAAGGGCGGCGGCCACGGGCTTGCTGCGGCCGAGCGGCGCCTGCGATGTCAGCCAAGCCGCGATGGTGCGCCACTCGCGAGACAAGGTCCGCCCGCCGGCGAACAGGGCGAAATGCCCGCACGGGACGCTCAGGCTGCGGATCCGCGTGCGTGGCGTGCCCAGCGCCGCGAGCCCCGCCATGGTCTGCGCCTTCGGCACGATCTCGTCCATGTCGCCGCAGAGCGTGAAGATCGGGATCTTCACGTCGCGCAGCGAGAGCGTCCGTCCAAGCACGGTCAGGTGGCCTTCCGCGAGGCTGTTGGTGGCGAATAACTGCCGCCGCGTCTCCCTCGCGTATTTTGCCGGAAGCTCCAGCGAGCGGCGGCTCCAGGCTTCGTAGGCCGCGATGGCGCGCATGTCGGCGTTGGCGAAAGATGCAGGATTGCGCTGCAGCGTGAAGATGGCTGCATGTTCGTGCCCTGAGCATGCGCCGACAGGCGCAAATATGTCGCTGGCCACGGGTGGTTCGCCCATGTGCAAGGTGGCTTCGTCGTCGGCGGCCGCGGTTTGGGCCAGCCGCGTCATGGCGGATGAACGCGCGCCCGTGTCGATCGGCGCGCCCGCAAGCGCCAGCCGCCGGATCTTTCCGGGAAAGCGAGCCGCATGCACGAGCGCCAGCCAGCCGCCCTGGCACAGGCCCACCACATCGATCTCGCCGCCCAGATCGTCGATGGCGACGTTGATGTCGGCGATATAGGCGTCGAGCGTATAGTCGCGCATCGCGGCGTCGGCCGACTTCCAGTCGGTGAGAAAGACCGGGCCGGTTCCGCCTTCGCGCAGCGCCTCGATCAGCGAATGTCCGCGCATCAGGTCTGCGATGTCCGCGTCATGCAGCGTGAAAGGCGCGACCACGAGCACCGGCGAAGCGGGCCGACGGCTCGCACTCCCGAAGGCGCGCAGCCGCATCGTCGGCAGGTCGCGAAATACGCTGTTGTCCGACGCGAAGATCGCGCCGGCGCGTTCGCCCGGATTCAGGCACTGCGAGAACTGCCGCAGCCATTCCGTGCCGCTTTCCACGACCGGCGGGAGGGATGGGCCTTGCATCTTCGCCCCGATCGCAGGCTTCCTTTGATTGGCGTTCATGACCGCTTCCCTATCCCGAGTGACGTTTGCATTCGCCCCAAATTGCCTCTGTTTTCTTAACTGCCTCTAATTCGGTGTGAAGAAAACCCGGTGTTTTATCTAAAAAAACGGCGCGCATTGTCGCGACTTGGTGAAGGAACTGGTGGTGAATTATTCCGCAGCGAGACGTTTCGCCTTGGCGTCCTGGATCATGCGCCAGATCCGCCCCGATGTCGCCGGCATGGGCACGTCGTCAATGCCGTACACGCTCAGCGCATCCGCCAGCGCATTGGCCACGGCGGGCAGCGCGCCGACGCAGCCGGCCTCGCCCGCGCCCTTGACTCCCAACGGGTTAGTGGCGGTGGGCACCGGATTGCTCTTGACCTCGATGGGGCAGAAATTATCCGCATGCGGCATGGCGTAATCGACGAACGAACCAGCCAGCAATTCGCCCGTGGACGGGTCGTAGGTCAGGTCTTCCATCAGCATCTGGCCGACGCCCTGCGCCACGCCGCCGTGGATCTGACCCTTCAGAATGAGCGGATTCAGAACGTTTCCGACATCATCCACGACGCTGTACCGGACGATGTCGACCTTGCCTGTCTCCTCGTCGATTTCCAGTTCACAGACATGGCTGCCGTTGGGGTAGTTCATCAGATCGTTGGAATAGACCGCGCTGGCGATGAGGCCCGCTTCCATGCCTTCGGGCAGGTTCTTCGGATTGGTGGAGCCGCGCGCCACTTCGTTGATGCTGAGGCTGCGATTGGTGCCGCGGCTCGTGAAAATGCCGTCCTTGAAGTCGATGTCGTCGCTTTCCAGCATCTTGGCGGCGATCTTTTGGGCCTTCGCCATGACTTTTTCGGCCGCGAGATGAAGCGCCGAGCCCGCCACCGTGGCGGTGCGCGAGCCGCCCGTGCCCTCGCCGAAAAACACCGCGTCGGTGTCGCCCTGCACATAATGCACATCGTCCGGCTTCACCCCGAGACGGTCGCAGACGAGCTGCTTGAACACCGTCTCGTGCCCCTGGCCTTGCGTTACGGCGCCTGAAAGGATCGTCACGGTGCCTGAACGATCGAAACGGATCTCCGCACCCTCGAAGCCCGGCGCAGCCGCTTTCTCGATCGAGTTGGACAGCCCGATGCCCCGCAACTTGCCGAGCTTGCGCGATTCCGCGCGCCGCGCCTCGAAGCCGGCCCAGTCGGACATTTTCAGCACCATGTCCATGCCCTTCTCGAACTCGCCGGAATCGTAGCGGAACTTGAGCGGCGTCTTGTACGGCATGGCGTCCGGCGGAATGAGATTGCGGCGACGAATTTCGTCAGGCGCGAGGCCGAGTTCCCTGGCGGCGAGATCGACCATGCGCTCCAGCACATAGGCGGCCTCGGGCCGGCCGTTGCCGCGATAGGGGCGCATCGGATTGGTGTTGGTGAACACCGCCGTGACGTCGACGTGGATCGCCGGCGTCAGATAGACGCCCGCCAGCGTGCCCAGATTGCTGGTCGCGCCGCCGTCGCCGCCCGGCTGCAGATAAGCGCCCACATTCGCGATGGTCTTGACATGCAGTCCGAGGAACTTGCCGTTCTTGTCGAGCGCCAGCGCGGCTTCCGTCACATTGTCGCGCGCCTGCGCGTCGCTCAGAAAAGCCTCCGAGCGCGTGCTGTTCCACTTCACCGGGCGCCCGACGAGCCGGGAGGCGAGCAGCACCAGTCCGACCTCGTTATAGATGCCGGACTTCATTCCGAAACTGCCGCCGATATCGCCGGCGATCACATGCACCTTGCTTTCCGGCACTTTCAGCGTGCGGGCCAGCTGGCCGCGATAATGGATCGCTCGCTGCAGCGTGGTGTGGATCGTGTAGCGGTCGGCCGCAGGATCGTAATGGCCGATGCAGGCGCGCGGCTCCATGGTGGCGGCGGTCACGCGGTTGATCACGAACTTGCGCCGCACGACATGGTCGGCCTGCGCGAAGGCTGCGTCGGTCTTTTCCTTGTCGCCTTCCAGATGCACGAACGAGATGTTGTTGGGGCAATCGTCCCAGACGAGCGGCTTGCCCTCGTCGGCCGCTTCGCCCGTCACCACGTTGGGCGTCAGCACTTCATATCGCACATCCACCAGTTCGGCGGCGTCGAGAGCCTGCAGGCGCGTTTCCGCCACGATGAAGGCGACGTAATCGCCGACCCATCGCACCTTGTCGACCACCAGCGCCGGAAACTTGCCGGTGTGCATGGGCGAGCCGTCGCGCCGCTTGCGGCCCTTGGGCATCGGGAGGTCATTGTAGCCCGAGGCCTGCCAGTCCTTGCCGGTCAGCACCGCCAGCACGCCCGGCGCCGCGAGCGCGCGGCTTGTGTCGATCGAGAGAAGCTTCGCATGAGCGTATTGCGAGCGCAGCACGACGCCGTGAACCATGCCGGACATCGACAGGTCGTCCACGTAGCGTCCGCCGCCCCGGATCAGGCGCGGATCTTCGAAACGTGGCACCGGCTGTCCGAGCGCATATTCACCCATCTGTGTTCCATCCCGATCGTGTGTTGAAAAGGTCGCGCATCGGCCTGAGGGGCCGCCCGTTCGACGTTCCCTTTTATCCCGCGCCTGCGACTTTTGTACAAGTGCCCCGGTGACGAACGCCGCTCAGACGCCTTCGATCACCGCAGCCGTCACCTCGATCTCGATACGCTTCTCGGGCGCCGAATAGCCGTCGACCGTGGTGAGCGTGATCGGGCAGGGCAGGTCGGGAAATTCCGCCGCGATCATCGCCAGCGCCTTGCGGGGATCTTCCGCTTTGGCCAGGAAGACGCTGACGCGCTTGGCCGCAGAGATCTTCGATCCCGCCTGTTTGAGCGAGTGTCGGATCGCCTGCGCGATGGCGGGAATCTGGTCGCCGAGATGCTCCATCGTGTCGGTCAGGCCCGACAGGAACACAAGCTTGTCGAGCGCCACGAACATCGGCGGCGCAATGGCGGGCTCGTATTCGCGCACGACCTTGCGGGCATGCGGGTCGCGCGGCCGGATGGCCGCGAGATCGAGGCTCATGCGCGCATGGCCGGGCAGGCGCTCGGCGTCGCAGAAGCTCGAACTCGAGCCGCGCAGGGGCCCCACCAGCAGGGCGCGGCGGCAGTCGCTGGCGCGCGTTCGCATGTCCTTGTCCTGCGCGAACAGGCGGCTGCGCACGATATGCTCGCGTGAAAAGCCCGCCGCCTCGATCTCGGCGATGGCCCGGGCGATCACGCGCCCGGTTTCCTCCTCGGGCGCGCCCTGTCCGTCGCCCGTGACCGACACGTTGAACATGTCCCGGCCCGCTAGGCTCGACCAGTCCCGTGCGATCATCTCGGTCTGCCTGCGCGTCATGTCATGTCCTCGTTCGCGATGATTATTTCTCGCCCCCTTCGGCCTTCGCGGCCTTGGGCGCAGCCTTCATATCAGCATCTTTCGGCTGCAGGGCGATTTTCACGCGCTCGAGCGTCTCGGCGGGCGCGCCGATCAGCTCCTGCACGATGCGCTCCAGTTCCTCGCCGTCCATCGACTCGATTTCCGCGCGCTGCGTTTCGGCCTCGCGAATGAAGTCCGGATCCTTCAGGGTCGCATCGAAGGCGCGGCGCAGCGCCTTCAGCCGCTCCGGCGGCGTGCCGGGCGTCGTCGCGATGGGCCTGCCGACGCTGACCGCCTTCGACATGAATTCCGCGATCGGCCTGTCCTGCGGCTTGACGATGTCGATCAGCAGCGGCACGTCCGGCAGGTCGTCTTCCTTCTGCAGTCCGGCCTGGATCAGCGGGACGATCATCTTCTCGGTGACGTAACGCGGCGTCATCGCGCGATAGCTCGCCCAGGGGTTGGTGCCGCGCCCCTCCACCTCCTGCCGCTCCATCGCCATGTTGACGTCGGTGCCGTCCGGATAGCCGTGCACGATCTTGAATTTGGTGCCCAGCACATTGTTGTAGAAAGCCGGCAGTTGCGTCGAGACGGAGCCCGCCCCCGTGGCGCCGATCAGCGTCTCGCGCTGCATCGCATCCGCCAGAGTCTTGGTCTTCGACGTATGCCACGCGACCGTCAGCTGGTTCGACTTGCTCATGTTGCCGACCCAGCCGAAGCTGCGGAGATCCGCCTTGAACGTCTTGTTCAGGCCGAGCGCCTGGTCGACCACGAGGCCCTGGCTCACGATGGTCAGGATGGTGCCGTCGCGCGGCGCGACATTAGCCACGTAATTGGCCGCCACAATCCCGCCGCCGCCCGGCATGTTGACCGGCAGCACATGCGGGTTGCCGGGTATATGCTTGCTCATATGGCGCCCGAGCAGGCGCGAATATTGATCGTAGCCGCCGCCCACGCCCGACCGGATGATCATCCGGATCGTCTTGCCGGCATAGAAATCCGCAATCGGATCGGCGACCGCTAAGGTGGGCGCAAGGCTCGCCGCGCCGGCCAGGCAGAGGCCCGTCAGGACCGGAAACGAAAACATCGCGCGCGTGCGGCTGCGCTCGTGCTGTTTGAGCATGTCATCCTCCCGAGTGCCGGTCTTGCGCCGGTCGATCACGCATTGCATGGGGAAATGCGCCCGCCGTCAAGCGCATCGCCCAAGGCTTCGTCGACGATGAAGCTCAGTAGGTTTTCAAAAGGTGACGGGCGATCACCATCTTCATCACCTCGGTGGCGCCTTCGGTGATGCGGTAGCTGCGCTGCTGGCGCCACATTTTTTCGATCGGCATGTCCGTCGTCAGGCCGATCGCGCCATGGATCTGCATGCAGCGGTCGGCGACGCGGAACGCCATTTCGTCGGCGTTCGACTTGGACACATAGGCGTCGACGCGATTGTCCTCGCCGGCGTCGAGCTTGCACGCCGCCTCATAGACGAGCAGCCGCGCGGCCTTCAGCTCGACATAGGAATCCACCAGCATGAACTGGATGCCCTGCCGGTCGGACAGCGGCTTCCCGAAGGTCACGCGCTGCTTGGCGTAGGAGACCGCCATCTCGAGGCAGCGTTCCGCCACCCCCAGCGCGCGCGCGCCATGCTTGATGCGCCCGACACCCAGCCATTTTTGGCCGAATTTGAAGCCCTCGCCTTCCGCGCCGACGCGGTGCGTCGCCGGCACCCGCACATTGTCGAACACGATCTCGCAGGGCGCGTCGCCCATCATGGTCTGGTATTTGGTGGTGATCTTCACGCCCGGCGTGTTCATGTCGACGAGGAAACACGAGATGCCGCCGCGCGATCCCTTGGAGCGGTCGGTCGCCACCATCACCTGGGCGAAATCCGCCTTGTCGGCATGGCTGATGTAGCGCTTTACGCCGTTGATGACGTAGTCGTCTCCATCGCGCACGGCGGTCGTGCGCATCGAGCCGGGGTCCGAACCCGCTTCCGGCTCGGTCTGCGCGAAACACGCGCGTTTCTCGCCGCGCAGCACCGGCATCAGGTATTTTTCGCGCATCTCGCCTTCCAGCGAGAACAGGATTGCGCGCACATTCGGCCCCATCATGCTTTCGCCGCGCGACGGCAGCGCGATGGTGCGGGCCAGTTCCTCCCACACGATGACGCGTGGCATGATGCCAAGGCCGGGACCGCCGAACTCTTCCGGCACATCCATCATCCAGATGCCGAGATCTTTCGCGCCCCGCTGGAAGACCTCGCGCCATTCGGGCTTCAGCTCGTCGTTGACGAGAGTCTCGCGCTCCACCGGAATCATCTTGCTGTCCACGTAGCGGCGGACATTGTCCTTCAGCATGCGCAGTTCTTCGGGAAGCGTGAAATCCATGTCTGTCTCCTGGCTGATCGCATGCGGCTTCGAACGGAAGCGGAGAGCAGATGCTGAAGAGCTGGAAAAACATGACCGTGGCGCAAAGGCGCCTGCGGTCCCATCCTCCCTGCGGCCCTCGTTGCGACGGGCTGTCCGCCGGTTCTATCCGGCTTTCGTGCTCAAGGATCGTGGAAGCGGCGCAACAAATCAAGGGGCGGGCCAAGCTTGCGGCGCTGCGTCACTCCTGTAGGCTTGGCGCGGCTCACCCGAATTGCCCGAGCATGGCCCGTCCCCGGAAGAATTGATGGATCTCTCCTACGCGCAACATCTTGAGGATTATCACCTCTCAGTCGCCTTTGAAGGACAGAAGACAGGTTTCTACATCGATGTCGGGGCAGGCCATCCGGTGGCCGACAATGTATCCTGCTGGTTCTATCTCGCCGGCTGGAACGGCATCGTGGTCGAGCCGCAGGCCGATCTCGCGGCGAAATACGCCCATGTCCGCCCGCGCGACATTGCGGTGGCGGCTTTGGTCGGCGCACAGGAGGGCGAGGTGGAATTCCACCATGTCGAACGCCTGCATGGATTTTCCACCATTCTGCCCGATGTCGCCCGGCAGGCGCGCGACATGGGCGCGCGCGTCGAGACGCGCCGTCTTCCCATGACAACCCTCGCTGCGCTCGGACGCCAACACGGCTGGCCGCGCGTCGACTTCCTGAAAATCGACGTCGAGGGCGCCGAGGGCGACGTGCTGGCCGGCAATGACTGGTCGCGTCTGCGCCCGCGCGTCATCCTTCTGGAGGCGGTCGCGCCCGGCAGCATGGCGGAAGCGCACGCCGCCTGGGAGCCGCTGTTGCTGTCGCAGAATTACGACTTCGTGCTGTTCGAAGGGCTCAACCGCTTTTACGTCGCACGCGAGGACGAGGCTCTGCTGGCGCGCTTTCCCCGCCAGATGGCCGACTGGAACGTCGTTCCCCATCTGGGCCACACCAATCGCGCCCCCTTCCGCGACGATCATCCCGACCATGCCTTCGCAAAGGATCTTGTCGGCGGCTTCATGGCGGGCCTGCCTGGCCTTGACCGCGATCTCGTGGTCGACATGCTGACCTCACAGATTCCGGACCGCGATCTCGACGCGCCGCCTGACGCCGCGGCCCGGCAGGCCGCCATCGACAGACTCTTCCCCGGTGGCAGGTTCGCGCAGGCGCGTTGCGGCCTCGCCGGGCTCGACGCCCCGACCTTGCGCGCCTTCTACCGCACGCTTGTCGACAGCGACGCCTTCCGGGTCATGACCGGAAGGCTCGCCATGAGCTGGGACGGCGGCCAGATCCTCGATTGATCGGACCCGCGTTCAGGCATGCTCCTCGAGGACGGACGCGCGCACGTCTTCCTCGATCAGCTTCCAGATATGGTCGACATATTTGACGAATTCCGGCGTCCGCTTCATTTGCAGAGGCCGAGGACGCGGCAGGTCGACCTCGACGATCTCGTTGATGCGGCCGGGACGTCGCGCAAATACGAAGATGCGGTCGGAGAGATAGACCGCCTCGTCGATCTGATGCGTGACGAAGAGAACGGTCTTGCGGCCTTCCTCCCAGATGCGCATCAGCTCGGTCTGCATGATTTCGCGCGTCTGCGCGTCGAGCGCCGAAAACGGCTCGTCCATCAGCAGCAGGTCGGGATCAACCGCAAGCGCGCGCGCCAGATTGACGCGCTGGCGCATGCCGCCGGAAAGCTGGCGCGGATAATATTTCTCGAACCCTTCGAGACCCACGAGCTTCAACAGCCGCATCGTTTTCTTCAGCTGGTCTGCGTTGCGATATCCTCCGATCTCCGGGCCGATTTCGGTATTGGACAGGATGTTGCGCCAGGGCAGAAGATTGTCCTGCTGGAACACGAAGCCGCGATCCGAGCCCGGCCCCGTCAGCACGCGGCCGTCGAGTTTCACCTCGCCGCTGTTGGCTTTCTCGAGCCCGCCCACGATGCGCAGGAACGTCGTCTTGCCGCAGCCGGACGGACCCACGATCGACACGAACTCGCCGTGCTTGATCTCGGCCGAGATGGCGCGCAGCACTTCCAGATCGCCGAATTTCTTGG
>JAIEQX010000007.1 GCA_019747375.1 Beijerinckiaceae bacterium | reverse complement strand
GTCAAAGCGCGGGGCCGGTCACGCAATAGGCGGCGTCATGATAGACGAGCGGCGCGACGGCTTCACGCAGGTTCACGGCTTCGACCTCGCCGACGAGGATCGTGTGCGTGCCATAGGGCAGGGCCGCGGCCTTGCGGCAGAACAGGTTGGCTTGCGCGTCCGTGAGGTAGGGCAGGCCATCTTCCGTCCACGCCCATGCGCCGATCTCGAAACGTTTCTCGGGCGGCAGTCCGCCGCTGAAGGCTGCGGAAATATCCGCCTGGTCGCGGTGCAGCACGTTCACGCAGTAGCGGCGCGAGCGGATCATCACGTCGTGCAGCAGGGTCTTCTGGTTCAGGCAGACGAGCAGGGACGGGGGACTCATCGACAGGGATGTGACCGACGTGGCCGTCATGCCGTGATGACGTTCGTGGTCGCAGGCCGTGATGATCGTGACCGTGGAGGCGAAGCCCCGCATTGCGGCACGATACGCCACGTCGACATTCGCGCCCGATAGATCGGCTAGAGCCATCATGTCCTCCCGCCGGCGGTCTTTCCCGCCTTGACGTCCCAGACTAGATGGCGACGCTCTATGCAGGCCAATGCAAACATTGCACAATCAATATGCATGACCTGCATGAGGAACCGGGACCCGGCATGAATCTCCGTTCGATCGACCTGAATCTGCTGGTGGTGCTGGAGGCGCTGCTCGAAGAGGCCAATGTCAGCCGCGCGGCGGCGCGCGTCGGCCTGAGCCAATCGGCCGCCAGCCACGCGCTCCAGCGGTTGCGAAAGCTGCTGGACGACGACCTGCTGGTGCGCACGTCAACCGGCATGGAGCGAACGGCGCGGGCGGCGCAACTCGCCACGCCCCTGCGCGAGGCGCTGCAGGGCCTGCGGCTGGCCCTGGCCCCCGAGACATTCGATCCCTCGACCGCGCAGGGATCGTTCACTTTCGCGGTTGAAACCTACGAAACCATCGTGGTGCTGCCGCAGCTGGTCGATCTGGTGCGCCGCCAGGCGCCGGGCGTCGACCTGACGGTCCGGTCCGGCTCCGTGTCGGAAATTCTGGCTGGGCTCGACCAGAACAAGATCGACGCCGCAATCGGAATGTTCGCGGATCTGCCCGACCGCTTCATGACCTGCCGGCTTCTTTCAGACGGGCACGTCTGCGTGATGCGGGCCGACCATGCGCTGGCGGGAACGCCGCTGTCGGTCGCGGATTATCTCGCGGCGCCGCACCTCCTCGTCAGCATGAGCGGCGCGACGGACGATCCCGTGGACGCCGCGCTGGCGTCCCTCGGACAGAAACGCCGTCTGGCGATGCGGCTGCCGCATGGACTTGCGGCCATGATCGCGCTGGCCCGCTCCGACATGATCGCGACCCTGACCGAGGGGGCGGCCGCCGCCATGACGGACTCGAGCGCTATGTCGGTTTCGCCGCTGCCATTCACTGTTCCGCGCACGGAGTTCCGGCTGGTCTGGACGCGCAGTCAGCAGAACAGCGCGCGGCATGCCTGGTTTCGGCAAAAGCTCGTGGAGATCAGCGCAGACGCCGACGCGCGGCGGCGCTGAGACGACGCTAAATTATTTGCATACGCAAATAAATCGGGTTAGGTTCCGAGGAAGGGCTGGATTTGTCGTCGTCGCGATCCGGCTGCGCAGAGACGTAACGGGAGGCTTCGCATGCAGGGCAAGATTGCGCTCGAAGAGCATTTCGCCATTAAGGAGACATTGCAGGATTCGGCCGGCTTCGTGCCCGAGTCCTATTGGCCTGAACTCAGCCACCGACTGCTCGACATTCACGAGACCCGCCTCCGGCTGATGGATCAGCACGGTCTAGAGATGATGCTTCTGTCTCTGAATGCGCCCGCCGTGCAGGCCATCCCGGACATTGCGGCCGCCAACGAGATCGCCAAGCGCTCGAATGATTTTCTGGCGGAGCAGATTGCCAAACGTCCCGACCGATTCCAGGGATTCGCCGCCCTGCCGATGCAGGATCCGGATCTCGCGACGCGCGAATTTCAGCGGTGTGTGAAAGACTTCGGTTTCAAAGGCGCGCTCGTCAACGGATTCTCGCAAGTGACGACGCCCGATTCCGCGGTCTATTACGATCTGCCCCAATATTGGGATTTCTGGTCGGAGGTCGAGAAGCTCGACGCGCCGTTCTATCTGCATCCGCGCAATCCTCTGCCCAGCATGTCGCAGATCTACGAAGGACATGGCTGGCTCATGGGGCCGACCTGGGCGTTCGGGCAGGAAACCGCCGTGCATGCCCTGCGCCTGATGGGCTCGGGTCTTTTCGACAAGCATCCAAAGCTCAGCATCATCCTGGGCCATATGGGCGAGGGTCTGCCATACAGCATGTGGCGCATCGACAACCGAAACGCATGGGTGAAGGCGCCGCCGAAATACCCGGCCAAGCGCAAGATCGCGGATTATTTCCGGGAGAACTTCTATCTCACCACGTCGGGCAATTTCCGCACCCAGACGTTGATCGACGCCATGCTGGAAATCGGTGCGGACCGCATCCTGTTCTCGACGGACTGGCCGTTCGAAAACATCGATCACGCCAGCGACTGGTTCGATGCGACGAGCATCAGCGAAAATGACCGCGAGAAGATTGGCCGCACCAATGCCGCGAAACTTTTCAAGCTGAATCTTTGAGTCTCGCGCGGGGGGCCGCGCGCTTGACGGCGCGCGGCTTTCCCGCCGTCTCTTTCTCGACCCTTTCGGGTCCGGCGTTCTCGAGATTCTGGAAGACGCGCTGCAACAATTGCTTCAGCGTCTTCACTTCCGCAGGCGAAAGCCCCTGCATGGCCAGCGCTTCATAGTGCAGCGCCAGAGGCGCAATGCGTTCGCTGAGCTCCAGCCCCTCGGGCGTCAGCGTCAGACTCAGCGCGCGACCGTCCGATCCGGAGCGGCGGCGCACGATCAAGCCCTTCTTCTGCATGGTGACGAGCAGGCGGGACAGCGTCGAAATGTCGATGTCGGTGCGCTCCGCAAGCTCGCCGAGGCGGAACTCGCCCCGGTGCCAGAGTTCGTTCATGACGCGCCACATCGGCAACGTGATCTCGTGCGGCTCGATGTCCTTGGAAAACATGATGCCCATGCGCACGCCGGCCCGATTGAGCAGATAGGGCAAGAAATCCTGGAGACTTAATTTTCTGGCCATTCTTCAACGCTGTCTCGTGTGCGAGGGCGCAAACCATGCCGGCCCAAAACCGGGAGGGATAGTTCGCAATGCGAGCGCGGGCGATCCGCGCGGCCGGGATCGCAGCCTGCGAGAAGATCCGCACGGCGCCCCGATGCGCCAATCTGATTATTTGGGATTACCAAGAAATGTGCAATCCTCAACCTGAGAAAACATCAGTTGCAGCGGGTATAAAAGGCCTGAAAATTACTTGCATATGCAAATGAATGATTGCCGACGAGAATTGCCGGTGCTAGCGTGGGCAAAATCGTACGGGAGGATAATCATGTCCGTCTTATTGTCCGCAGAGCCGCGCTCCATCCGCTCCGACTCCGTGATCCTGCCGGAAGTTTCCGTTCTTCTGGACAGGGCCCGCAGCATCGGCCGCATTGCGCGCGAGCGCGCCCAGGCCACGGAAAAGAACCGCATGGTCTCGGCCGAAATGGTCGACATGATGCGTGACGCCGATCTTTTCCGCATCATGCAGCCGCGCGCCTATGGCGGCTTCGAATATGGCTATGACGTCTTCGTCGAGGCGGTGGCGGCCATTGCCGCCGGCGACGGCTCGACGGGCTGGGTCTACAGCCTCGGCGCCGTGCATCAATGGCTGATCGGCTGTTATCCGGCCGAAGCGCAGGAGGAGGTCTGGGGACACGACCGTAACGCGATCTCGTCAGTCTCCTATGCGCCCTCCGGCAAGGCCGTGGCGGAAGATGGCGGGTTCCGCCTGAGCGGACGCTGGAGCTTCGCCAGCGGCATCGACAATGCGCAATGGGCGATCCTGGGCGCGATCATCCCGCTCCCGAATGGCGCGAAGCCGGGCTTTTTCCTTGTGCCAAAAGCCAATTACACGATCGACGACGACTGGAACCCGATGGGTCTTGCAGGCACAGGCAGCAAGACCGTGGTGATCGACGATGCGTTCGTGCCGTCTTACCGGGCCGTCACTTTTGCGGACCTGCTCGTCGGCAGCGGGCCGGGCGTGAAGGTCAATTCCAATCCGCTCTATCGCCAGCCGATGCTGGCGGTCGTGCCGAACTGCCTCGTCTCGCCCGCGCTCGGCATGGCGCGCGGCGCGCTCGACGCTTTCGTCAACCAGGTCTCTGGCCGCACGACGCGCGGCGCGGTTGCGGGCGGCAACAATCGCATGGCCGAATTCGCCACGATCCAGATGCGCGTCGCCGAGGCCACGGCCTCGATCGACGCCGCCACCCTGATGATCCACCGCGACCTGCGCGAGACGTCCGACGTCGTCCACAACGGCGATCAGGTCGACGTCGACATGCGCATGCGAAACAGATTGACGCACAGCTTCAGCGTGCGCCTACTTGTGCAGGCGGTAGACGCCGTCTTCACGGCCGCGGGCGGCAGCGCTCTGGGGCTTCATCATCCGGTGCAGAGATTCTGGCGGGACATTCACGCGGTCAGTTCGCATATCAGCCTCAACTGGGATGCGGTCTCGGCCATGTACGGGCAGCACACATTCGGCCTCGAGCCCAAGGGCCAATACTGAAGACAGGCAACCAACGCATTTGCCGAAAAGGCGAAGCGGACCAACGGGAGAAAACGATGAGGACTGGTACATTGCTGCTGACGGCGCTTCTGTGCGCCGTCTCGAGCGTCGTGAGCGCGCAGACTTTCACCATCAAGGTGTCGTCGCCGACCGTGAACGACGTTACGCATGAATGGATGAAGGAGTTCAAGACCGGCGTCGAAGCCCGCGCCGGCGGCAAGGTGAAGGTCGAAATCTATCCGGCAAACCAGCTGGGCCAGATTCCCGCCACCGTCGAAGGCGCCGCCATGGGCACCATCGAAGTCGTGGCGCCGGCAAGCGGTTTCCTGATCGGCCTCGAGCCGCGGTTCCAGGTTTTCGACGCGCCCGGACTGTTCAATTCGATGGCGGCCGCCCAGAAGGTTTTCGCCGACGCCGAGATGCGCAAGCGGCTCTCCGAGTATGGCGGCCCGAAAGGACTCGAGCCAATCGCCATCTGGGCGCATGGCCCCGTGATGCTGCTGTCCCACAAGGCCATCCGGAAGGTCGCCGACTTCAAGGGACAGAAGATCCGCGTGCCCGGCGCCGCGCCGCTGCAGATCGAGCCGTTTCGCAAGCTGGGCGCCGCGCCCTTGTCGATGCCGCTCGGCGAGGTTCTCTCCGCCATGCAGAACCGGACGATCGACGGCCTCGTGGCCAGCGCGACCGTCTTCACGGCTTTCAAATATTTCGATCTCGCCAAAGGCCTGACGGCGTTGCCGGGTTCGTTCCTGGTGGTGCCCGCCATGGCCAACAAGGCCTTCCTCAAGTCGCTCGGGCCCGACCTCGAAAAGGTCGTGCGCGAGGAGGCGTTCAACGCGCAGCGCAAGGTGGAGGCTTTCGCGATCCAGGATGCCGACAACACCACGAAGACCTGGCTGAAGAACGGCGGCGAACTGATCGCCTTCGACGCCGACGAAACGAAGAAATATCTCGATCAGGTCACCTCGGCCCTGCCGGCCGTGCTCGCCGCCAACGCCAAGCTGAAGGGCGACTACGAAGCGCTGGCCGCCGCCTCGAAGGCTGCGAACTAGCGGCATCCAGGCAATCGAGGACGCGAGGGTTCCATGAGTCGATCCGTCAAAGTAGGCAGGATGATGGATGCGCTCGCGTCCACGACGGAGAATACGCTGGCGATCGCCCTGATCGTCGGCATTCTCCTGAACTTCGCCAATGTCGTGGGCCGCTATATCGGCGGCTTTTCGATCGACGGCAGCGACGAGATAGAGATCTACATCCTGATCTGGATCGCGTTCCTGGGCGGCGCGCTCGTCACCTGGCGCGGGCAGCACCTGCGCATGGACGTGCTGCTCGAAACATGTCCGGAGAAGTTTCGCCGCATCGTCGTGGTGCTCGAAGCCGTGCTCACCGGCGTCGTCGCGTGTTTCGTGGCCTATCAATCCTGGCAGTATGTGAGCCGCATCATGGCGCTGGGCGCGGTGAGCGACATCGCGCATGTGCCCACCTGGATTCCCCATAGCGCCGTTCTGGTGAGTTTTGTCCTGATGACCATCGTGGTCGGCCTCAGAGCCTGGCTGACGTTCGCGCGCGACAAGGAGAAGGACGCATGAGTTTCGCGCTTGGGTTTCTGCCGGTCATCCTGCTCCTTCTCGGCTTTCCGATCTTTCTTGTCCTGCTGACCGGCGCCACCGTCGCGCTGGTGTTCTTCATGAACGTCCCGCTGGCGGCCGTGCATCAGAACCTCTTCGGTTCAATCAACGCCTATGCGCTGCTGGCCATTCCCTATTTCATCTTCGCGGGTGAACTGATGGGCAGAGGCAGCGTCGCGCAGCGTCTCGTGGATTTCGTGCAGGCGGGCGTCGGCTCCGTGCGCGGCAGTCTCGGCGTGACGACCGTGGGGGTGGCCACCATTTTCGGGGCGATCTCGGGCGTCAGCGCCGCGGCGGTCGCGACCATCGGCAAAGTCATGTATCCGGCCATGACGGAGGCAGGCTGTCCAAAACCTTTCGCCGCCGGCCTGATCACCGCGCTGGGCGCCATCGACATCATCATCCCGCCCAGCATTCCCATGCTGGTCTATGCTGCGGCCGCCAACGAGTCCGTGCCGCGCCTCTATGCGGCCGGCATCCTGCCGGGGTTGCTGATCGCCGCGCTGATCGCCGGTTATGTCATTTTCCGCGCCTGGTCGTCCGGTTTCGGAGCCGGCGAACCTTTTCAGCTGAGCCAGTTCTGGCGGGCCACGACGCGTGGCGTCTGGGCGCTCGGCGCACCCGTGATCATCCTGGGAGGCATCTACGGCGGCGTGTTCTCGCCCACCGAGGCGGCGGCCGTCGCCTGCGTGTACGCCGGGCTCGTGACGCGTTTCGTCTTCCGCGAGCTGAGCTGGACCGACATTCTGCACTGCGCCGCCGCCACGGTGCGCTTCACCGCCCAGATCCTCATTATCGTGTCCTGCGCGGGCGTCTTCTCGTGGCTGCTGACGATCAACCAGGTGCCCGCGACCCTTGTGGCATGGATTCAATATCTCGAACTGTCGCCCTGGCAGTTTCTGTTGATCGTCAATGTGCTGCTGCTGATCATCGGCTGCTTTCTCGATCCGCTGTCGTCGATCCTGCTGCTCACGCCACTGCTGGTGCCGGTCGCCAAGGCGCTGGGCATCGATACGGTGCATTTCGGAATCGTGGTGATGGTCAATCTCGCCATCGGGCTGTTCCATCCGCCGTTCGGCATCAACATCTTCGTGGCCCAGTCGGTGCTGGGCATCGATCTGAAGATCATCTACCGGGGCATCCTGCCGTTCGTCGGGCTTTATCTGATCGCCCTGGCGCTGATCACCTATGTCCCGGATCTTTCCCTCACGCTGGTGCGACTGATGCTTCAGTAGGTTCCTGTGCGGCGCCGACGGCGCTCCGCGACGGTCGAGGGCGCGCATACTCCTGTCCGCAGCGCTCTGCGGCATGGCCCGGGACCACGTCCGCATGTTATCAATGCGGGCGGAGGATATCGCAATGAAGAGGCACGTCCTGGCTCTATTGCTGCTGCCCGTCTGGCTTGCCGGATGTTCCGACAGCGGCTCGGAAAGCGCGCGACTCGAGCGCCGCATGGATGAACTCGTGAAAGAACTGCGCCAGACGCGCGCCGAGGCGCAGCGCGGCAACGAACGTCTGATCGCCGCCATGCAGGAGCATTTCAGTCAGGCGGGCGCCTATGGTCTGCCGGCCGCGGCCGCGCCCGGAAGCCTGAGCGCGCCGGCAGAGGCCGTGCGCAGCATGGAGGCGTCGCGCGCCCTGCAACAGGCGCATGTGACGATGAGCGAACGGATGTCGGCCGTGCCGCTCTCGGGCGACCCCGATCGCGACTTTCTCGCCCAGATGATTCCCCATCATGAAGGCGCCATCGACATGTCGAAAGTTCTGCTGCAAGGCGGCCTTCGACCGGAAGTTCGCCGGCTCGCGCAGGAAATCATCGCGCATCAGCAGGGAGAGATCGAACTGATGCGGCGCTGGCTCGAGGCTGTAAGCAAGTGACGCTTATCCTTCGAGCAGGCTCTGGCGCGCGGTGCGGGCAAAGATCCAGCGCGAAAAAAGGTAGACGATGCCGGCGATGATGGCGACAAGGATCGCCGCAACGGCGGCGAATTCGTAGGATACTGCGAGCCGCGTCGGCAGGTAGTTGAGGACCGTCTGCAGCTGCCGCAATTCCCAGATCAGCTTGGTGATGCCAAAGCCGACCAACAGGGCGACGCCTCCGCCGATGACCAGGCCGACGAGCGAGGGCCCGAGCACATTGGGCAGAAAGAAGCGCACCACATCACCGGGGCCTGCGCCGCGAATGCGCAGGAGCGCGAGCGTGCGGCGATCTTCCAGATAGTTCGCATAGGCGACAGCATAGATTCCGATCAACGCCAGAAGGAATCCGCCGAACAGGTAGATCTGCACGTTCTGTCGCGCCAGATAGATGTACATGTCGCTGCCGAGGCGCTGCATTTCAGAGGCGAGGTCGCGTGTCTCCAGCGGTTCGACGCCGGCGGCGGCCAGCACGTTGCGGCGCAGGGCCGCGCCATCGGCGCCCGGTGTGGCCGCTACGGAAATCACCACGCGCGGCACGAGCACGTCGAGATTGGCGAGGGCCTCCTCGTTTTGCGAACCGACCAGATAGGGCGCGTTGGTGAAGAGGTGATTGAGGTAATCGACGCGCGCGGCCACAAAGCCTTCGCGGTCGTTGACGGTGCGCAGCGGCACGCCGGGCAGGAAATGCAGGGCGCCGCCGTAAGGCATGCGCTGCAGCCTGGCGTCGACCATGCGGCCGACCGGCATGGGCTCGCCCAGAGCCTTTTTGTAGAAGGCTCCAACGGGTGCGGAGGCGAGGATGCGGCTCTGGGAGAGTTGGCGCACCAGCGGGGCGAAATCTCCGTTCTGTCCAAGGGCCGCTTCAGAATAGGTGGCGGAAAGGTGGCGTTCGGCATCGCCCATGAGATAGATCGGCAGGCCCGAGAAGCCGCGGTCGGGCATGAAAAGGCCCTCGACGATGCCTTCGACAAGATAGGACACGCGGCGCACGCCGGGCTGGGCCTCGATGCGCTGGAGCATGGGATCGAGCTTCTCGCGCAAGGCGGCGAGCCGCTCGCGCAGGCCGCCGCGCGCCTGCGCTTCGGGCGGCATCAGGTCCAGCGCATTGATGGTGACCTGCATGTCCGAGCCGAGTTGAATCCGGGCGCCGCGCTCGGTCTTGTTGTCGAAGACCGCAGTCATGACTGTCGGGTATAGCGCCAGACTCGCCATGAGCCCGACGATCAGCAGAAAACTCGCAGCGCGGTGGCGACGTGTCTGCATGTGCTTGATGGCGACGTCCTTGAGCGGGCCGGCCAGGAGCGAGGCGACCGGCGTCATCAGCGAAGCCATGAGGCGCTTGCGCGACGCGATGAGCGAGACGAGGCCATAGATAAACAGCGGGAAGGCGACAAAATCCAGCGCGCGGTCGAGATCAGCCACCCAGGCCTGCTTGAAAGCGGTGGTGAGCGAGACATTGGCGACCCAGCCTGCAACCTTTGCGCCGCCAAACAGCAGCGAGATGAACTGGAGGACGCCGAAGCGCACCTGCGCGCCATCGAACTCGCCGCCCTCGACGCGGCGCGAGGCCTGTAGCGGCGACACGCGCGACGCTTCGCGCACGAAACGGCGGCCGACCCAAAGGGATATGCCGACGCCCACCACGATGAAAATCGTCAGGAAGGCCGGATCCTGGATGCGCTGCAGAAGCGTCAAGGACGGAACCCCGCCATAATAGACCAGCAGCGGCGCGAGCGTGCCGAGGACCGCGCCGGCGATCCCGCCTACAAGTCCGCCGGCGCAGATGGCGACCAGCATGGTGGCGCCGATGAGCCTGCCTGGCGCCCCGCGCAGGCGCAGGAGGCCGAGTTTTCGCCGCTCGTTGAGCATCAGCAGTCCGGAGAGATTGGCCAGCAGCACGCCCGCCATGAGCAGCAGCGGCAACGACACCAGGAGACTGATGAGCGCGATCTTCTTCGCGATATCGTTGATGCGGATAAACATCGTGCCGAGGTTGTGATCCACGGCGCCGGCCGCGGTCGCGTCCTGTACGCCGTCCGTCAGGCGGCTTCCGGCTGCGATGATGCGGGTGAGCGAGCCTTCGATATCCCAGCCGGACACAATGGCGCGGCGATCGAAACGCGCGAGATGAATGATCTCGGGGAAATATTCGCCCGGGCTGCCGTGAATGTCGGCATGCCCCTGCTCGTGCATGAAGCCGCGCGAAACGGCGTCAAATTTCAGGATCGTCGACGGATCCCAGGGCAGCACGAGTATCATGCCGAGTTCCGGCACCAGCGTCGGGGAGCTTGTCTGCTCAAGGTACCAGCGATTGAGTTCGGTCGAGTCGATGCGGATGACGCGCTCGATGCCGGTCTTGATCGTCACGACGCCGAGCGGATGACGATGGTCTTCGTCGACCTGCAGTTCCTGGTCCTTCGGCTGGACCACGAGTTCAAAGGTCTTGCGGTTCTGCAGCTTCAGGAAGGCGTCGCCCATCTGACCCTTTGAGCCCACCAGCACGATGACGGCGTCGTTGCCGGTGGGGCGTACATCGGGCGGGATCAGAGCGGGATCGGTTGCTGTGAGGACCGAGAGCCATGGCGTGCGCAATTGCTGCCCGTCGATGACCGGCATGACGGAGTAAGGCGGGATCGTGCGCAGGAAATATAGCCGCTCCGACTGCGCGATATCGCGCGTCGCCGCAATATTGTCGCGCACCTTGCCTGCCTGCGGCACGTCGGCCGTCTGGTAGACCGACACATCCCACGGCATGCGTTTCACCTGGTCGTCCACATACCGCTGCATCGCGTGGCGCGAGGTGACGTTGACGGCGGCCAGCAGGAAAACGACCAGGAAGGAGACGAGGCAGAAGGTGGCGAACACGCGTTTTCCGACGACGCGAAAAAGGGTCGCCATCACGGGCCAGCGCATCGGGACTTCGGCGTGTCGCATGCGTCAGGTCACCTGTTGTACGGCGCCGTCGCGCATGTGGTAGACGCGCGGAAACTGCTCGACCACCTTCGGATCGTGGGACGCGACCAGGACGGTCTTGCCGCGCGAGGTCGCCAGATCGATCAGGATGGACGAAATCACGCGCGCATTGCTCGAATCGAGATTGCCGGTCGGCTCATCCGCCAGAATGATCGGTGGATCATTGACGAGCGCCAAACAGACGGCGACGCGCTGTTGCTCCCCGCCGGATAATTCCTCTGGCCGCTTGAAGCCCTTGGCCTTGAGCCCGACGCTGTCCAGCAAGCTTTCGGCGCGGGCGCGGCGCTCGTCCGCCGCGACTCCCGCCATCAGCATCGGCAATTCGAGATTGTCGATGGCCGAGAGGCTGGGAATGAGGTTGAAGAACTGGAAGACGAAGCCGATCTTGCGCAGGCGGTAGACTTCGAGCTGGCGCTCGCTCATCGCCGCGACATTATCGCCGTTCACCCATATGTCGCCGCCGCTCGGGCGGTCCATGCCGCCGAGCAGGTTGAGGATCGTGGTCTTGCCGCAGCCCGACGGGCCCATGAGCGCGGCCGCCTCGCCGCGGCCGATCGACCAGTTCATCTGCTCCAGCGCGGTGATGCGCGCGGCCGTTGTTTCATAGGTCTTCGACACTCCGACCAGCCGGACGGCGCGGTCGGCTTCTTCCTGCGACATGCGCGGCTCGCTTTCGTGAGTTGGTTCTGCGCCCGTCACGGCTTGAAGAACGGATAATTTCCCGCCTCGATGCTCTGCGCCCAACGTGTCCAATAGGCGCCCGGGTGGCGCGCATATTCATCGTAGCTGCCGGGCGCGTTGATGCCCGGCAAGGCGGTGACGTAATCGCGCGAGAGGATCTGCTGCGGATTTCCATAACGCGAAGCCAGCGCCCGCACGCCGACATCATCCAGCGCCTTCAAGCCGCCATGCTCGACCAGGGTGACCCATTGGTCGAGTTCGCGGATGCGCACCTGGAATGTCGGCAGCGTATTGTGGTTATGCATTGAATGCCCCATCGGCAGGGCATGCTGCTCGGAGAAGGCGACGGTCTTGGCGTCCCAGTCGCCTGGCTTGTCGGGGCCCATGGCGACCTCGGTCCCGAACGCCCAGTGCACGACGCCCGCGACATTGCGCTCCGACAGGTTGATGCCCTCGAGCACTTCCGCCGGATGCTTGAAATATTTCGGGTTGGTGCCCATGCCGGCCTCGTAAAGCCACCAATATCCGGGCTTTCCGGCCATCGGCCAGGTCAGGTCCTTGGTGCCGGGATAATTCTGCAGCAGACGCATGCCTTCGCCATAGAGTCCGCCGCCGCGGATGTCGGAGATGCGGCCTTTGGAGACTTCGATCTCGATCCGCGGATGACTTGCCGCGTGGCTCGTGGTCGAGGCGATGATGCCGGTGACTTCCGGCTGGACGGGCTTGATGTAAGTGCCGGCGAGCTTGGGATATTCAATCTTCGAATAGGGGAAGCGGCCGGTCCCCTGCGCCGGGAACATGTAGAGGTGTCCCTGCTGGTAGACGCCTTCCGACCATGCCTTGGCTTCATCGGGCGCGACATTGTACCCGAACGCGGTGCCTTCCGGATCGGTGACTTCGACGCGATCGACGAAAGAGATGGACTCGATCGTCTTGGTCTCGACCTGGCGCCAGACGTCGGACGGGAAGGCCGGCACCTGGCTCATGAGATCGTAAAGATCGAAATAGGTGTAGCTGCCAAGATATTTGTCGGCGTGGTGGTCGAGCAGGCGCCGAGTGTTGCCGCGTCCGCCGGAACGCCAGACGATCCAGTCGACGCCTGGATTCTTGTCGAGCCAGGCGACGAGCGCCTTGGGAATGGCGGTCTGGTAACGGGCCGCGAGCTTGGCGAGTTCGGGGTCTTCGAGCTTCAGCTTCGGCCAGGTCGCTGCATAGAGGTCCGGATCATTCTTCTGGATCCAGGCGCGTCCTTCTTCGGGCTTGCGCATCAGGCCCGTGGTGGTGAAGAAATATTCAAGCTCGCGCTGGCCGTCCGAAATCGTGAACTCACGCAGGGCGGCGCGGACCTTGACGTAGTCTTCTTCGCTGACGCCGAGAAGGTCCCAGGTGGTGAGCACGATCGCCTTGGCGCCTCGCTCGGCAAGCGCGCGCGAGATCGCTTCCTGAACCATCATGTTGGGGCGGGGCTCGCGCGCTTCGCCCACGACGATCAGCAAAGTCTTGCCAGGGAGCACAAGGCCGAGCGGCGTGCGTCCGCCCGATTGCCGGACCGCCGCGCGCGCGTGCGGCAGCAGCGCTTCCGTCGAGTTCGGTTTTTTCAGGTAGG
>JAIEQX010000205.1 GCA_019747375.1 Beijerinckiaceae bacterium | reverse complement strand
CCCAGCCGGTCATGCGAGTTTCGAGCATTGCGAAGATGAGGTAAGTGCCGATCCCCATTGCGGCGATCACGATGAGCCCCGCAAACATCAGCGATGTGCGGAATTGGGAAGCCGCCTGAAGCATCATGTAACCGATGCCGTCATTGGACGCGAGCGTCTCGGATATGACCGCCCCCACAAATGCGAGTGTGATGGCGACCTTCAGCGATGCGAAGAAGTACGGAAGGCTGCGCGGCAGGCCGACTTTGACCAGCACATCGAGTTTGGACGCGCCGAGCGAACGGAGCACATCCTCGAGTTCGGGCTCGACCGTTGCTAGTCCAGCCGCGACATTCACCGCGATGGGAAAGAACGACAGCAGAAATGCGGTCGCGATCGCTGGCGGCTGGCCTATTCCAAGCCAGATCACCAGCACGGGAACCACGGCGGCCTTCGGCACCGAATTGATGCCGATCAGGATCGGGTAAAATCCTGCGTAGACAAGCCGTGACGAGCCAATCGCGATGCCAAGGAATCCGCCGACCAGGACGCCGATGAAGAATCCCAGGAGCGTGTTCGTGAGGGTAAACATCGCGTGCTCCATGATCGGGCCGCGAAATTCCATGAAGGATTGATAGACAAGGTAGGGGGGTGGCAGGATGAAGGACTTCACCGCGAAGATGCGGACGGAGAGATCCCATATGAGCAGCACCGCCAGGATGACGACCCATGGCGCAGCCTTTTCCATCCGCCGGAATGTCTTGGCTTTCATCAGGCGGCTCCCGGCGTCATCACCGCAACCCGGCTTTCCTTGCGCACATGCGCGATCTCGTGCCGGATCTGCTGGACGATCTCGATGAAATGAGGATCGAAGGTGCTGTCGATCGTCCGCGGTCTCGGCATGTCTATGCGATGCACCGAGATGACGCGGCCTGGACGCGCGCTCATTACGAAGACGACGTCCGCCAGGAAGGCGGCTTCACGCAGGTCGTGAGTGACCAGAATGCAGGTGAATTTTTTCTCGATCCAAAGGTCCTGCAGAACCGACCACAGCTCTTCGCGCGTAAAGGCGTCGAGGGCTGCGAAGGGCTCGTCGAGCATCAGCAACTGAGGTTCGTGGATCAGCGCGCGGCACAGGCTCGCGCGTTGCTGCATTCCGCCAGACAGCATCCATGGTTGCTTGGCTTCGAAGCCTGCGAGCCCCACGGTCGCGAGAAGCTCTTTCGCCCGCGCGACATATCTGTCCTTTTGGGAGCGCAGCCGCGAGCGATGCGGCTGCACAATCTCGAGCGGCAACATGGTGTTTCCAAGAGTATCGCGCCAGGGCAGAAGCGTCGGGTTCTGGAACGCCATGCCGCTGATCTTCAGCGGCCCCTTCACCAATTGGTCGTCGACCTTGATCGTACCCTCTGTGGGAGGACACAGGCCTGTCACCAACTTCATGAAAGACGACTTGCCACAACCCGACGGCCCCACAATGGCGGCGAACTGCCCTTTTTCGATTTTCAGGTCGACGCCCGAGAGCGCAAGAGTGCCGTTCTCGTCTCCATAGCGAAGCGATACAGCCGAGAGATCGACGAAAGCTTTCGCGGGCGCCGCCTGGGAGGTCGGCTTGTCCATCAACTCGTGCGCCCCTGTCATCCGATCATCCGTTCCGACAGCGGCGGCATGAAGCTGCCGTTGAACAAGGTCGCGGGCGTCGGCGGCTTCGGCAGGTCAAGGCTTTGGGCGAGAAGCTTGATGCTGTCTTCCATTCGCTTGGGTTCAAAAGCCCCGAGGCCGTTCTTCTTCACGTTCTCGGTGCGCACCAGGCGATCGATCACCCAGTCCATGCGCGCGCGTTCGATCTTGGGGTTGAGGAGCTTCTCGCGCTTCAGCACGGCGGCCGTCGCCGCCTCCCGGTTCTTGGAGGCCTGCACCCAGGCGCGGGCGACCGCGAGAGCCATGCGCCTCACCACGTCCGGCTTGTCCTTGATCATCGCCTGGCTGGCGATCAGCGAATTGCCGAAGAAATTGAAGCCTGAATCCGCGTAGTAGAGCAGGTTGATGTCCTCAAGCTTCAGGCCATTGTCCATCAGGTTGAAAATAGCCGTGTAGTCGAAGGCAATCACCGCATCGACGTCGCCCTTGAGCAGCATGGTGTCGCGCAGTTTCACGTCCATCGTGACGCGGTTGACGGATTTCGGATCGATGTTGTTCAGCGCCAGGAGCGCCGGCAAAATCTTCGAGCCAGCATCGGCAGTGCCGGTGCCGAGCTTCACGCCGACGAGTTCCTTCATGGACTTGACGGGCTTCTTGGCGAGACTCAACACGACGGCGGGAAACACGTCGAAGATCGGCATGATGATGACGGGCGCCGCCTCGGGATTTCGGCCCGCAAATTCAACGACCGCAGATGCGTCGGCAAGACCGAATTCATAGGCTCCGGACGCGACGCGCGTGATCGCTTCACCCGATCCGGATGAGCCATCCGGCGTGATGTTCAGGTTGAGATCCTTGTAGATTCCGGCTTCCGTCGCATAGAAGAGCGGCGCGTTGCCTCCGTAAATGCGAAACTCAAGAGCTAATTTTGCTGCGTCTGTCGATTGCGCGCGCGCCACATAGGGCATCGCCACGAGGGCGCCGGCGGCGGCCGCAGCCGTCTTCAGGGCAGTGCGACGGGTCGTTCCGGTCAGCTTCATGTCCATGGAAGGCTCCTGTGGTCTCTGAAAATTAACGGGTCGGATATGCCGCCCGCTTCAGTCGTCTGGCTTGAGGCGGGATGCCGCAAGCAGGATTGCATGAACGATGCCAGAATACCCGGTGCATCGGCAAATATGTCCGGCAAGCGCGTTTCGCACCGTGATTTCGTCCGGCGTCATGTTGCGGCGCAGCAGATCCCGAGCCGCCATCAGCATGCCGGGAGTGCAAAAGCCGCACTGCAAAGCGTGGCTTTCGTGAAAGCACTGCCGTAACAGATCGGTCAGCGGGTCGTTGGCAAGCCCTTCAAGAGTCGTTACGTGGCGGTCATCGCACATCGCCGCAAACTTCAGGCACGATCGCGTCAACACGTCGTCCACAAGCACGGTGCATGCTCCACATGCGCCATGTTCGCAGCCAAGATGAGTGGCTGTCAGCCCGCAGGTTTCTCGAACGTAATCCGCCAGGCTCGTTCGAGGTTCGACCGAACTCTTCATCGCGACGCCGTTCACACGAACCGAAATCTCCGTCATCTTCACGAAATCTCCTCGATGGCGCGAAGGATTGTCGCGATGTGGAGCGCGCAGGCGTAAGGGTCGTCCGCCTCAACGATCAGCGCCACCTCGCCTGCAAGGGTGTTCCGCACTGAGGTCTTGGGGGCCCCGGCTATAAAAGCCGCAGCCGTAGCGGCGAGCAGGGTGGCGCGCGGTCCCGCGCCGGCAAGTACGAGCCGCAGGGCCTCTCCTTGTCTGACCGCGACAGCGAGCGAGCTCGCGAACGCCCCTACCTTGCGGTTGAACTTGACATAGGATGTTCGCGCATCGGCGGGCAGCTTCGGCACCTCGAAGCCTGTGATGATTTCGCCCGTCTCGAGCGACGTCGTGTATGTGCCGGTGAGCAGCGCGTCCATCGCAATCCGACGCTCGCCCATAGGACCGCGGACCAAAGCTGCTGCGTCAAGGGCCAGCAACACTGCCGGCCAGTCCGCCGCAGGATCGGCCATGGCGACGCTTCCGCCGATCGTGCCATGGCAGCGGACCGCCCGATAGGCGATATGGCTGGCCGCCTGGCGCATCAGACCGTTTGCAGGATCAGGCGCCGCTCCGTCTTCGAACATCGCATGTGTGAGGCCTGCGCCCAGAAACACCGAGTCTCCGAGATCGCGTGTTTGCTGGAGCTCCGCGAGCCGGCTGACGTCGACCAGCTGGTCGGACGGCGAGAGACGCAGGTTCATCAGCGGTACGAGGGACTGCCCTCCTGAAATCGCGGCGGCGCTGTCGCCGAACCGCTCCATGAGGTCGATGGCCTCGGCGAGGGTCGCCGGGCGGTGATAATCGAAAGCGGCTGGCTTCATGCCCGCGTCTCCGCGGCGGCTTCCATTCGTGTCATTGCCGCTTGTGCGGCCTCCCAGACCCGGCGCGGCGTCAAGGGCGTTTCATTGAAGCTGGCCTTGCAGTCTCGGAAAGCGTCCGCCACGGCATTGGCAAGCGCCGCCGGCGGAGCGATGGCGCCGCCTTCGCCCACGCCTTTGACGCCATATTCCGTGACGAGCGCCGGGGTGACTGAATGGGCGATGCGGACCGTCGGAATCTCCGTTGCGCATGGCATCATATATTCCCCGAACGTTGTCGCGAGCGGTTGCCCGTCGGCATTGAAGGGAATCTCTTCGTAAAGGCCTGTTCCAATTCCCTGTGAAATGCCGCCCTGGACCTGTCCGTCGACAATCATCGGATTGATCATCGTGCCGCAATCTTCGGAAACCGCGTAATCAAGAATCTTGACGCCGCCAGTCGCTTCGTCGACCTCGACCACCACGGCATGCGTTCCGTACGAGAAGACGCCGGCCGATTCCTTTGGCTCGTAGGTCCCTGTGAATTCCAGCAGCGGCTCCATTCCCTCCGGCAGCATTTCCTGCCGGATGTTCGCCGCGCGGGCGATTTCTCCAAAGCCGACCGATCCGCTGTCGCTCAGCACGGCGCCGTTTTCGATGCGGACGGACTCAGGCGCAGCCTGGAGAAGATGTGCGCCAATCAGACGGATTTTTTCAGCCAGGCGTCTCGATGTCACCCCAACGGCTCCGCCCGCAAACACGATGCTGCGGGACGCAAATGTGCCGAACCCGAAGGGCGTCGTCGCCGTATCCCCGTACCGAATGCGGATCTGCGAGGGATCGATGCCGAGTTCATGCGCGGCGATCTGGGCCAGCGTCGTCTCGTGTCCCTGGCCGTGGTTCTGCACGCCCACCGAAATGTTTACGCTGCCATCTGGCAGCATTCGCACATTCGCGGACTCATATCCCGGCACGACGCGTGACTTCCGCTTCGACCATTCGACAACGCCGTGGCCGCTTTGCTCAGTATAAACCGCAAATCCAATGCCCACGCGCGGTTCGCCGGGCTTGCGTTCTTTCTGTCGCCGCCGGATCGCCGAGATGTCGATCATCTTGGCCGCCGTGTCGAGCGAGTCGTGATAATCGCCCGTGTCGAGCTTGAGGCCCGCCACCGTGACGTATGGCATTTCTGTCCGCTTCACCAAATTGCGTTTGCGCATCTCATAGGGTTCGATGCCGAGGTGCTGCGCGACCTCGTCGACCATGCGTTCGATCGCAAAACAGGCGCCGGGTCGGGCGACTCCGCGATAGGGTCCCATCGGCGCCTTGTTGGTCGCAACCGTGAATGTGTTTACCCGCAGAGCCTTCATGCGATACGGCCCTGGCAAATTGCCGGCCGCCATGCTGGCCTCCATGAACGAACCGGTGGGCCAAAGGGCATAGGCGCCAGCATCGATATGCACGTCGCCTTCGATCCCGAGCAGCGTGCCATCAGGCTCGAAGCAGACAGTCAGATCGTAATGATGGTCGCGGCAATGAACGGAGGCAAGAAGGTGCTCGCGTCTGTCCTCGATCCAGCGCACGGGGTGGCCGACCTTGAGGGCAATCGCGCAGACGGCGATCTCTTCAGGCAGCAGACGGTTCTTCCCGCCAAAACCGCCACCGACGTCAGGCGCGATGACCCGCACCTGATTTTCCGGCAGCCCAAGCGCGCGGGCCAGGCCGAGTCGCATCACGTGCCCGCCTTGCGTGGAGAGATGCACGACGAGTTCTTCCAGTCGCGCATCCCAGTGCGCAACGACGCCGCGAATCTCAAGCGAAACGGTCGCGTGGCGGTTCATGCGGAAGCGGCGCTTCAGCCGCATCGGACTGGCGCTGAACAGATTCAGGTCGCCGGCGCTGATCGTGCGAGCGATGAAGGCGTTGTCGGCCCAGTTCTCGAAGAGCCGAGGGCTGCCTGGCTGCATCGCCGCCACGGCGTCGACGACGGCAGGGAGTTCGTCGATCTCGACTTCGACGCGCTCCGCCAGATCTTCGGCGCGCGCACGCGTTGTCGCTACGCAGGCCGCTATCGCCTGGCCGACATAGCGGACCTTCCCGGACGCCAAGGCAGGGTAGGGCGATTGCCGGAAGGCCTCGAGCTCGGGGCCCGCCTCCAGGACATTCAGATCGTCAAAGTCGTCGATTGTGAAAACGCGCTCGCGGTCGTCCGCCGGCTTGTTCACAGAAAGGAGACGCCCGTGAGCGACGCCGCTGCGCACAAAGGCGATGTCCTGCAATCCCGGCAAGCGGACGTCCGCGACGAACATGGCCTTTCCGGCAAGATGTCGGGCGTCCTCCTTGCGAAGCAGACTCGCGCCTATCCAGCCTCCGGAGGAATGCGCGTCACCACCCATCGTGCCTTGAGCTCCCTATGCCGCCTGAGCGCGCACACTGACCAAATTTTGGCATATGTGCGTTTATTCGATCACCTGGCAAAAGAGAAATAAGCCTTTTTTATCAAAGTCTTATTGCGCTGCCGTGCTGGTGGGTGAAAGTTCGTCCCAAAAAGTTGACACGGTGCCCGGGGTCTGTAAAGCTCTTTTTCACGGGAATGCACTTCGAGGAATCCAATGTCGGTGTGGTTTGGTGGCGCGGTGAATTCTGTCTCACTCAGCGAGCCCCGCGGGCAGCGTCCGGGCTGGCGGACTACAGGGTCGTCACGGATGCGCCTGTGACAATCTGCTTCGCCAGACGCGGCGGAATTGCTGCATTCTCGCCATGCGCATCACTGGAATCATGAGCCGATGACAAGTTTCGATCTCGTCGAGCCTGAAACGCTCGAAGACGCATTCAAATGGCTTGGCGTGGACGACTCGTCCGTGCGGCCATTTGGCGGCGGCACGGCGCTGATGCTGATGATGAAAGCGCAGTTGTTCACTCCCGTGCGCCTTGTGAGCCTGCGGAAATTGGGTCGCCAGTTCGAGGGCATAGAGCGCTCGTCGAACGACGGGTCGTTCCGCATCGGCGCAATGACGACCTTTTCGCAACTGGAGCATTCTCCGGAAATTCGCGCCCATCTCCCGGTCATCACCCAGACCATGAAGACACTGGCCAATGTCCGCGTGCGCAACGTCGCGACGGTCGGGGGCAATCTCGCGCACGGGGATCCGCATCTCGATCTGCCGCCGGTATGGATGGCGCTGGACGCCTCCGCCACGATCGTCAACAGTTCCGGGACTCGCACGATTCCGGTTGGGGATATCTTTTCCGGCTATTACGAAACGACCCTCGAACAGGGCGATCTCATCGCCGAGTTGCGCGTGCCGGTGCGTCCTGGCTGGCGGTCACGCTACATCAAGGTGACCACCCGCGCGGAGCATGATTGGCCTGCGCTCGGCATAGGCCTGTCGCTGCATGCCGAGGGCCGTGTCATCAAGGATCTGCGGATCGTCCTGAGCGCCGCGATCGACAAGCCGACGCGCCTCATCGGCGCCGAGAACGTTCTGCGCGGTAAGGAAATCGACGACGCGTTGCTCAAGCGGGCAGGCGAGGCTGCGGCGGACGAGACGCACATCGAGACGGACAACCGCGGGTCCGCGCCCTACAAGAAGCATCTTCTGCGCGTCCATATCGCCCGCGCGGTCTCAGCGCTCGTGACGGAGTAGACCTATGGACGCCGTGACTGCTTCACCCAACATCGGTCGCTCGATCCCGCGCCTCGAAGCCAACGACAAGGTGACGGGCCGCATCGAATATATTCACCACCTGCGCCTGCCGGGCATGCTCTACGGGAAGATATTCCGTAGCAATGTGCCCCACGCTCGCATCAAGAGCGTGGATGTGTCCGCCGCCGAGGCGGTCGAGGGAGTGTTTCAGGTCGTCACGATTGACGACATTCGAAAAGTCATTCCTCATCCTTACTACGGGCCGGCATTTCACGATCAGCCAATCCTCGCTGACGGCAAGGTTCGCTTTGCCGGCGAGCCCGTGGCAGTCGTCCTCGCCACAGACAAGCGCATCGCCGAACAGGCGGCGGCGCTGATCGTCGCCGAATACGAGGATCTTCCGGGCGTCTTCGACGAAGTCGACGCCATGACCTCGCAAACCCTGGTGCATGACGAACTCAAGCCGGCCGCCACCTTTCCCGACCTGCAGCATCTCAAGGGCCGCAAGGGAACCAACATAGCGCTCGACTATCATTTGGTGCGCGGCGACGTGGAAGAGGGTTTCGCAAAAGCCGACCACGTGTTCGAACACGTGTTCCGCACCCAGCAGGTCATGCACACGCCGATGGAACCCTTCGTCAGCGTCGCTGATGCGCAGGACGGCTCGGTCACGCTGCACACGGCCTCTCAGGGCCCGTCCTTCGTGCGCATCGAGATCGCGCGCTTGCTCGGTCTGCCGGAAAATCGCGTTCGCGTGCGGGTGCCTCACCTCGGCGGCGGCTTCGGCGGCAAGCTCTATATCAAGCTGGAAGCGCTCGTCACGGCGCTCTCCATGGTGGCGAGGCGTCCGGTGAAGATCGCGCTCACCATGGAAGAGCAGTTCTTCATGGTCACACGCCATCCTTGCACTTTCACGATAAAGAGTGGCGTCAACAAAGATGGCCGCATCATCGCGCGACATTGCGAGGTCGTCTGGAATGGCGGCGCCTACGCCGACATTGGACCGCGGGTCACGCAAAAGGCAGGCTTCACCTCCGCCGGTCCCTATGACATCGAAAACGTCTTGATCGACTCCTATGCGGTCTACACCAATCGACCGCCGTGCGGCGCGCTTCGGGGCTTTGGCGCCCCGCAAACCGCCTGGGCGTACGAGTGTCATACCGATATGATCGCTGAAGCGCTCGGCTTGGATAAGATCGAATTCCGTCGCATGAACATTTTGCGCGAGGGTCGGCCTCAGGCGTCCGGCACCCCGATGGTCGACGCCGCCGTCGAACAGGCGATGGACCATACGCTCGACCTGATGAACTGGAAGCTTCCCTTTGATCGGGGGTCGGGCAAAATTCGTCGCGGACGTGGCGTCGCCATCGGCTTCAAAGGCATCACTGCTCCGACGACGTCGGTCGCCATCGTCAACCTGTATGGCGATGGAAGCTGCGCACTCTATATCGGCACGGTCGACATGGGGCAGGGGTCGGACACCGTAATGGCCCAGATCGCCGCCGAAGTACTGAACATCGACCCAGCCGCCATCAAGATCATTCATCCCGACACCGATGTGACGCCCTATGACATGGGCACACTCGGCTCACGGTCGACCTATCACATGGGCACGGCCGTGCGGCTCGCCGCAGAGGATGCGAAAGCCAAGATCGCCGCTCTGGCGGCGGAGCTGGGTTTGCCGGAAGGCACGAATGCGCCTCTGGCTGAACTGCTGCGTCGCAAATACGGCATGCAGGCCGGCAACATCATCGGAACCGGCAGTTTCATTCCTGACTATCAGAAGCCCGACACTAAAACCGGACAGACCATCAAGGGCACGCCCTTCTGGGGCGTTGGCGCATCGGGGGCGGAGGTCGAGGTTGATACCGAGACGGGCCACTTCACGATCACGAAGCTGGTCAATGTCGCGGATGTCGGAACCGCAATCAATCCGAAGATGGTGCTGCAGCAATTGTCAGGCGCCGCAATTATGCAGCTCGGTTTCACCACCACCGAGAACATGGTCTTTCGCGACGGCCAGCTGACCAACGGCTCGCTGGCGGACTACAAGATTCCGAACCTGCTCGACATGCCGCGCGAGTTCATCAACGACTACACACAGTCGCGCCAGAAGGACGGTCCCTTTGGCGCGAAAGGGGCGGGCGAGAGCACCACGATCGCCCTGTCGCCCGCAATCGGAAACGCCATCGCTGACGCGATCGGCCTTTTCCTTCCCGACCTGCCAATCACGCCGGAATCGATCTTCCGCGCATTGCAGGACGCCAACGGAACGCCACTGGCGGGAGAATGATGTGACCACGCCGCGCACCATCCGCTTCAAGCTCAACGGCCGGTCGGTCAGCGCCGACATCATGCCCCACGAAACCATCGTCGATATGCTGACACAGCGGTTCGACCTGAAAGGCGCGCGCGAAAGCTGCGGGCAGGGACTATGCGGCTGCTGCACAGTGAACATCGACGGCATGGCTGTATCGGGCTGCTTGTCGCTCGCCTGGTTTCTCGACGGCAAGGACGTCCAGACCATCGAAGGCGTAGCAAACGGCGCTACGCTCGATCCTGTTCAGCAGGCCTTCATCGAAGCCGGCGCATTTCAGTGCGGCTTCTGTACGCCGGGCTTCATCATGATGGTGCGCCAGCTTCTCGATCTGCATCCGGATCCGACGGAAGATCAGATGCGGCACTTTCTTACCGGCAACCTGTGCCGCTGCTCCGCTTATCCAGAAATCATCGATGCTGTGAAAATCGCGGTAGCCAAACGCGCCGAGTTGGCGCACCTGGTCGCCTGAGCCACCTGCCCGGGCGACTTCTTGGGCCAAATGCCCCGCGACAATCGAACGTGCATCGCTTAAGCTCCGTCATCCCCCGCAAGAGGGGCGTCAGGGAGGAAGCGATGATCCGGCTGGGTGTGGGCGTCATTACGGCGTTCTTTATGGCTATCGGCGCGGCGAAAGCACAGGGCGGCGACGAGGCTCTCGCTGCCTTTTACAAGGGACGTAGCGTCACCATCGTGGTCGGCTCTTCTCCCGGCGGCGGATACGATCTGTACGCCCGCCTTCTCGGCCGCTTCATGAGCCGACACATTCCCGGCAATCCGACGATCGTCGTTCAGAACATGCCCGGCGCCGCCTCCAACATAGCGGCCGCCCATGTCTACAACGTCGCTCCGAAGGACGGCACCGTCATCGGCGCGCTGTTCATGGGCGCTGTGGTCGACCCGCTTTTTGGCGATGTCCGACGCGCGACACATGACATGAGCAAGTTCAACTATATCGGCAACGCAAACAGTGACGCCTATGTGTGCCTCGTGCGCACGGACGCACCTGTGAAGACGATGGCGGACGCGTTCGAGAACGAACTCATCATGGGAGCCAGCGCAGAAGGCGCTTCAACGCGAGATTTCCCGGTCCTGCTGCGCAATCTGCTCGGGGCGAAGTTCAAGGTCGTTGCTGGTTATCCAGGGACGCGCGAGATCAATCTGGCATTGGAAAAGGGCGAGGTTCAGGGCGCCTGCGGGGAAACATGGTCTAGCGTCGCCGCGACCTATCCGTCCTGGTTCGCCAACAATCTGGTCAAGCCTCTCGTGCAGGAGTCAAACACCGGCTATCCGGCCCTGGACCGGATGGGCGTGCCGCTCGCCCGAACCTTTGCAAAAACGGACGAGCAGCGTCAGATACTCGATCTGATTTACAGCCAGACAACTTTTGGTCGTCCTTATGTCGTGGCGCCGGGCGTGCCGCCGCAACGTACCGCGATGCTGCGTAAGGCCTTTATGGACACGATGAAGGATCCCGATCTCGTCGCAGAGGCAGCCCGCATGAAAGTCGATATCGGGGCGATAGCGGGCGAAGAGCTCCAGGCTCTGATCGCAAAACTTTACGCAACGCCTCCGGAGTTGGTAGAAAAGGCCAAGGCTGCGATCAAGTTTGGAAAATGAAGGCAGGCGCATCGCTTTTTCGTGCGCCCCATGTCGGCTTCGGGGGCCCTTCATGAAGCACAAATCATGCATGATGATTTTGGCCGCGCTCTCGGTCGTGGCGGTCTCATCCGGCGTCGCCATGGCGCAAGGCAAGGAACGTGGTCGCAAGAGCGGCGATCCTCGGGCGGAATGCATCCGCGAGACCGAGCGAACGTATCCGCCCCGCACGATTAGCCGCAAGCAGCGCGACCTGCACGTGGAAGCTTGCTTGAGAGGGAAGCGCGGCTAGGATCAGCCGCGCTTTTTGTTACGATGCGGGCGCCTCCAGCGCCGGAGTTGCAGCCGGCGCAACGCGCTTCGGCTTCGGCGCTGCGCGACGGCGGGATTGCGAAACGGGTTTGCCGAGCGGCTGAAGGGTGACGAAAACCGGGTTCGGAAAATGCTCCAGCGTCGCCCCGGTGGCCGCGTCTACTCCAATGCCGATAATGCCCCCGACGAGTATGTTGCCCGCCATTCCAGCGGCGCCCGCGCCGGCCAGCTTTGTCGCGACAGGGACCTGCTGCGGCTCATAGCCGGGCTTGCTGAACGACACCACGAACTCGGACTTTCGCGAAACCTCGAACGTGCAGGGCGTCGACGGACAGGTCAGCCCGAGCGAAGTGGTCGCCTGTGCGCCGGCCGGCTCGGAATTGACTGTGACGGGCGCGGTCGTTCCGCGCGTCACGGTGGCGCAACCCGACACGGCAAGACCCGTGAGGGCGATCACAACAAGTTTCATGTGCAAGTATCCTCGAGCGCCGCAGATGCGCGGCGCGCCAACCTAGTTGCGTAACCCCGTCCGCCGCCATCGCAATTCTCGTTCATCCTAAACACATCACAGCCCGCGCAAGAAAGCGCACAGCCTTGCAAGCGGGCGCAAATGGCACGCCGCTTGCCTGCCGTTTGCGCATGATGACGCAAGGCGAGGGACAAGTGACTGACGTTCACGCAATGATCCACGATCAGCTGAGGAAATGCGGCATCGGCCTCGCGGCAAGTCTGCCGGACGACTGGGTGGCTCCGGTCATACGCCGCCTCGATGCAGATCCAGATATTCGCCATGTCTCGGTAGCGCGCGAGGCCGAGGCCGTGGCGATCTGCAGCGGCGCGTTCTTCGGCGGTGTGCGCTCCGTCGCCATCATGGGCGCGACCGGTCTGCTGACCTGCACGGGCGAACTGGCGACGCTCAATCTGCGCCACGCCATCCCGGTGTTTCTTCTGGTCAGCCAGCGCGGATCGATCGACGACCACCGCATCTACCAGGAAGTGCAGGGGCGTCGCACAATTCCGATGCTGCAGGCCTACGACTTCCCTTACCACATCATCGATCGGCCGGAAGATCTCGATCAAATTCCGGACGCCTACCACGCGGGCCGGCTGCAAAAGCGTCCCTTTGTTTGTTTCCTGACGCGCCGCCTGATCAAGGGCGAAGGAGCCGCCCGATGAAAGCACGCGAAGCAATCGATTGTATCGCCGCCCACCGCGGAGACGCCATCGCGGTCTGCGCGCTCGGCATGGCCGCCAATGAATGGTGGGCCGCCACAAAAAGCGAAGACGCATTCTACATGCATGGGGCCATGGGTTTCGCCGCGAGCTTTGCGCTCGGCCTCGCGCTGTCGTTGCCACAACAGGAAGTCTGGTTGATCAACGCGGATGGCTCGCTCTGCATGAACCTGGGTTGCCTGCTCACCGAGGCGTCTCAGGCGCCGAAGAACCTGAAGCATTTCGTGGTCGACAATGGCGTTTATCAAACTGTCGGCGGACTCCCCATGGTCAATCAGGCCCGCACGGATTACGCCGGCATCGCGAAGGCGGGGTCGTGTCCGTCAATGTGGTGTAATTTCGGTGTTGAGCTGAGGCAGTCATTCGTCAGGCGGCCCTGGGTGTGA
>JAIEQX010000143.1 GCA_019747375.1 Beijerinckiaceae bacterium | reverse complement strand
GCCACACTGGTGCAGGGAAAATCCGGGCTGCCGATCTTCGTGGGCGCCATGGCGTTTGCGGTTAAGGCCGTCATCGACAAAGCGAAGACAGACGAGGGGCTGCACCCGGGCGACGTTTATATATTCAATGACCCCTATGAGGGCGGCACGCATCTGTCCGACTTCAAGCTCGTGCAGCCAGTATTTCGCGACGGCCGCCTTTTCTGCTGGTTGGCTTCCGTCGGGCATTGGCACGACGTCGGCGGCGCGGTCCCGGGAAATTACAATCCGCAGGCGACGGAATGCTTTCAGGAGGGCATGCTGATCCCGCCTGTGAAACTACTCAGGGCGGGCGTTCTGCAACGCGACATTGTCAGCATCCTTCAGGCGAATTCGCGCATGCCCCTCAGCGTCTCGGGCGACATGGCCGGGCAGATCAACGCGCTGGATGCGGGCAGCCGTCGACTGCACGCGCTGCTCGACGAATTCGGCTCGCAAACCGTAGACGCGGCATTCCTCGAGCTGACCGCTCGCGCCGCGCGGCTCATGCGGGCGGAGATCGCCGCGCTTCCCGACGGTGTCTACAGCGCCGAAGATGAACTCGACAATGACGGCGTCGTCGATGCGCCCATTCGCGTGGCGCTCGATCTCACCATCTCGGGCGAGACCATGAGCTTCGATTTTTCGCGCACCGCTTCCGCCTGCGGCGGCCCGCTGAATATTTCGCGATCCACCACAATCGCCAGCTGCTACGTGGCGTTGAAGCATCTTTTTCCCGAGGCGCCCGCGAATGCTGGCGTTCTCGAACCCATCAGTTTCGTGATACCCGATGGATCGCTGCTCGCCGCCGTGCGCCCGAAGCCGGTCGGCGGTTATACGGAGACGATTCTCCGGATCATCGACCTCGTTTTTCTCGCAGTCGCGCAGGCAGACCCATCTCGAGCCAACGGCTGCTCCTATGGAACGATCAATGCGCTGTCCATCGCGGGCAATCGGCCCGATGGTTCACGCTGGGTGATGTTTTCATTCTTCGGCGGCGGCCACGGCGGCCATCCCTTCGGGGACGGATTGAATCACGGCAACGCGCCGATCTCGACTGCGATGATTCCGCCAGTCGAAATCCTGGAGGCCGCCTACCCGATCAAATTCACGCAATGGGCGCTTCGACCGGACAGTGGCGGCTTGGGCGAGCGCCGCGGCGGGCTCGGGGCGATCTATGAAATTGAATTATTGGCGGATAGTGCTGATTTTTTCCTGTTCGGAGAGCGCGGCCGCCGCGGTCCCGGCGGCGTGCTTGGCGGCGAAGCAGGCGCACGCAATCAGTTTACGCTGGTGCGGCGGAACGGAAGCGAGGAGACGCCCCCCATGACATCGAAATGGGTCGGGGCAAAATTGCGGCGTGGCGATCGTCTGAGACTTGAGACGCCGGGCGGAGGCGGCTGGGGCCAGGCGTCCAGCCGTCGGGCTGAGCTTGCGGCGCGTGACCGATCGGAAGGCTACATCACTTGAGCGGGCGCCGCATCACCATCGGAATCGACGTCGGCGGGACGTTCACAGATCTCTTCTTTCTAGACGAGGAGACCGGCGCCTTCAGCGTCGGAAAGGCGCCGTCGACGCGCGGAGCGGAAGCGGATGGCGTACTCGTCGGCCTGGCCTCGGGCGGCCACGCGCTCGACACCATAGCGACCATCGTGCATGGCACGACTGTAGCGACAAACGCTTTACTCGAACGCAGATTCGCCGTCGCGGGCCTCATCACAACCAAAGGCTTTCGCGATGCGCTGGAAATGCGCCGACGAGACAGACCTGCGACATGGGGCTTGCGTGGCGGCTTTGAACCAGCCATCGCGCGGAGACACCGCGTTGAAGTGAATGAGCGCACACTCGCGGACGGCAGCATCGAGACGCCCGTCGATGTTGCGGAGGTCGTCACGCGGGCCCGCGAACTCCTTTCGTCAGGCGTCACATCCGTGGCGCTGGCCTTTATCAATGCGCACGCAAATGCCGCAAACGAGCGCATCGCCGCGCAGGCGCTTCGAGCGATCTGGCCAAATTCCCATGTCACCGTCTCAAGCGAAATTCTGCCTGAGATTCGTGAGTTTGAACGTACGTCCTCGAGCGCGCTCAACGCAGTATTGCAACCCGTGGTGGCAGAATACCTGGATCGCCTGGAAACACGCCTGTTGCAGGACGGCTTCGCCGGCTCGCTGCTTATCGTGCAATCCAACGGCGGCGTGATGAGCTCGGAAGCAGCGCGCGCGCGGCCCATTCGCACGGCGCTGTCCGGCCCCGCCGCTGGCGTCATTGCAGCAGCCCGAATCGCCTCTGCGGCGGGCTTTCCCAATGTGGTGACGGGGGACGTCGGCGGAACAAGTTTCGACGTGGCGATCATTGCAAACGGCCAGACCGAGCGTGCGGCGCAAACCAGCATAGGCTTCGGCCAATTGATCCGCACGCCCATGATCGAGATATCGACTGTCGGCGCCGGCGGCGGATCAATAGCCTTTGTGGATGCCGGCGGCATCCTGAACGTTGGGCCGGAATCCGCCGGCTCGATTCCAGGGCCTGCCTGCTACGGACAGGGAAACGAGAGGCCTACGGTCACGGACGCGCATGTCGTTCTCGGCCGCATTGATGCAAGTCGCCCTATTGGCGGCTCCCGAGCGCTCGACGCAAAGGCAGCGTGGCAAGCCATCGATGTTCACGTCGCCACCCCGCTGGGCCTCGATGTGACCGCCGCCGCGGAGGCCATTGTCCGAGTCGCGAACGCCCGGATGGCCAATGCGATCAGGCTGGTGTCCATCGAACGCGGGCATGACCCGCGACAGTTTGCGCTGATGCCGTTTGGCGGCGGCGGCGCTCTGCACGCGGGCGCTCTGATGCGCGAACTCAACCTGATGGCAGGGCTCGTGCCGCCTTATCCCGGCGTCACGAGCGCGCTGGGCTGCGTGCTGGCGGATATGCGATATGACTTTATCGAGACCATCAATACGCCGCTGGACACGCTCGATCTTGCGGCGCTCTCAAGCGCCGTTTCACGCCTCGCCCGCGACGGCTTCTCCATGCTCGACACATCGGGCGTTCATTTCGAACGGCGTGAAGCACATGTCGCTCTGGACATGCTTTACATTGGGCAGACGCATACGCTCAATGTGACTGTGGAATGGCCGCTTCATGGCGGCGCTCCATCACGCGAGGGTCTGAAACAATCGTTTGATGCGCGCTACAGGGAGACCCGGGGCGCCCCGCTCGACAACATGCGATTACAGGTTCTCAATCTTCATGTCGGGGTCGTCGGCGTCAGGGCAGGCTTTGATCTCGCCTCCATGGCCCCTCGCGCCACCGGCCATCCGCCCATCCCGCGTACGAGAAGGTTGGCGCACTTTGACGGCGCCTGGCGGGAGGCGGACGTATATGATCGGCTTTCACTTCCCGCCGGCTGCGTGATTCACGGCCCCGCCTTTCTGGAGCAGCCCGACACAACCATCATGGTCGATTCATTCCTGACGGCGCGCGTCGACACGCTTGGCAATATCGTGCTCGAAGCAGTCAAAGCTGAGAAGGCAAACGAATGAAAAGGATTTTTGACGATCCCGCTTGCGGCGCGCTCGTCCTGGTCGATCTGCAGAACGACTTTCTGCATCCCGACGGCGCCTATGCGCGTGGGGGCGCCGCCGCAAAAGATATTGCTGATTTGCCGGCACGCCTCAAGCCAGTCGTCGACGCCGTGAGGCGACGCGGCGGATGGATCGTCTCGACGCATTTTACGCTCGTGCCCGGCCGCGACGGAGAGCCAATGATTTCGTCGCATCTCAAGAGCCTGCGGCCATTTCTCGGAAAAGGAGATTTCGCTCCGGGTTCATTCGGCCATGCGCTGATCGATGAATTGGGGCCCGCCGATCTCGCCATCGACAAGGTCGCCTATTCGGCCTTCTACATGAGCCGAATGGAATGGGTTTTACGCAGGGCCGGTATCACACGGCTGGCGTTTGCCGGAATCGTCACAAACGGAGGCGTCGCTGCGAGCGTCCGCGACGCGCATGTTCGAGATTTCGACTCCGCCGTCATCAGCGACGGATGCGCCGCCTTCCGCCGCGACATTCACGATGCGACGATCTTGTCGCTATCCTCTGTCGTCGGAGTGACATCCTGCGCACAGATACTGGCGGACTTGAGCTAAGCCCGCGCGGCCGCAAACCGCTTTTCCAGATGAGGGACGAGCCCACCGTCTGCGATCATCTGCAGCAGGAATTGAGGCAAGGGCTGCGCAGATAGTTCCAGCCCCTGGGTTTCGTCCCGGATAAGTCCGCCCGCCGTGTCCACCTTGATGCTGTCTCCCGGGAGGATTTTTCCGGCGTCAGCGCAGAGCAGCACGGGTAACCCGAAGTTGAGCGCGTTACGGTAGAAGATTGCCCCAAATGATCTGGCGATGACGCATGCAACGCCCAGGTGCCTGAGCGCTTCGGCCGCCTGTTCACGCGAAGACCCGACGCCAAAATTCGACCCTGCGACAACGATGTCTCCAGGGCGAACATTGCGGACGAAGTCCGGATCGATCGACTCAAGGCAGTGCGCCGCGAGTTGATCTATGGGCAGCTTCATGTAAACGCCGGGCGCAAGCACGTCTGTGTCGATGCCGTCGCCGAAGACAAATGCGCGACCTGCCATCATGAGCGGTTCGCCTCAGCCAGAATGAGTCTTGGATCCGTGATCCGCCCGGTCACCGCGGAGGCCGCGACCGTATAGGGCGATCCCAGATAGACTTGCGATGACGCCGCGCCCATGCGGCCCTTGAAGTTGCGAGCCGTCGACGACAGGCATGTCACGCCCTCGTCAAGGGTGCCGCCGTAGCCCGCACAAATCCCGCAGGCGTTGGGCAGGATGCTCGCGCCGGCGTCCTCCAAAATCGTCATGACGCCCTCGTCGGCAGCTCGCTCCTGATCGCGTCGAGAGGCCGGCGCAACAAGCAACTTGACGCTCGATGCGATGCGACGTCCGCGCAAGACTTCGGCCGCCATGCGGAGATCGACCAGTTTCGCGCCCGTGCAGGCTCCGATGTAGGCAACGTCGATCGATACCGGATCCATGTCTCCCACCGGCGCAGAATTGGCGGGGCTGTGCGGCGCGGCGACGTAGGGCGTCAGTTGCGCGGCATCGAAATGGTGATGTTCGGCCCGCACGGCGTCATTGTCGCTTCTCCACGCCGAAATGTCGCCGGGATCGCCGCCGGCCGCCGCAATATAGGCGGCCGTGACAGCGTCCGGCTCGATCAAGCCGACTTGGCCGCCAAGCTCGGCTGTCATATTGGCGAGCGTCATGCGCTCCTGGATCGACAAAGCAGCGATTGCTGCGCCTGAGAACTGCACGGCCTGCGAACGTCCGCCATCCATGCCCATCTTTCCGCACAGGAACAGCATGAGATCCTTGGCGACGACGGCCGGGCCGAAGCGATTGGCGAACGTGAGTTCAATCGTCTCGGGGGCGCGCACCCAGATCTCGCCAGTCGCCAGCACGCCGGCCATCTCGGTGGCTCCGATCCCGAACATATAGGCTCCAAAGGCGCCACCCGTCGGCGAGTGGCTGTCCCCGCCGACCACGAACATGCCGGGCCGCAAATGACCACGCTCCGGCAGGATGACATGGCAAATTCCCTCTGCCTCGTAGAAGCTGGAGATTTTCTGTTCCAATGCAAAAGCGCGCGTTATTTCAGCTATGCGCCTGGTCTCATCATCTGTCGCAGGAACGTAATGATCGCTGATCAATGCGACGCGAGAGGGGTCCCAGACGCCCACGCCCCAACGCTTGAGGATGGGTGAAACCCGCCGAGGGCCGCCGGAATCGTGGATCATCGCCAGGTCGACAGCGCAGGTCAGGATATCGCCTGGCGAGACATGCGCCCGACCGCTGGCGCGCGCGAGCAGCTTCTCCGCCAGAGTCATCGCCATCTCGGCCCTCCTGCCTGCTGTGCAATCCGCTGTGAGCAGCTCTCTCGGGAGCCGAATTCAAGCGCCGGGATCATGCTTGCACTTTGTTCGGATTATAATACAAGAACGCCACGGCATGTCGATCAAAATGCGTCCACGGTTTTATGATGGGCCTATTTTTGCGAGGGCTGAATGGAACAGGTCGCACAGATCGAAAGCAAGCATCTCGCCGCCCGCCTGGCGCGTGGAGAGGGCGTGGTCGCACCTGGCGTTTTCGATGCGCTGACTTCGCATATCGCGGCGGCGGCGGGCTTTGACACGCTTTACCTGTCCGGCGCGGCCCTCGCCTATACGCGGCTCGGCCAGCCCGATGTCGGGCTCGTCTCGGTATCCGAGCTGATCGACACGACGGCGCTCATTCGCGATCGAGTCGATTGCGCCCTTGTGGTGGACGGCGACACGGGCTTTGGCAATGCGCTCAACGTCCAGCGTACGATCAGGGCCCTTGAGCGCGCAGGCGCGACGGCCATTCAACTGGAAGACCAGACCTTCCCCAAGCGCTGCGGCCATCTTGCCGGAAAAAATCTCGTGCCGGTGTCCGAGATGATCGGCAAGTTGAAGGCGGCCGTCGATGCGAGGCATGGCGAAGACACGCTGATTATCGGTCGCACCGACGCGATTGCGGTCGAAGGCTTTGACAGGGCGATTGAGCGAGCGCGGCTCTATGCCGAGGCTGGCGCTGACATTCTCTTCGTAGAAGCGCCGAATTCTCGCGACGAACTTTCGGCCATGGTGCGCGAACTGCAAGGCGTCGCTCCCCTGATGGGCAACATGGTGGAAGGCGGGCGTACGCCGCTGCATTCCGCCGCAGAAATGCATGCGCTGGGCTTCGGCCTCGTTATTTTTCCGGGCGGGATTGTCCGGGCTTTGGCGCGCAGCGCGAGGGACTATTATGCGAGCCTGAGAACGCACGGCGACAACGGGCCATTCCGCGAGCGCATGTTCGATTTCAACGAGCTGAACGCTGTCCTGGGAACCGACGCCCTCATGCGGAAGGCCGCCACCTACGAGTGACCGCCGCCGCAAGCAGATATGCAGGAGACCGATTTGACGCCCCTGGTTTCGCCTTCCTGTCTTGCGGGCTTACGTGTGCTCGACATGTCGCGCGTCTTAGCCGGTCCTTGGGCCGGACAGATGCTGGGTGATCTCGGCGCCGAAGTGATCAAGATAGAGCGACCGGGAACGGGCGACGATACGCGTGGCTGGGGACCGCCTTACCTGCGCGATCAGGAGGGCGCCGAAACCTCGGAATCCGCCTATTTCCTGTGCGCCAATCGTAACAAGAAATCCGTGACGATCGACATGACGCATACCGACGGGCAGAAGCTTCTCGCTCGGCTGGCGCAATCGTCGGACATTCTCATCGAAAATTTCAAAGTCGGGGGACTGAAGAAATACGGACTGGATTTCGAACAGCTGCACAAGCTTAATCCGCGATTGATCTATTGTTCCATCACGGGCTTTGGCCAGACCGGCCCCTATGCGCCACGCGCCGGCTACGACTTTCTTGTGCAGGCGATGGGCGGCCTGATGAGCGTGACCGGGCAGAAGGACGAAGCGCCGCAGAAAGTGGGCGTCGCAATCACCGACATTCTCACCGGACTTCACGCGACCGTCGCCATTCTCGCGGCCCTGGCCCATCGTCACGCGACGGGCCGCGGTCAGCACATAGACCTCTCATTGCTCGATACGCAGATCGCCTCGCTGGCAAACCAGAGCTCGAGTTATCTCGTCACCGGGGTTGCTCCGTCGCGCCTCGGCAATTCGCATCCAAGCATCGTACCGTACCAGGATCTTCCGACCTCGGATGGCGCGATGATCGTCGCCGTCGGAAACGACGCGCAGTTTGCAAGGCTGTGCGAATGTCTGGGCCAGCCCGGCTGGGCTGCCGACGTGCGCTTTGCGACAAATCGGTCGCGCGTCGAAAATCGCGCCTTGCTCGAGCCGCTGATGAAGCAAGAAACCATGCGGGAAAGCACCGCTTACTGGGTCGCCTTGCTCGAAAAGGCGGGCGTTCCATGTGGCCCCGTGAACTCGATCGCCGATGTTTTCGAGGACCCCCACGTGAAAGCGCGCGGTGCGCGTTTCGAGATGGAACATCCACTGGCGGGGCATGTGCCGCTCGTCGCCAACCCCATCCGGTTATCGGAATCGCCGGTCGATTATCGTCTGCCGCCGCCACTGCTGGGCCAGCATACGCGGGATGTGCTGAAAGATATTCTCGGTTTCGAAGAGACGGACCTTGACCGCCTTCAGCAGACCGGTGTGATCTCGCAGGGATAACGCCTCGCGGCTGAAGCGCCCTGCGACGCCTCCTTTGCAAAGGCCAAGCCTTAGCCCGCCGTTTGCGAAGCTTGACGCACCTCAATGCATGCCGCCCTGAAACCCCCGAGAGTAACGCGGCAAGGCTGCGGAAACTGGGAGGAGCACATGGCGCGTTTGCTCGTGCGGAACGGTGACTGGATTCTCATTGGCGACGGCAAGAAGGCGCTCATGTTGCATAATGAGGGCGACGCGGACCTGTTGAATCTCCGCCGCCTGTCGGTGCAAACGCAGGAGTCGCCCGCAACGCGAGAACAGGGAACGGACCGACCAGGCCGCTCTTTTTCCAGCGTGGGCCAACGACGAAGCGCTTACGAAGCATCGGACTGGCACGAGGTCGAAGAAGCGCGCTTCGCCGCCGAGGTTGCGGCCAGCATCAATGCTGCGGCCACCAATAAATCCTTCAAACACCTCATTGTCATTGCGCCGCCCAAAACGCTCGGAGAATTGCGTCGCGAGCTGTCCCCGGAGGCGCAGAAGAAGATCACGGCCGAGATCAACAAGGACCTGACGAAACATTCAATTCCAGAGATCGAGAAGCTGCTCGCCGGCTATTCCAGCGGCGTTGATTTCTGATCGGCGAACAGAGCGGCGACGCAGGCTTATTTGGAGATCGATCCATGCCCAATTTCAACGACATACTGTTCGAATTACGGCAGGGGCTGGAGGATCCGGAAGACTTGTCCAGACGCATGAGCTCGCAACTCGATCCAGATCTCGTAGACCGCCTCAATGCTTTCGGCGCGTCCCGGGCGGTGACGCTTCCCGAATCCGTCTTGCGCGCTGTCGAATTGTTCATGCTGAGGGCGGCTGAAGACGCATGGGCCAAACTGTCTGACGACGAGGGGGCCGAGGCGCCTTTCGGCGGCGTCGCGATGAATGTGGTGCTCGAGCAATATCTGTCAGCGAGCCTGGACCTGAGGGGGCAAAAACTGTTGCACGGCGCACAGGAGCCTGCTCCCCTCAAGCTGTTCCGCAGAAGAGCTTGATCGCGTCTTTACGTTCACGAGGCCGTGCCGTTTTCAGCAAGTCCTTGCATGCGCGAGGACTTGCCGCTCTTCTGCTTCCATATGTAGAAGTGCGGCTCAGCTGGCCTCGAATAGGATTGACGAAATGACACAGGCTTGGATTCCGGCGAGCTTTTACCGGGGCGGAACCAGCAAGGGTGTGTTCTTCCACGCACGCGACCTTCCGACCACGCGGGCAGCCATCGACCCCATCCTGTTGAGCGTCATCGGCACACCGGATCCCTACGGCAGACAGCTGAACGGCATGGGCGGCGGCATCTCATCGCTCTCCAAAGCCGTCATCATTGGCCCGTCGACCCATCCAGACGCAGATGTCGACTACACATTCATTCAACTTGCGGTCGACCGTCCGATGACAGACTGGTCCGGCAATTGCGGGAACCTGTCGTCAGCCGTCGGGCCGTTTGCGATCGACGAAGGCCTGGTGAAGCGGGATGATGGTGAGGTGACGGTGAGATTCCACCAAACCAATACCCGGAAGATTATCCATGCGCGATTCCGGGTGGAAGGCGGCCAAGCGGCTGTCGACGGCGACATGGAAATTGCCGGCGTTTCGGGACGAGGCGCGCCCGTGCGGCTCGATTTCGTCAATCCGGGCGGAGCCACGACCGGCAAACTTCTGCCCACCGGAAATGTCGTCGATCTGGTGGCGCTGCCGGGCGAAGGCGGCATTGCAATGTCTCTCGTGGACGCCAGCCATCCGACCGCATTCATACGCGCGACCGACCTCGGGTTGACCGGAACTGAGGCGCCCGAAGCCATCGAGTCCGACAGCGCGCTTATGGGGCGGCTCGATCGTCTGCGCCGGCGCGCGGGCGTGATGATGGGCCTGGGCGCGACGCCGGACGACGTGACGCTGATGAGTCCTCGCATCGCCATGGTGGCGGCGCCACAGGCCTTCACGGCCATCGACAAGGCTGTCTTCGACGACGACCACGACATCGTCACCCGCATGATCTCGATGGAGAGACCGCATCGCGCCGTGCCGCTGGCAAGCGCGCTCTGCCTTGCCGTCGCGTGCCGTATCGAAGGCACCCTGCCGAATCTGCTGGCGCGCCGCGTTCCACCCGACGCGCCCATCCGGGTCGCCAATCCTTCCGGACTGCTGGCGTTCGGGGCGGATGTTCGGCTGGAGGGGCGCTGGATCGCCGACAGCGCAGGCGTCTATCGCACCGCGCGCAGGTTGATGCAGGGCCAGGTGGCGGCGCCCCGACGGCTTGTCGCGCCTTAACACGAAGGCATGTTGCGGCGGCGCACGGTAGCGGCTATTGCGTCGACCCGAGGTCGAAAGACATTTTTGGGCGGACCCAGTCGTGTCCGGGTCGCGAAAGACAGGGCTATGGACGAGGAACAAGCCCGAATCCTTCTCACGAGCATGTTTGACGCGGGGATTTCCAGCGCCGTTCCCGGGCCCGCCGTCGTGCGGAACCTTCCGGAGAAGCCGCGCGGACGCTGCATCGTGGTCGGGGCCGGGAAGGCGTCCGCCGCGATGGCCGCGGCGGTTGATCAGGCTTGGCCGGATGTCGACCTAGAGGGAGTGGTCGTAACGCGCTACGGCCATGCGACGCTCGCAGGGCGGATTGACGTTCTCGAAGCCGCGCATCCGGTCCCCGACGCCATGAGCCAGATGTCTGCGCGCCGCATTTTGCAAGCCGTGCAAGGTCTTTCGAAAGATGATCTGGTGATCGTGCTGATCTCGGGCGGCGGCTCCGCCCTGATGACGCTGCCGGCCGGCGACATGAGCCTTGCCGATAAGCAAGCCGTCAATCGCGCGCTGCTTGTCAGCGGCGCGACGATCGGCGAAATGAATACCGTCCGAAAGCATCTTTCACGGATCAAGGGCGGTCGCCTGGCGGCCGCCGCAGCCCCTGCCCGCGTCGTCACACTGGCGATCAGCGACGTGCCGGGCGATGATCCAGCAACGATCGCGTCAGGCCCAACCGTTCCCGATCCCAGCACGCTTGGAGAGGCCCGCGAGATCGTGGAACGTTATCGACTGAAGCTGCCGGCCGCCGCAAGCCAGGTGCTTGCCGGGGGCGAAGAGACGCCCAAGCCCGGCGCATTCCCGACGGACATCCGGATGATCGCAACGCCTTCGCTGGCCATGTCGGCGGCGGCCGCGGTCGCGCGGCGCGCGGGACTGACGCCGCTCATTCTCGGCGATGCGCTGGAAGGCGAGAGCCGCGAACTCGGCCGCGTCCTGGCAGGGATTGCAAAATCGGCAAAGCTTCACGGAGCGCCCGTCGCTGCGCCGGCCGTGCTGCTCAGCGGCGGCGAGGCCACGGTGACGATCGGCGACAGTCCGACCGGACGTGGCGGACGCAACACGGAGTTTCTGCTCAGCTTCGCCATCGCTATGGCAGGGCAATCAGGCGTGTTCGCCATCGCGGGCGACAGCGATGGCATAGACGGTTTCGACGACGCCGCAGGGGCATTCGTTACTCCTGACACGCTGGAGCGCGCACGCACCGCCGGCTGCGATCCGCGTCACCATCTTTTCGCACATGACAGCTACAGCTTTTTCGAGAAGATCGGCGACCTTGTGCGCACGGGCCCAACTTTCACTAACGTCAACGACATTCGCGCCATTCTCATCACCTGAAGGCGGCCTTCCGGCCGAAACGATATGCACCGTCACCGTCGAGCTAAAATCGTAGCCACTGTAGGACCCGCAAGCTCTTCTCCGGAAATGCTCAAGACATTGTTTCTCGCGGGCGTCGACACGTTCCGGTTGAATTTCAGCCACGGCTCGCACGCCGATCATGCCGCAGTCCATGCATCGATCCGCGCCTTGGAGGGAGAGGTGGGCCGGCCTATCGGCATATTGCTCGATCTCCAGGGCCCGAAAATTCGCGTCGGAACGATTCTCGACGGCAAACTCATGGCTGTTACCGGCGAAACCTTGCGCTTCGTGCTGAATGGCGGAGATGGCGACAAGTCATCCATTCCACTGCCGCACCCGGAAATTTTCGAAGCGGTCCTTCCAGGCGATGACCTGTTGATCGACGACGGGCGCGTGCGCGTGCGCGTGGCGGCTCTGGGAGCTGATTTTATCGATGCGAAAGTAATCGCCGGCGGCGTCATATCGAATCGTAAGGGCGTCAACCTTCCGGGGACGGTGCTCGACCTTTCTCCCCTCACCAAAAAAGATCGCGCCGATCTCGACTTCGGCCTGAAGCTCGGGGTCGATTGGGTGGCGCTGTCGTTCGTCCAGAAGGCTTCGGACATGATCGAGGCGCGCGCTCTCGTGGGAGATCGGGCTGGTCTCGTCGCCAAAATTGAGAAGCCCTCGGCGCTCGAGCAGATAACCGACATCATCCGCCTGTCGGACGCCGTCATGGTGGCGCGCGGCGATCTCGGCGTCGAGATTCCGCATGAAGACGTGCCCGGCAGGCAGAAGGAGCTGGTGCGAGCCTGCAGACTCGCCGGCAAGCCCGTCATCGTGGCGACCCAGATGCTGGATTCGATGGTGTCTTCGCCGGCGCCGACCCGCGCCGAGGCGTCGGACGTGGCGACGGCGATTTATGACGGCGCCGACGCAGTGATGCTGTCAGCAGAATCCGCCACCGGTTCTTTCGCAAAGGAAGCGGTGGAGATGATGGATCGGATCATTTCGCGCACCGAACAGCACAAGCTCTATGGATCGATCATTGCGGCGTCCGAACCCGAGATCGAGCGCACGCCCCCCCACGCCATAGCCTCCGCGGCAGCGGATATTGCAGTGACGATCGATGCGCCGGTGATCGTCGCCTTTACGTCCAGCGGCACGACGGCCGCTCGTATCGCCGCCAATCGTCCAGCTGTGCCGATCCTCGCCATTACGCCTGACATCGACGTCTCACGCAGGCTCGGCCTCTTGTGGGGCGCCCATAGTCTATGGGCCGAGAATATTCATTCTTATGAGGAAATGGTCGAGCAGGCCTGTTCCCGGGCGGCGGCGGAGGGGTTTGCCGCTCGGGGGCAATTTATCGTCGTGGTGGCGGGCATTCCATTCGCTCAAGCCGGCACGACCAACAACCTGCGGATTGTGCAGCTGGATGCATGAGGCGTCGGCAAAGGGCGGCTTGGCCCTAGATGTCCCATCCGCGCTTGGCCGGCGTGACTGAGCGCCGCGCC
>JAIEQX010000353.1 GCA_019747375.1 Beijerinckiaceae bacterium | reverse complement strand
CGCGCCGACGCCCGGCGCCTTGACGCCCAGCCTTCAGGATCAGCTGGCGGGCGAATGGGAGGCCCTGCAGCGCGGCGCGGTCGAGCGGCTCGATCCGGACAGCGACAAGGCCGACGGCGCATCCGCGCCGGCGCCGGCCTCGGCGGACGCCATGTGGCAGGCGCTTCTCGCGCAGGTTCTGTCGACCGAGACGGGCAAGGCGCAGGCGCCCAAATCGACCGCTCCCGAACAGGGCGAGGCCCTGCCGCGCCCCGCCAACCAGCCCCTTGACGCCGCCGGCCTGACGGACGACGCGGCGGCCGCGCCGGCGCCGACCGAACAGCAGCTCGCCATGCTGGCGGCGAATGCGGCCGAGGGTCAGGAAGGCGCATCGCGGCTTCCGTCCCAGGCCGCGCAGGCGGCCTTTGCGGCGCTTGCAGCGGCTCCCGGCCAGAAGGGCAAGGAGGCGCCTGCGGGCCCCGAGACCGGCGCCAAGCCGGTCGAAGGACAGCCGATCAAGACCGAGACGGGCCGCGCCGAGGTCCTGCTGGCCGATGCCGTGGACGAGGCCGCCGCCGCGCAGACCGGCGGGACGGACGATGGCGCCGATCTCGGCCCGACCTTCGAGCGGCGCATGCGCGCCGCCAATGCGGAAACGGCCGGCGTGGACGAGACGCGCACGGTTGCCGTGCGCAACGTCTCCACGACCACGCATTATCCCGTCGTCAACGATCCCGTTCGCCAGGTTGCCGGCGAAATCGTGCGCGAAGTGAGATCCACGATGGCGACAGCGGCGCCCGCCGAGGCGCAGACGACGCAGCCGAACGCCGCCAGAACGCTCAACATCCAGCTGGAGCCGGAAGCGCTCGGCACCGTGAACGTGAAGATGCGCCTGTCGAACGGCGCGCTGAGCATCCAGATCGAAGTGGCGCGGCCCGAGACGCTCGACATGATGACGCGCGGCCAGGACGCCCTGCAGCGCAGCCTGCAGACCGACCAATGCCAGGTCGACACGCTGACGATTCGCGCCGCGGCCCCGACGGATTCGGGCGGCCTGTCACAAGGCAACCAGAATGCGAATCAGAACGGCGGTTCCAGCTCCAGCGCCCAGCAGGGAAGCGATTCGTCGCGACAGCAGGAGGCTTCAACCAATGCGGGCGATCGTTCGCCGGGCCAGCGCGGCCATGAGAGATCTTCGGGAAGACCAGACCATGACGAGACCGTCACTCATCGCGATCGCGCCGCTTCTCCTGCCGGTCTTTATCTCTAGCGCTTCTGCGAACCAGAACACGCGTGTTCCGCAGGCGAGCAGCAATGTCTGCGAGCGCGAAATGTTGCGCGCATCTCAACAGCATCGCGTTCCTGTCAACGTTCTCTACGCGGTCAGCCTGACGGAGACGGGGAGGCGCGGCAAACTCGATCCGCACGCCATCAACGTCGAGGGCAAGTCGGTGTTTTCGCCGAACGTAAATGAAGCCATGCGTCAAGTGGAACTTGCGCGATCGAAGGGCGCAAAGCTCATCGACATCGGTTGCATGCAGATCAATCACTACTTTCACGGGAAAAAATTCGCCTCTGTGGCGGAGATGTTCAACCCGACGAAAAACGTCGACTACGGCGCGCGATTTCTCATCGAGCTGAAGCAGCGCGAAGGTAGTTGGACGATGGCAGTTGCGAGATATCACGCGGGTCCAAATAATACTTCCGCCCAGAAACGATATGTTTGTGCGGTTATTGGGAACATGGTTTCGTCTGGACTTGGAGCCTGGACCGACAATGCGCGGAGCTTCTGTAAACCCGCTGGTTAAACGTTCATTAACCAATCCTCGTCAAAGTTGCGGTCAAGCAGAGAGCGAGAGCTTTGCGAGTGTCGATTCCCAAAACAAGCGTCGAACAGATTCCTTGAAAGGCACAGGCAGACCATGCTGGTCTTCGTCGATGAGCGCGAGATAGTCGCGTCCGGTTACACCACCTCCTTTGGCCGCGAGGGCGTTTCCCTCACGGCGTTCTTTCCCGAGGAATTCCACGACTGGGTCAACAGCGCCGGGGCTTCGGACCTCGAAGCGGTGGAAGCCTTCCTGATCGGCGATTGTCGCGATCGCAATCAGTTTTCAAAAATCATTCGTCAGCGCTCGCGCGCTCCCGTCATCGCCATGAACGACGCTCCTTCGCTGGAGCACACTCTTGAGCTTTTTGCCTGCGGCGTCGACGATGTCGTTCGCAAGCCGGTTCATGCGCGTGAAATTCTCGCTCGCGTCGATGCGATCCGCCGCCGCGTGCAGATCACCCAGGACTACGCCACCGTCGGCGACATGCGCGTCTTCTTCGACGGCCGTGATCCCGAGATCAACGGCGAAGTCATCGAGCTGCCGCGCCGCGAGCGCCGCATGCTGGAATATCTCGTCACGCATCGCGGCAAGCGCGTCAGCAAGGCGCAGATCTTCAACGCCGTCTATGGAATCTTCGACGAGAACGTCGAGGAAGCGGTGGTTGAAAGCCATATGAGCAAGCTGCGCAAGAAGCTGCGCGCGCGGCTCGGATATGACCCGATCGATTCCAAGCGTTACCTCGGTTACTGCCTGACCTGCTGACAAGCCGGGGCTGGTCCACGCAAACTGGTCCAGCCGGACCCATAGTGAGTTCGGCTGCGACATGCTCCATTTTCGGACAAGCTTCGCGCCAGCTTCGCGCAAGTGTCGGTTGCTAAACTTCAGGCCTGTTCAGTACTCCACGGGGTCTACTCATGAGCTTTTTCGGGACGATGCGCACTGCGGCCTCCGGCATGAATGCGCAGGCCAGTCGACTGTCCGTCGTGTCGGACAATATCGCGAACGTCAACACGACGGGCTACAAGCAGGCATCGACGGAATTCGAAACCGTTCTCGGCCAGCAGGCCACGCATGATTACATGTCGGGCGGCGTCACCGCGCATGTGCGTCAGTCGGCGAGCGCGCAGGGCGCGCTGCGCGGCACGACGAGCGTCACCGATCTCGCCATCAACGGCGACGGCTTCTTCGTCGTCATGGATCCCGAAGGCACGTCCTTTCTGACTCGCGCCGGCTCGTTCCTCCCCGACGAAGACGGCTTCCTGGTCAATACCGCGGGCTACAAGCTGCTGGGCTTCCCGCTCGGCGATTCCGTCGCCAGCGGCCCGGCCGGCATCGGCGGCACGACCGCCGTCACCATCGGCCAGCTCTCCCTCACGGCCAAGCCGTCGACGACCGGCAGCTTCACCGCCAACATGCCCTCGATGGCGGCGATCACGCCGGCGGCGGACCTGCCGTCGTCCAATTCCGCCACGTCGCAAACCGTCGGCAAGTCCTCGATCGTCGCCTATGACAATCTCGGCGCGCCGATCATGCTCGACATGTATTTCAACAAGACGGCCGACAACACCTGGGAAGTCTCGGTGTTCGACAAGGCGACGGCCGCGGCCAATGGCGGCTTCCCCTATTCGTCGGGCCCCCTCACCACGCAGACGCTCGATTTCGATCCCGCCAACGGCAAGATGCTCGCAGGATCGCCGCTGAGCATCGCGGTGCCGGGCGGCGCGACGCTCGATCTCGACCTGACGAAGAGCACGCAGCTCGCCGCAAACTATTCGGTGATCGACACGGCGGTGAACGGCAATGCGCCGAGCGCCGTCGACCGCGTCGAGATCGACGCCGGCGGCACGCTCTATTCCATCTACGCCAATGGCACGCGGACGCCGACCTACAAGATCGCGCTCGCCAATGTGCGCAGCCCCGACAATCTCGAGCAGCTGAACGGCAACGTCTATGTCGAATCCGCCAATTCGGGCGGCATCGTCGTGGGCTCGGCGCAGTCCGGCGGGCTCGGCAAGATCGTGTCGTCCAGCCTCGAGGATTCCACCGTCGATCTCGCGCAGGAGCTGGCGTCGATGATTGAATCCCAGCGCGGCTACACGGCCAATTCCAAAGTCTTCCAGACCAGCGCCGATCTGATCGACGTGCTCGTGAACCTTCGTTCGTGAGATCCTAGAGAATCCTGATTCATGAGCCTGACCGCCGCCCTCAATAGTGCACGCAATTCGCTGACGGTCAGGTCGGCGGAGACGGATGTCGTTTCGCGCAACATAGCCGGCGTCAACGAGCCCGGCTATTCGCGCAAGACGGCGGACCTCACGGTCAGCACGACGGGCAGCGTTCAGCTTCTGCAGGTTTCGCGCAGCGCCGACGAGGCGCTGTTCACGCGTTTCATCCGCACCAATTCCGACGCGGGAACGCAGGATTCCCTGTTGTCCGGCGTCAACCAGCTTCAGCAGATCGTCGATCCGGCGCTCGGCAACGCCACGCCGGCGGGGCGTCTCGGCGCGCTTGTCGACGCGCTTCAGCAGGCGGCGTCGGCCCCGGACAGTCCGGTTCTGGCGCAGAACGCCGTGGACGCCGGCAAGAGCCTCGTGCAGACGCTCAACGACGCCAGCACGACCGTGCAGAACGTGCGCAAGACTGCGGACGCCTCGATCGCGACGTCGGTCGAGAAGGTCAACACGCTGCTGGCCAAGTTCCAGGCCGTCAACGCCAAGATCGTCGCCGATACGGGCGTCGGGCGCGACGTGACCGACCAGCTCGACGTGCGCGACCAGATCCTGATGGAGCTTTCGAGCGAACTGGGCATCCGCACGACGCTGCGGCCCAACAACGACATGCAGATCTACACGGACGGCGGCGCGACGCTGTTCGATTCCGTGCCCCGCACCGTGACGTTCCAGCCGGTCTCGGTTTTCGGCCCGGGCGTGCAGGGCAACGCCGTCATCGTGGACGGCACGCCCGTCACCGGCCCGGGCGCGGTGATGCAGAGCAAGTCGGGCAATATTGTGGGCCTGACGACATTGCGCGATCAGGTGGCTCCCTCCTTCCAGGGTCAGCTCGACGAGATCGCGCGCGGCGTCATCAACGCCTTTGCGGAATCCGACATCAACGGCGCCAATCCGCGCGCCGGCCTGTTTCGCGACGGCGTGTCGACGGCGCTGCCGGGCGCGGGCCTGCAGGCCGGGCTCGCCAGCACGATCAAGATCGCCGCGACGGTCGACCAGGCGCAGGGCGGCAATCCGTTCCTGCTGCGCGACGGCGGCATTTCCGATCCGCTCGACCCGAACTACAAGCTGAACACGACTTCGGCGGCCGCCTTTTCGGATCGCTATCAGACCCTGATCAGCGCCTTCGACACGATGCAGTCCTTCGACTCGTCGGGCGGCGCGCTGAGCAACGCCTCGCTGGCCGGCTATGCGTCCTCGTCGGTCGGCTGGATCGAGTCGCTGCGCCAGGTCACCACCAACAACGCCGACCAGAAGAACACGCTGCTCGATCGCGCCAAGCAGACATTGTCGAGCGCGACAGGCGTGAGCCTCGACGCGGAAATGTCCAAGATGCTCGATCTCGAGCGCGCCTACCAGGGGTCGGCCAAGCTGATCTCTGTCGTCGACCAGATGATGCAGTCGCTCTTTGCGGCGGTGAGGTAAGCCATGAAGGCCAACGGGGTCTCGGATCTCTCGTCTTCCCAGATGATGCGCTCGACCGTGCTCAAGCTGCAGCGCGAAATGTCGATCGTGCAGGTTCAGGCCAGCACCGGACGCATCGCCGACCGCGGCCTGGCCCTGGGCCTCGATTCGAGCGTCTCGGTCAATCTCAACCAGCAGATCCAGCGGCTCGACACGATCAAGACGCTCAACGCCAACGTGTCGGCTCGTCTCGACACGACGCAGACCAATCTCGATTCCATCGGCCAGATCGTCGGCGACGTGATGCAGCTGCTGGTGCGCGCCAAGGCGCCCGGCGTCGATCTCGCGCTGATCAAGCAGAGCGCCACCGATGCGCTGAAATCGATGAACGACAAGCTCAACACGAGCTACAACGGCCAGTTTCTGTTCGCCGGCGTCAACACCGACGTGCTGCCGGTGTCCAGCGATCCGGGCGCGGCGACCGCCACCGGCAAGCTGGCGGTGGATGCGGCCTTCCTGGCTGAATTCGGCTTCGCGCAGGACGATCCGGCCGCCGTCAACATTCCCAAGGCCACGATGGACGCGTTTCTCGACGGGACGTTCGAGGCGCTGTTCGACGACACGAACTGGCGCGCGTCGTTCTCCTCCGCCTCCGACAAGGTCGTGCGCTCGCGCATCTCGATGAGCGAAGTCATCGATGGCTCGGTGACGGCCGACGATCCGGCGTTCCGCGAAATCACCAAGGCGCTGACGATGATCTCGCAGCTCAACATCGACGATCTGGGCCAAGCCACGGCGTCGGGCGTGCTCGACAAGGCGATCGGCGCGCTGGCGAAAGGCCAGACAGGCGTCATTGCGATCCAGTCGCGCGTCGGCAGCCTGCAGAGCCAGGTCAAGGACGCGACGGAGCGGCTCGAAATCCAGGGCAATTCGCTCGCGCTCAATCTCGGCTCGCTCGAGGATGTCGACCCTTACGAAATGTCGGTTCGCTACAACAGTCTGTCGACCCAGATTGAAACCGCCTATGCGCTCACGTCGCGCATCAAGCAACTCGGCCTGCTGAAATACATCTGAACCAAGAGTGCGCCATGTATCAGGTATCTTATGATGAGATCATCGAGGACGGCAGCGAGGAAGAGCGTTCGCGCGAACGCCAGGCGTTCGACGAATCGATCCGTCTTCTCGAGCAGGCCATGTCGGCCGGCGTCAAATCTTCGGCCGCAATCCAGGCTCTCCACTTCACTGAACAGCTCTGGACAATCCTCATAGAGGATCTTCTGAATCCAGGTAACGCGCTTCCCGAAGCGACTCGTGCGTCGATCGTCTCGATCGGCATATGGGTGGTCAAGGAAATCGAACTCATCCGGAAAGGTCAGTCAGACGACCTCGAGGGAATCGTATCCATCAACGCCATCATTCGCGACGGTTTGAACTAAGGCCGAAGAACATGCAGCTCTCCCTACGTTCCGGTGAAAAACTCTATCTCAATGGCGCCGTCATCAAGGTCGACCGCAAGGTGTCGATCGAGCTGATGAACGACGTGACCTTCCTGCTCGAGGCGCATGTGCTGACGCCCGAGAACACGACCACGCCGCTGCGCCAGCTTTATTTCACCATCCAGGTGATGCTGATGGACCCGTCCTGCAAGGCCGAGCCGCAGGCCGAGCAGATGCTCGACGTGCTGATGCAGACGTTCCAGAACGCCGAGATCCTCAAGGGTCTGGCGCAGGTGCGCGACCTGCTCGCGGTCAAGCGCCGGTTCGAAGCGCTCAAGACCATCCGCAAGATGTATCCGATCGAAGCCGAGATCTTCGCGCCGGAACGTCAGCGCATGACCCTTCCGGCGGCCTGAGGAGAGCCCGACATGATCGTCAATCCCACCAGCGCGGCCGGCACGCCGACCTCGCCCGCCGCCACCAAGGCGCTCGACAAGAACACCGTCGACTATAATTCCTTCCTGAAGCTCCTGGTCACCCAGATGCAGAACCAGGATCCGACGGAGCCGATGGAATCGTCGCAGTTCCTGTCGCAGCTCGCGTCGTTCTCGAATGTCGAGCAGTCGGTGCAGCTCAACAGCAAGATCGAATCGCTGGTGGCCATGTCGCAGATCTCGCAGGCCGACGGCCTGATCGGCAAACTGGCGGCCTCGGCGGACGGGCTCACCAAGGGCGTGGTCAAGTCCGTCAAGATCGACGCGACCGGCGTCACCGCCACGCTCGACACCGGCGCGACGCTCAATGTCACCTCGGGCATCACGATTTCCGCCGCATGAGCGAGAGCGACGCCTTCGATCTCATCCAGCTGGCGTTCTGGGTGATCGTGAAAGGGTCGGGCCCCGCCGTCGGCACGGCCATGCTGGTCGGCATCGGGGTCGCGCTCCTGCAGGCGTTGACGCAGGTCCAGGAAATGACGCTCACCTTCGTGCCCAAGATCATCGCGATCCTCGTGGTTCTGGTGCTGAGCGGGCCGTTCATCGGCGAACAGATGCTGGCGTTTACCCAGAACGTCTATTCGCGGATCGAGAAGGGTTTCTGATCCTGCGGCGCGGGCCCGCCGCATGGGCATTTCCGCGCAAGCTTCAAAGGTCATTCTCCGCATCGGATCTGCGGAGGACTTATGACCGATCTTGCCCTCATCAAGGCTGCTGACAAGCGCGCCGCCGGACTGCGCGACATCTGGTTTGCGGCCGGCATCGTCGCCATTCTGTCGATCTTCTTCCTGCCGATCCCCGCCATCATCATCGATCTGGGCCTCGCGCTGTCGATCGCCCTGTCGGTCCTCATCCTGATGGTCGCGCTGTGGATCCAGCGGCCGCTCGAATTCTCGGCCTTTCCGACCATTCTTCTCGTCGCCACCATGCTGCGCCTGTCGCTCAACATCGCGACGACGCGACTCATCCTGTCGCATGGCGCGGAAGGCACGACGGCGGCCGGCTATATCATCAGCGGCTTCGCCAACCTGGTGATGAGCGGCGATTTCGTCATCGGCCTCATCGTCTTCTTCATCCTGATCACGGTGAACTTCCTCGTCATCACCAAGGGCGCGACGCGTATCGCGGAAGTCGGCGCGCGCTTCACGCTCGACGCCATTCCGGGCAAGCAGATGGCGATCGACGCCGATCTGTCTGCGGGCCTCATCGACGACAAGGAAGCCCAGAGCCGCAGGCGCGAACTCGAAGAGGAAAGCGCCTTCTTCGGCTCCATGGACGGCGCCTCGAAATTCGTGCGCGGCGACGCGATCGCCGGCATCATCATCCTGGCGGTCAATATTTTCGGCGGCATCATCATCGGGGTGACGCGCCACGGCATGTCGCTGCAGAGCGCCGCCGACGTGTTCATCAAGCTCTCGGTCGGCGACGGCCTCGTGTCGCAGATTCCGGCGCTCATCGTGTCGCTGGCGGCGGGCCTTCTCGTGTCCAAGGGCGGCACGCGCGGCTCGGCCGAAAAGGCGGTGCTGGGCCAGCTCAGCCATTATCCGCCGGCGCTATTCGTCGCCGCCATGCTGATGGCGCTGCTGGCGATCATGCCGGGCCTGCCGTTCCTGCCCTTCGCGGTGCTGGGCGCCTCGATGGGCTTTCTCGCCCACATCATTCCCAAGCGTCGCGCCGAAGTCATCGCGCGCGATGCTGAGATGTTGCGCAAGGCCGACGCCGCCAAGGTGGTGGAGACGCAGGAATCCGTGAAGGAGAGCCTGCGCACGGTGGAGATCGAGCTGGTGCTGGGCAAGCAGCTCGCGCCGCGCCTGCTGATGGCGCATGGCGAGCTGGCGCATCGCGTGTCCAAGATGCGGCGCAAATTCGCGATGCTGTACGGATTCGTGGTGCCGGAGATCAAGGTGTCGGACAGCCTGATCATCGGGCCCAAATCCTACCAGATCAAGATTCACGGCACGGTGGTGGCGTCCGCCGACATCCGCATCGGCGACCTTCTCGTCGTCACGGGCGAGGGGCCCAAGCCCGATCTCCCGTATGAGGAGGGCGTCGATCCGGCATTCGGCATGAAGTCGGTCTGGGTGGCCGAATCCTTCAAGTCGGAGCTGAAGCGCGAAGGCTTCAAGTCGATCGACAACAGTTCGACCGTGCTGACGCATCTCAGCGAAGTCATCCGCAACAATCTCGCGCAACTTCTTTCCTACAAGGACATGCGCGGCCTGCTCGACCGGCTCGATCCGGAATACAAGAAGCTGATCGAGGACATCTGCCCGGCGCAGATCACCTATTCGGGCCTGCAATCCGTGCTCAAGCTGCTGCTGGCCGAGCGCGTGTCGATCCGCAACCTGCATCTCATCCTGGAAGCCATCGCGGAAATCGCCCCGCATGCGCGCCGCGCCGAACAGGTGGCAGAGCATGTTCGCCTGCGCATGTCGCAGCAGATCTGCGGCGACCTGATGGAAGATGGCGTGCTGAAGCTGCTGCGGCTGGGCAACCGCTGGGATCTCGCCTTCCACAAGGCCCTCAAGCGCGACCAGAAGGGCGACGTCACCGAGCTCGATTTCGACCCGAAGATGATGGACGAATTCGCCGCCGAGGCGTCGACCGTCATCCGCCGCCACATCGACGAGGGCCACCAGTTCGCGCTCATCACCACGCCGGAGGCGCGGCCCTATGTGCGGATGATCGTCGAGCGCATGTTCACGAAACTTCCGGTGCTGTCGCATCTCGAGATCGCGCGCGGGGTGGAAATCCGTCCGCTCGGCGCCATCTCGTGAGCGAAGCGCTTTCGGCTGCGGTTTTCGCCGCCTTCGTGGTGTTCTGTCGGATCGGCGCCTGCGTGATGATCATGCCGGGCCTGTCGAGCCAGCGTGTGCCCGTGCGGGCGCGGCTGTTCATCGCCATCGGCCTCAGCCTCGCCTTCATGCCGCTGCTCAGCGAGCGTTTCGAGTCGCTTCTGCGTCCGGCGGCGCCGTCCGGCATCGTGTTCATCATTCTCACCGAACTGCTGATCGGGCTGATGATCGGCCTGCTGGCGCGGCTGTTCTTTCTCATGCTGGAGATGATGGCTTCCGCCATCGCCACGTCGATCGGCCTGGCGGGCATTGCGGGCATTCCCATGGAAGAGACCGAGGCGGCGCCGCCGCTCGTCACCATGATCACGCTCTGCGCGACGCTGCTGTTCTTTCTGGCGGACCTGCATCTCGAAGTGCTGCGCGGCCTGTTTCTGTCCTACAACGCCTTGCCGCCGGGCGGCGGCATTCCGGCCCGTTTCAGCCTCACCGAGGTGGCGGATGCGCTCACCGAAGCGTCGCTTCTGGCCCTGCGCATCAGCAGCCCGTTTCTCGTTCTCTCGCTGGCGCTGAACTTCGCGTTCGGGCTGGCCAACAAGATGACGCCCTCCATTCAGGTCTATTTCGCCTCCATGCCGTTCCTGATCGCGGGCGGCCTCGTTTTGATGATGACGCTCGGCAAGCCCTTCTTCCAGGGCTTCCTGATCGGCTTCCAGCAGTTTCTGGTGCGGTGATGGGCAAGCGTCTCGACAATGTGTCGCGTCTTCTCCAGGTGCAGGTCCAGCTCAGGCGCGACGCCGAAAGCAGGCTCGCGCGCGCGGCGGCCGAAGAGCGTCGCCTCGCCGAGGAGGAGATCCGGATGGTCGAAGCGATGAGCCGCGACGACGCGCCGGGATTTGCGCTGGCGCGCACCGGCGGCTCGGTGCTGCGCAAGATCCTCATCCAGCAGCAGCGGGCCAATGTCGAACATGCCGCCTGCGAGCAGCGCTACAAGGAAGCGGCGACGCGCGCGGCCTGCATCGAGCGGCTGCATGTCACGGTGCAGCGCGAGCAGCGCCAGCATGACGAAAAGAAAATGCTTGAAGAGCTTCTGGATCAGGAATGGGCGCGCGTCACAAGCCTGAAGTAAGCTCGTCGGCGCATCATTCGGCACGTTCGATCAGGGATCAGTTTCGCGTGGCCATCAATCCTCTCTCCGATATCGTTCTCGAAGTCGCCATGGCGGCCGATCCTGCGCGCGCGCAGGCCGCGAAGCAGAAGTTGCTCGAGGTCGGAGCCGCGGGGGCGGACATGTTCAACGATGTGCTGGCCCAGAAGGCCGCCGCCGTCGGGGGCGAATTCTCGTCGCGCTGGTCGCCGATGGCGGAAGCCAAGTTCTTCGGCGCGCCGACCGGCAGCGCCGTCACCGGCAAGGGCGGGATGGATGAGGCCAAGCGCGGCCTTGAAACCATGATCGCCAAGATGATGGTCGAGACCATGCTGCCCAAGGATGGCGGCACATATTTCGGCAAGGACAATGCGGGCGGAATCTGGCGCTCGATGCTGGCCGACAAATTGTCGGCCGAACTCACCAAGGGCAAGGGCCTCGGCATCTTGCGCGACACCGTGCTCGGAAAGGGTTGATACGTGGGCTTTCAGATGATGACCGAGCCAAGGCAGGACAGGGTGGGCGGCGGCGCGGGGGCGGCGGTGATCACGGCGGTCGAGCGTCTGTCGCAGGTGGTCGAGGAAGAGACCACGCTGTTGCGCCAGCTCGGCAGCGCCGATTTCGAGCGGCTCAATCATCAGAAGAACTACAGCCTGCTCGAACTCACCCGCGCCATGCGGGTGCTGCCGGCGCAGGATCGCACGCCCATTCTGGCGGCGCGGCTCGGGCGTCTTCGCGACCTGCTCGACGAGAACCAGCGCGTGCTGAAGCTGCATCTGACGGCCGCAGAAGAGATCGCCAATCTGGTGGCGAATTCGATTCAGGACGCCGCGTCTGACGGCACCTATTCGGCCCGCATCGGCCGGGACTCCTACATATGATCATGAAACTGGTCGCCGGATTGTGGGTCTGCGCGGTCGCGCTCGGCGCGAGTTATGGGGCCACGCTCTGGAAGATGAAGCAGGGACAGGCCGCCAGCACCGTGACGGCGGCGCCGGTCGCGGTCGAGTTGCGCAAGCTGAAGCCGCTCAACGTGCCGATGATCGCGGGCGGCGCCATTCGCGGCTACATCATCGCGCAGGTGTCCTACACGGCCGATGTCGCGCTTCTGAAGAAAATGGACGTGTCGCCCGATCCCTTCATTCTCGATGAAGCGTTCCGGCTGCTCTATTCCGATCCGTCGCTCGACTTCCGCAATCTGAAGAAGTTCGATCTCGTGGCCTTTCGCGAGCACATCAAGACGGAAGTGAAGGCCCGGCTGAAATCCGACGTCGTGCAGGACGTCCTGGTGCCGGAGTTCTCCTTCATCCCGCACGAAGACATCCGCAAGTAGCAGGGTTTTGGGGCGTCCGGGGCGGTGATCGTCGCGGAGGCTTCGCTTGGCGCCACGACGCTGCCGTTTCGGCGCGCCCGACCCTGGGCCGTCATTGCGAGCGCGGAGCGGCGCAATCCGGCTGAACGCGGCCGGGCGATGCGCGCATCGAGAGGGCGCCGCGTCGCCGCGTTCCTCGCGACGACGCTGTTTGCCCCGCGCCGTCAGGCGACGCGGTGGCTCGGCAGATGGTCGGCGGTGGAGCGGGGCTGGTGCTTGCGCTCCATCAGGGCGTCGGCGAGCACGTCCGCCACTTTGGCGGCGCCCTGGTGCATCGACATGGATGAGGCGTCGAGGCCGCGCGGCTCCATCATCGGGGGGGCGCTGAAATCGGGCGCGGGCGCTTCGGCGCCGAGCGAACCCATGCAGGCCGAAATTTCTTCGATGGTCTTTTCGAGGCTCTTGAGCGCGCGGTATTCCGGCTGCTGCATCAGCTTGTCGCGGAGGCGGTCGCACAGGATCTGAAGGGATTCGATGACGTCTTGCGACATGAGGCGTGGGCCCGAGTTGGAGTTGACGCCGCAATCTAGGCGGCGGGGCTGACCCGAGGCTGACTGGCGCTGGTTACAGAAACGTAAACGCCACGGCGGTCAGCAGAAGGCTGACGCCCACCCATTTGATCGGGCCGCGCATGATCCAGATTTTCGCCGCGCGGGCGCGGGGCCCGGCGGGACCGAAGGCAGCGGCGGTGAGCTGCTCGTCGGGCTCGGCCAGGGCGTCAAGCG